>NZ_JBSFIH010000013.1:0-178087 GCF_053597455.1 Streptomyces sp. NPDC001393
CGGCTGCTCCAAGCGCATGGAGGCCGACGTCTCCGCCGTTGCCGACCCGGCCACCGGCGTGGCGGTCTACGACACCTACGGCGGCTCCGGCTGGGGCGTCGTCGGCGGCACCAGCGCCTCCTCGCCGATCATCGCGAGCGTGTACGCCCTCGCGGGCACCCCGGGCTCGACCGACTACCCGGCGAAGTACCCGTACCAGCACACCGGCAACCTGTACGACGTCACCAGCGGCCACAACGGCTCCTGCTCCCCGTCCTACTTCTGCACCGCGGGCACCGGCTACGACGGCCCGACCGGCTGGGGCACCCCGAACGGCACCGCCGCGTTCACCTCCGGCGCCAGCACCGGCAACACGGTGACCGTCACCAACCCCGGCAGCCAGTCCACCACCACCGGCGGCTCGGCCAGCCTGCAGATCCAGGCCAGTGACAGCGCGGGCGCGGCCCTGACCTACAGCGCCTCCGGCCTGCCCACCGGCCTGTCCATCAACAGCTCCACCGGACTGATCTCCGGTACGGCGTCCACCGCGGGCACCTACCAGGTCACGGTCACCGCGAAGGACGCAACCGGCGCCTCCGGCTCGACCTCCTTCACCTGGACCGTCGGCTCCTCCGGCGGCACCTGCTCCGGCTCCCAGCTGCTGGCCAACCCGGGCTTCGAGTCGGGCAACACCGGCTGGAGCGCGTCGAGCGGGGTCATCACCAACGACTCTGGTGAGGCGGCCCACGGCGGCTCCTACTACGCCTGGCTGGACGGCTACGGCTCCTCGCACACCGACACCGTGTCCCAGTCGGTGACGATCCCGGCCGGCTGCAAGGCCACGCTCACCTTCTACCTGCACATCGACACCGCCGAGACCGGCAGCACCGCGTACGACAAGCTGACGGTGACCGCCGGTTCGACCACCCTGGCGACGTACTCGAACGTCGACGCCGCCTCCGGCTACGCGCAGAAGACCTTCGACCTGTCCTCGCTGGCGGGCCAGACGGTCACCCTGAAGTTCAACGGCGTGGAGGACTCCTCCCAGCAGACCAGCTTCGTCGTGGACGACACCGCCCTGACGACCAGCTGACCCGCCGCCCGTGAACACCGGATCCCGCATACGGAATATTTCCTTCCGTGTGCGGGATCCTTTTTGGCAGCCGGCACGTCTCATCTGCACCAGGCGGCCGACTCCCTCACGGCCACGCACGGCAGAAAGGCGAACCCCATGCGCCGTACGACCCTCTGCGCCCTCGCGGCGGCAGCGCTGCTCCTCGCCGGCTGCGGCTCCCAGAGCGGCAAGGCCGGCGCAGGCGGTGACAGCAAGGTGTCACCGTCCGCGTCCCCGACCGGCACCGGCTGCGCCCCCCTCGTCCAGCTCAAGGTCTCCGACAGCGGCCGTACCGTGTGCGTGGCCAAGGGCGGCGAGGTCCGCCTGGCCCTGGACGGCACCAAGTCCCGCCCCTGGAAGCCGGTCACGGCCCAAGGCACCGCACTGAAGGGCATCAACGCCGGTTTCGTCATCCAGCCGGGCCAGGCGACGGCGGCGTACCAGGCGGTCAGCACCGGCACCGAGAAACTGACGTCCTCCCGGCCCCTGTGCGCCCAGCCGACGGCACCGGGTCAGATGTCGTGCAAGGGCATCCAGGAGTGGACGGTGACGGTCAACGTGAAGTGATCAGCCGGCGAGGTGCCGCACCTGATCCCACAAAACGGGATCCACCACACCGACCCGTCGCCGGAAGTCGCCGACAGGCACCTCGCGCAGCTCGTCCGTCTCCAGGAAGCTCGGCCGGCCCCGGGCGTCGCCGACCGCGCCCGGCGGCAGCGGGATCACACCCGCGCGCTCGTCGTGGTACTTGCTGGTGATCTTGGCGACCGTGGCCCGGTTCCCGCGCACGGCCAGCACCAGACACGGCCGGTCCTTGGCCTCGGTCCGGTCCTCGTAAGGGACGTCCGCCCACCAGATGTCCCCGGGGGCCGGCCGGGCGGCCCTCGCCGGGCCCGTTCCCGCGCGGCCGAGGGGCCTCAGGCGCCGCCCGGCGTACCGCCGGCCGCGCCCCCAGCCGTCGATGAGCGTGGCGACCAGCGCGAGCAGTATCACCGCCGCGAGTGCCAGCCACCAGGACGTGTCCATACGACGACGTTACCGGCGCGCGCCGATGAGCGCGCGCCCTCTGCGGAACCTTCTGCGCCCCCGGTCCAGCCGAACCGGTGACAGCACAGGTGAGTTCGCCCACAACGGCCCCTGGCGGAGGAGCGACCCGTGCTTTTGCGCCTTACGCTCGACGCACCGCACGACCCCCGTTCCCCGCCCTTCGATCCTGCCGTTCGATCTTTCCGCCAACGGAGGTTTCTGCTTCATGAAGCTCACCGTCGTCGGCTGCTCGGGGTCGTTCCCGTCCGCGGAATCGGCCTGCTCGAGCTACCTCGTCGAGGCCGACGACTTCCGGCTGCTTCTCGACATGGGCAACGGCGCCCTGGGCGAGCTGCAGCGCCACTGCGGTCTCTACGACCTCGACGCGATCTTCCTGAGCCATCTGCACGCCGATCACTGCATCGACATGCTCGGGTACTTCGTCGCGCGCTACTACCGCCACGACGGAGGCCGCTGCGACCCGATCCCGGTGTACGGCCCCGAGGGCACCGAGCACCGCCTGACCACGGCCTACGCCGACACGCCCTCCGCCTCCTCCATGAGTGAGGTGTTCGACTTCCACACCGTGAAGCCGTCCACGTTCGAGATCGGCCCGTTCACGGTGCACACCGAGCGGGTCCGCCATCCCGTGGAGGCGTACGCCATCCGTGTCGAGCACGGCGGGCGGTCGCTGACGTACTCCGGCGACACGGGGGTCACCGAGGCGCTGGACCAGCTGGCCCGGGACACCGACCTGTTCCTGTGCGAGGCCGCGTTCACGCACGGCAAGGAGACCATCCCCGACCTGCACCTCAACGGCCGTGAGGCGGGCGAGACCGCCGCCCGGGCCGGCGCCCGGCGCCTGCTGCTCACCCACATTCCGCCGTGGACCGACCCGCAGGCCAACCTGCGTGACGCGCGCGAGGTGTTCGGGGGCCCGGTGGAACTGGCGGCGCCGAGGGCGACGTACGAGGTCTAGCTGCCGCGGACAGCCGCCGCGGACCGCGCGAAGGCCCCGGAACCCATGGGTTCCGGGGCCTTCGACGTGTGCGGGGAAGGGCTACTTCGCCTCGGCCTTCTGCAGCTCGGCGAGTTCCTCGTCCGACTCCCGGCCCGGTGTGGGCAGGTTGAACCTGATGATCGCGAAGCGGAAGACGGTGTAGTAGACCGCCGCGAAGCACAGGCCGACCAGGACCAGGCCCCAGGGGTTGGTCGCGATGCCCAGGTTCAGGCCGAAGTCGACCGCTCCGGCCGAGAAGCCGAAGCCGTCCTTCATGCCCAGCGCCCAGGTCAGCGCCAGCGAGATGCCCGTGAGCACCGCGTGGATCGCGTACAGCACCGGCGCGATGAACATGAACGTGAACTCGATGGGCTCGGTCACGCCTGTGACGAACGAGGTCAGCGCGATGGAGAACATCATGCCGCCGACCACCTTGCGGCGCTCCGGACGGGCGCAGTGCACCATGGCCAGGCACGCCGCCGGCAGACCGAACATCATGATCGGGAAGAAGCCGGTCATGAACTGGCCCGCGTGCGGGTCACCGGCCAGGAAGCGCGCGATGTCACCGCTCTTGCCGTGGTAGTCGCCCGCCTGGAACCAGGGGAAGGAGTTCAGCAGGTGGTGCATGCCGATCGGGATCAGCGCACGGTTGGCGACACCGAAGATGCCCGCGCCGACCGCACCCGACTTGACCAGCCACTCACCGAAGTTGTGCAGGCCCGTGCCGAGGACCGGCCAGATGTAGCCGAAGACGATGCCGATGACGAGACCGGCGAAGGCGGACAGGATCGGCACCAGGCGGCGGCCGCCGAAGAAGCCCGCCCAGTCGGGCAGCTTGGTGCGGTAGAAGCGCTGGTACAGCAGCGCCACGACGATGCCCATCACCACACCGCCGAGGACCTTGGCGTCCACCGGGGCGTTGACCATGACGACCTTGCCGTCGACGGCGGTCGCCACCTTCGGCAGGTTCTTGTCGGTGAACGTGCCCAGCACGTTCTTGAAGACGAGGTAGCCGACGACCGCGGCGAGCGCGGTGGAGCCGTCCGACTTCTTCGCGAAGCCGATCGCGATGCCCACGGCGAACAGCAGCGCCATGTTGTCGAGGATCGCGTTGCCGCCGGCCGCCATGAACGACGCGATCTTCGTCAGGAACGTCGGGAAGGACGGGCGGCCCAGCATGTCGGTGTTGCCGAGGCGCACCAGGAGGGCGGCGGCCGGCAGCACCGCCACCGGCAGCATCAGGCTGCGGCCGATGCGCTGCAGCACAGCCATCACGCCGGCGCCCTTCTTCTTCTCGGCCGCGGGAGCGGCGGTCGCCGTGGTCACAAGTTCCTCCTGGGGGCATGCAAGGCGCCGCCCGTGGAATCATGGGGGAGGGACGGCAGCGTCTCTGGTCTACACCACCGAGTGGTGTAGACCTGTTGTAGCACGATGAAGGCGGCGTAAGGAACCCGCGAATCCGCTACGGCTGTGCTACGCGCTGTAGACCCCCAGGCCTTGGACTCTCAGGCCTTCGTGATGTCCTCGACCTCGTCCTCGGGCTCACGGCCCGGCGTCCTCAGGTCGAACCTGGTGATCGCGAGCCGGAACACGGCGTAGTAGACCGCCGCGAAGCACAGGCCGATCGGGATGATCAGCCAGGGTTTCGTCGCCAGGTGCCAGTTGATGACGTAGTCGATCAGGCCGGCCGAGAAGCTGAACCCGTCGTGCACCCCGAGCGCCCAGGTCACCGCCATCGACACGCCGGTCAGCAGCGCGTGGACGGCGTACAGCAGCGGCGCGATGAACATGAACGAGTACTCGATCGGCTCGGTGATGCCGGTCACGAACGACGTCAGCGCCACCGACAGCATCAGACCGCCGACCTCCTTGCGGCGGCCGGGCCGCGCGCAGTGCGTGATGGCCAGCGCGGCGGCCGGCAGCGCGAACATCATGATCGGGAAGAAGCCCGAGGTGAACTGGCCCGCGTGCGGGTCGCCCTGGAGGAACATGTTGATGTCGCCGTGCACCACCGTGCCGTCCGGCTTGGTGTAGCTGCCGAACTGGAACCAGATGGGCACGTTCAGGAACTGGTGCAGCCCGACGACGAGCAGCGCCCGGTTGGCGACGCCGAAGACGCCCGCGCCCCAGGAGCCCGCGTCCCGCAGCCACTTGCTGAACCCCTCCAGACCGCTGCCGATCGGCGGCCAGATCCACAGGCACAGGGCCGCGAAGACAATGGCGACGAACGCCATGATGATCGGCACCAGCCGCCGGCCGTTGAAGAAGCCCAGCCAGTCCACCAGCCGGGTGCGGTGGAACCGGGCCCAGAGGAAGGCGGCCAGCAGACCCAGCACGATCCCGCCGAAGACGCCCGGGTTCTGGAAGGTGAAGGGCGTCACCGAACCCGTGCCCGCGCCGACGGTCACCTGGCAGCCGACCTGGGGGACCGCCTTGGAGCCGCCGGGGCAGGACTGCGGGAACTGGTGCAGCACCCCGTAGTAGACGAGGAAGCCCGTCACCGCCGCCAGCGCCGTCGAGCCGTCCGCCTTCTTCGCCATGCCGATCGCCACGCCCACGCAGAACAGCAGCGGAAGCCCGATCGAGCCGTCGAGCAGGGCGCCGCCCGCGCCCGCCATGACCTTGGAGACGTTCGTCCAGCCCAGCCCGTCCTTGCCGAACACGTCGGGCTGGCCGAGCCGGTTGATGATGCCCGCCGCCGGCAGCACCGCGATCGGCAGCTGCAGACTGCGCCCCATCTTCTGCAGGCCCTGGAACAGGCGGTTCCAGCGCTCCCGTGCCGGGCCGGCCGTGCTGTCGGCGGGCGCGCTCTCGGCGCTCATGGCGTCCTCCCGGCCACTCGACTCGGACGCGGTTTGGCGACCGTACCGGGTGTGGTGTAGACCAGTTCGCGGGACGGTTCCGCTGTCGTGACTCGTGACCGCCATCATTCGGCACACACGGCAAGACCGCTCGCGAAGTTGGGCCAACTGTGGGTTACTGCGACAAAGCGGTTCGGATCAGGGAATTCAGGGAGACAGGACATGGCCAGCAAGGCTGAGAAGATCGTCGCCGGCCTCGGCGGTATCGACAACATCGAGGAGATCGAGGGCTGCATCACCCGGCTGCGCACCGAGGTGTCCGACCCCTCCCTGGTCGACGAGACCGCCCTGAAGGCCGCCGGCGCCCACGGCGTCGTCAAGATGGGCACCGCCGTCCAGGTCGTCATCGGCACCGACGCCGACCCGATCGCCGCGGAGATCGAAGACATGATGTGAGCCCCGCCGGCTCACCTCGAAAGGGGCTCCTCCCGCACAGGAACACCTGCGGGAGGAGCCCCTTCGCCAGGTACGGCTAGGCTCCTTGCCATGTCTCGCATCGACGGCCGTACCCCCCAACAGCTCCGCCCGGTCACCATCGAACGCGGCTGGAGCAAGCACGCCGAGGGCTCCGTCCTCGTCTCCTTCGGCGACACCAAGGTGTTCTGCACCGCATCCGTGACCGAGGGC
This sequence comes from Streptomyces sp. NPDC001393, assembly GCF_053597455.1. Classification (NCBI taxonomy): domain Bacteria; kingdom Bacillati; phylum Actinomycetota; class Actinomycetes; order Kitasatosporales; family Streptomycetaceae; genus Streptomyces; species Streptomyces sp. NPDC001393. Next base: position 6,608 of record NZ_JBSFIH010000013.1, read on the forward strand.
GTCCCGCGCTGGCGCAAGGGCAGCGGCGAGGGCTGGGTCACCGCCGAGTACGCCATGCTGCCCCGCGCCACCAACACCCGCGGCGACCGCGAGTCCGTCAAGGGCAAGATCGGCGGCCGTACCCACGAGATCTCCCGGCTCATCGGCCGCTCGCTGCGCGCCGTCATCGACTACAAGGCGCTCGGCGAGAACACCATCGTCCTCGACTGCGACGTCCTCCAGGCCGACGGCGGCACCCGCACGGCGGCCATCACCGGCGCGTACGTCGCACTCGCCGACGCCGTCTCCTGGGCCCAGGGCAAGAAGCTGATCAAGGCCGGCCGGCAGCCGCTGACCGGCACCGTGAGCGCCGTCTCGGTCGGCATCGTCGGCGGAGTGCCCCTGCTCGACCTCTGTTACGAGGAGGACGTGCGCGCCGAGACCGACATGAACGTCGTCTGCACCGGCGACGGCCGCTTCGTCGAGGTCCAGGGCACCGCCGAGGCCGAGCCCTTCGCCCGCGACGAACTGAACGCCCTGCTCGACCTCGCCGTCACCGGGTGCGCCGAGCTCACCGCCCACCAGCGCGCGGCCCTGGAAGCCACGCTCGCGAAGTAAACAGCCGAGCAAAAAGCCGAGTAAAGGGCGGACCAACACAAGGAGGGCGCGCGGGCAACCCGCGCGCCCTCCTCGGCGTCCTAGGGGTACGGCACAGCCTTACCAGGGGAGGAACCACCACCATGGCCGTCAGCCGACGCCGTCTCACCGCCGTCGCCGCCGCCGTGGCGACCGTCGCGCTCACCGCCGGACTCACCGCCGGCTGCGACGCCGTGAACAAGGCCCTGGACTGCGTGCAGACCGCCGACTCCATCGCCGACAGCGTCACCGACCTGCAGCAGGCCGTGGAGAACGCCGCGAACGATCCCACCCAGGCCGACGCCTCCCTGGACTCCATCGAGAAGAACCTCGACAAGATCGGCGACAAGACCGACAACGCCGACGTCAACAAGGCGGTCGACGACCTGCGCAAGGCCGTGGGGAACGTCCGTACGGCCATCAGGAACGGCGACAGGACCCCGGACCTCGGCCCGGTCACGGATGCGGCCGGCGAACTGACCAAGGTGTGCTCGAAGTAGGGCCGCGGGGAAAGGGCGCCTCAGTCCAGCCTTTTCCGGGACTCCCTGCGCTCCAGCCTCTCCTGGCGGCGTTGCTCCTTCAGCCGCTGCTGCTCGGCCCGGGTGATCTTGCGGGTCACGTCCACCCCGCCCCAGAACGCAAGACCCCCGATGATCACCCGCGGAGCGCCCGGTTCCGGCGGCCCGTCGTCCCGCGGATGGTCGAAGCCGCCCATGATGCCGATGCCACGGACGACGACCTCGACCCCCGGCGGCACGATCACCTGCACACCGCCCATGATCGCCACGCAGTTGATCTCGACCTCGCGGTCCGCGAAGTCCGCCTCCCGCAGGTCGATCTCGCCGCCGCCCCAGAACGCGAGGCAGTTGAACTGCTTCGGCACCGTCCAGCGGCCCTTGCGCTGGAAGCCGGACATGATGGCGACCGCACCCGCCGAGGACCCCTCGCCCCCCACGATCCGCCCCTCCCAACTCCCGCCCCGCGCCGGTTCCTTGGTGAACGAGACCGGAGTGGGCGCCGGTGCGTGGGCCGTCGGCAGATCGCGGGTGAGCGGCGCGAGCTCGCCGTACGTACGCGCCTTGTACGCCGCCTCCAGCCGCTCCTCGAACTCCTGCATGTCGAGCCGGCCCTCGGCCAGGGCGTCCCGCAGGACCTCGGCGACCCGTTCACGGTCGGCGTCGGACGCCCGGAGGTCGGGACTTGCGTCGTCGGTCATGACAGAAGCCTACGAGACCGCCTTCTCCGCGTACATCTTGGCGATGACGGCCTCGATGTCCGGCTCCCGCACCGACAGGTCCACCAGCGGATACTCCGCCGCGAGATGCGCCACGAGCGGCGCCGCCGACTGCCCCGCCGGGAACGCCAGCCACTGCCGCGGACCCTCCACCCGCACCACGCGCGCCGACGGCACCTGAACCGGCGGCAGTTCCCGCTCCAGGTCCACCACCAGCGTCCGCTCGCTCTCCCCGGCCTCGTGCAGCCCCGCGAGCGGGCCGTCGTACACCAGCCGGCCGTGGTCGATCACCATCACCCGCGAGCACAACTGCTCGATGTCCTGCAGATCGTGCGTGGTCAGCAGCACGGTCGTGCCCCGCTCGGCGTTCAACTCCCGCAGGAAGCCCCGCACCTTGGCCTTCGACACGACATCCAGACCGATCGTCGGCTCGTCCAGGTACAGCACCTCGGGGTCGTGCAACAGGGCCGCCGCGATGTCCCCGCGCATCCGCTGCCCCAGCGAGAGCTGCCGTACCGGCACGTCCAACAGGGCCTGAAGCTCTAGGAGTTCCACGCACCGGTCCAGGTTCTCCCGATAACGCGCGTCCGGGATCCGGTACATGCGGTGCGCCAGCCGGTAGGAGTCGATCAGCGGCAGGTCCCACCACAGGGTCGTACGCTGCCCGAACACCACCCCGATCCGGTGCGCGAGGCGCCGCCGCTCCCGGGACGGGTCGATCCCCGCCACGCGCAGCCGCCCCGCACTCGGCGTCAGGATCCCCGTCAGCATCTTGATCGTGGTCGACTTCCCGGCGCCGTTCGGCCCGATGTACCCGACCATCTCCCCCCGCGCCACGGTGAACGAGATCGAGTCCACCGCCCGCACCTCGCGCCGCTCCCGCTTCAGGAACCCGGTCTTCCTGCGCACCTCGAAGACCTTCTCGACCCCGTCGAGGACGATGAAATCACTCACGCTAGCTCCCCGTGCTCCGGTACGAACGAAGTCCTGCCCGCCAGGCCAGCCCCGCCAGCGCACAGCACCCCACCGCCACCAGCGGCGGTGCGAACGCCAGCCACTCGGGCAGCCCCAGCGGATACGGCCGCCCCAGCACATAGGTCGCGGGCAGCCAGTTGACGAAGGCCAGCGGCAGCACGAACGTCACCCCGCGCACCAGCTCCTTCGCGAACACCGTCGGCGGATACTGCAGCAGCGTCGTCCCGCCGTAGGTGAAGGCGTTCTGCACCTCCGAGGCGTCCTGCGCCAGGAACTGGAAGGCCGCCCCCGCCACGAACACCGCGCAGAAGATCCCGCAGCCGCTCACCAGCATCACCGGCATCAGCAGCAGCTTCAGCGGCGTCCAGCCGACGTCGAGCCGGAGCAGCGCCCAGGTGAGCACCAGCAGCCCCTGCGTCACCCGGCCCAGCCTGCGCAGGGCGAACTGGTCGGCCGCCACCTGCGCCAGCACCGGCGCCGGACGCACCAGCAGCGTGTCCAGCGTGCCGTCGCGCACCCGCCGCCCCAGCCGCTCCATCGAGCCGATCACCAGGTCGGCCAGGCCGAAGGCCGTCCCCGACAGGCCGTACAGGAAGGCCACCTCGGGCAGCGACCAGCCGCCCAGGGCATCCACCCGCGAGAACATCAGCATGATCGCGACGAAGTCGAAGAAGGTCGCCGCGAAGTTGCCGAACGTGGTCATCACGAACGAGGCGCGGTAGGCCATCGTGGACCTGATCCACATCCCGGCGATCATCAGATAGACCCGCAGGCCCTCCCTGAGCCGACCGCTCTCACCCACCCTGGACCACCACCCGCCGCGTCGCCGCCGACTGCACCACCCGCCCCGCACCCAGCAGCACCACCGCCCACGCCCCCTGGAACACATACGTGCCCAGCGGGTCCGCGTGCCCCAGCAGGATCTGCGCCGGCGCCTGGAGCAGCGAGGACCACGGCAGCACCCGTACGACCTCGCCGAGCGCCCCCGGGAAGATGTTCAGCGGCAGCAGCATGCCCGAGCAGAAGAAGCCGACGAGCCATGACATCTGGGTCACACCCGTACCGTCCAGGAACCAGAACGTGCTCAGCGCCACCAGGTACCGGATGCCGAACCCGACGATCATCGCCAGCAGCACGGCGACGAAGAAGGCGACCCAGGTGCCCACGTCCGTCGGTAAGTACACGGGGAAGCACAGAGCACCGAACACGAAGGGGACGAGCCCCCGCCCGGCCAGCTGGAAGAACGCCCGGCCCAGGTCCGTCGCCAGCCACCACATCTGCAGGTCGGCGGGCCGGTACAGATCGATCGCCACGTCCCCCGTACGGATGCGTTCCATCAACTCGTTCTCGACGCCCCCGCCGCCGATCGCGAGCGTCGACAGGAACGCCTGCCCCAGCCACACATACGTCACGACCTGCGCCTGATCCCATCCGCCGAGGTGCGGCCGCTCGTCCCACAGCGCGCGATAGGTATAGACGAGGATCAGTCCGAAGACCGTGTTCGTGAACACCCCTGCCGCAGTGGCGGCCCGATACGTCGCGTACCGTCTGAATCCCCCCGCCGCGACGGCCACGTACAACCGTCCCGAGCCCACGCCAGTCCACCTCCCGGGACCGCTCGACACCGAAGCGCAGGAGCCTAGTCCCGGGCCCGGCGACCGGCCACGCAATTTCGTGCCCGAAGCGTGCTGGAATCCGGGAACGGAACGCCAGGTGCGAGAGTCTTCAAACCGGGGGCGCAGAAGAGCGTACGAGGCGTACCGGAACGTACGACGCGAAACAGGAGTCCGTGCACGACATGAGCGACGAGCCGCAGCCGCAGCAGCCGACCGAAGGCGTGCCGCCGAGAAGGCCGCTGCCGGCTGAAGGGCCCGGCGACCCCGCCGAACCGGCCCCCGCCCAGGCCAGCACAACCGACAAGCCGACCCCGCCCGAGGGGTCCGACGCATCGACGCAGCCCGACGAGGCGCCGGGTGCGGGGGGTACGGCGGCTACGGCGGGTACCGGGAGTACCGGCGGTACGGCGGAGGCCACGCGGTCCGGCCGGGATGAGCAGTCCGGGCAGGCCGAGCGGGCCCGGCAGGCTGAGCGGGCCGGACAGGGCCAGCAGGCGCGGGAGGCCGGGCTCGGCCGGACGGGTGATCCTGCGGCGTCCCAGGACCACTCGGCTCCGGCCGCCACGTCGACTCCGGCGGACCGCTCGGCCGTGGACCGTACGGCCTCCATGGCCCGGGCCCGCCAGGCGGCCCGAGGCGGCCGGACGGACCAGCAGGGCACGCCCGAGTCCAGCGGCGACACACCCTCGGCCGGGCTCTCGACGCCCGGCGGGGCTCAGGGCTCCGGCGGGGGTGCGGCGGCTCGCGGTGCATCGGCCTCCGGCGGGGCACCTGGTGAGGCTGCCGGTGAAGCGCCGACGGATCGCGGGCGCTCGTCGTCCGGTGACGCCTCGGGTTCCGGTCGCAGTTCGGCGGACCAGGGAACGCCGGTGACCCGCGAGGGTTCGGCGGGCCGCGGTGCGTCGGCGTCCGGCAACGGGCCGGCTGCTCGGGAGAGCGGTGCGGCAGCCGGTGCCGCCTCAGCGCCCGGCGGGGCTTCGGGCTCCGGTGGGAGCTCGGAGGGCCGGGGAGCGTCGGAGACTCGCGAGGGCTCGGCGGGAGCGTCCATGCCCACCCAGGCCTCCGGTGCCTCGACCGGGTCCCAGGGCTCCGGTCGGCCCCGTACCGACGCCGGGAAGCCGCAGGTCCCGGCCGCACGGGCCGACTCCGAGCAGACGCAGTCCGCCGAGAGCACCCAGGTGCTCCGGCGTGTCACGGCCCCCCGGGCAGGCCAGCAGGACCGGTCCGACAAGGCCGCTCAGGGCTCCGCTGAAGCTCCGGCGCCCGAGACCACCCAGGTTCTCCGACGGGTCAACGCACCCCGAGCGGCCGAACCGGACGCCGCCGGGCGCAGCCCTCGTACGACCGGCCCCGACACCGCCCCCCGCGCCGCCGGCCTGTCCGCCGGCGCCGCCGCCGCGGCCGGAGCCACCACCCGCGGCACCGGCACCGGCCCCCGCCTCAACGCAGGCACCGGCACCACCACGCCCTCTCCCGAGGAGAAGACCAACCTCCTCGCCGCCACCCCCGCGGCAGGCAACGGAGGCAACGGAGGCAACGGCAAGCAGCCGAAGCGGCCCAAGCGGACCGGATGGCGGCGGATCATCCCGACCTGGCGCATGGTGCTCGGCACCTTCGTCCTCGGCATCCTGCTGCTCGTCGGCCTCTTCTTCCTCGGCTACTCGATGGTCAACATCCCGCCGGCCAACGCCCTCGCCACCAAGCAGGCCAACGTCTACCTCTACGCCGACGGCTCCCAGCTGGCCCGCGACGGCCAGATCAACCGGGAGAACGTCAGCCTCGCCCAGGTCTCCAAGGACGCCCAGCACGCCGTACTGGCCGCCGAGGACCGCGACTTCTACTCCGAGTCGGCCATCGACCCCAAGGCGATGGTCCGTGCCGCCTGGAACACTGCGACCGGCAAGGGCAAGCAGTCCGGCTCGACGATCACCCAGCAGTACGTGAAGAACTACTACCTGGGCCAGGAGCAGACGCTCACCCGCAAGGCCAAGGAGTTCTTCATCTCGATCAAGCTGGACCGCAACAAGTCCAAGGACGAGATCCTCGAGGGCTACCTCAACACCAGCTACTTCGGCCGCAACGCCTACGGCATCCAGTCCGCCGCCCAGGCCTACTACGGCGTGGACGCCCAGAACCTCGACCCGGCCCGCGCCGCCTACCTCGCCGCGCTCGTCAACGCGCCCAGCGAGTACGACGTCGTCGCCCACCCCGAGAACAAGGCCGCGGCCGTCGCCCGCTGGAACTACGTCCTGGACGGCATGGTCAAGAAGGGCTGGCTCAGCGCGGCCAAGCGCGCCGGCATGACGTTCCCGATGCCGAAGGAACAGACCGTCTCCACCGGCATGTCCGGCCAGCGCGGCTACCTCGTCGAGGCGGTCAAGCACTACCTGACCACCAACAACATCCTCACCGACGACCAGCTCGCACTGGGCGGCTACCGCATCACCACCACCATCCAGAAGAGCAAGCAGAACGCCTTCGTCAAGGCGGTGAACGACCAGCTGATCTCCAAGCTGGACAAGAAGAACAACAAGGTCGACAGCTACGTCCGCGCGGGCGGCGCCTCCGTCGACCCCAAGACCGGCAAGGTCGTCGCCATGTACGGCGGCATCGACTACGTCAAGCAGTACACCAACGGCGCCACCCGCGGTGACTTCCAGGTCGGCTCCACCTTCAAGCCCTTCGTGTTCACCTCCGCGGTGCAGAACGGCTCGACCACCCAGGACGGCCGCACCATCACCCCGAACACCATGTACGACGGCACCAACGAACGCCCCGTACAGGGCTGGAGCGGCGGCCCCTACGCCCCGCAGAACGAGGACCAGAAGTCGTACGGCCCGATCACCGTCACCAAGGCCACGGACCTGTCCGTGAACGCGGTCTACGCGCAGATGGCCGTCGACGTCGGCCCGTCCAAGGTCAAGCAGACCGCGATCGACCTCGGCGTCCCCTCCAACACCCCGGACCTCCAGCCGTACCCGTCGATCGCCCTCGGCACCGCCACCGCCAGCGTCCTGGACATGGCGGAGTCCTACGCGACGCTCGCCAACCACGGTCAGCACGGCACGTACACGATGATCGAGAAGATCACCAAGGACGGCACCGAGGACGTCAAGCTGCCCGACCAGCCGGTCAAGCAGGTCGTCAGCCGGGAGGCCGCCGACACCACCACGTCCATGCTGAAGAGCGTGGTCGACAACGGCACCGCCATCGCCGCCCAGGCCGCGGGCCGCCCGGCGGCCGGCAAGACCGGCACCGCCGAGAACGACACCGCCGCCTGGTTCGCCGGCTACACCCCCGACCTGGCCACCGTGGTCTCGGTCATGGGCCAGGACCCGGTGACGGCCAAGCACATGCCCCTGTACGGCGCCCTTGGCCAGGCGCGTATCAACGGCGGCGGCGCGCCGACCCAGATCTGGGCCCAGTACACGGGGGCGGCGCTGAAGGACAAGCCGGCCTCCGACTTCGACCTCCAGCTGGAGCAGGGCGCCGACCAGCCGCAGCCGCCCAGCACCACCGGCCCGTCCCAGCCCGGCACGACCGGCGGCCAGAACAACGGCGGCACCACCGGCACCCCGAGCACCGGCGGCGGGACTCCCAGCCCGACCACCGGCGGCACCACCGGCACACCCACCACCGGCGGCCCGACCACCACCGGCGGCACCGGCACCACCACGACCGGCACCACCACCGGCGGCGGCACCACCGGCGGCGGCACCACCGGCGGCGGCACGACGGGCGGCGGCGGCACCACGGGCGGCGGCACGACCGACGCAGGAGCCAACGGCGGCGGCACGACCACGGGCGGCGGAACCGATGCCGGCGCCGGCGGCACGACAGGCACAGCCGCCGGCGCCGGAGGCGGCGACCCAGCAGCCTGACGCCATGACGCGTCAGTGACCGCCGGTCGCCTTCAGCCCCACCACGGCGACCAGCAGCAGACACACGAAGAGGATCCGGGCGGCGGTGACCGGCTCACCCAGCACCACCATGCCGAGCACCGCCGCACCGGCCGCCCCGATGCCCACCCACACGCCGTACGCGGTACCGATGGGCAGGGACTTCGCCGCGTACGACAACAGCACCATGCTGGCGACGATCCCGGCACCGGTGAACACACTGGGCACCAGCCGACTGAACCCGTCGCTGTACTTCATCCCGATCGACCAGCCCACCTCCAGCAGACCGGCGACGACAAGCAGAACCCAGGCCATGACAGGCACCTCCGGAAGGAATCTCTGAACGGGGGTGCGTCGTCTTTGCCTGAGGGTCGGGAATCCCGGTACGGCGCGTCTCGTCGGGCTGGCCCCTCCGAACATAGCAAAGGAACGACAAAGGGGCCGGTGACCACGGTCACCAGCCCCTTCACCGGAACGGACTCAGAGATCCCGAACGGACTCAGAGATACAGACCCGTCGAGTCCTCCGACCCCTCGAACCGGTCCGCGGCCACGGCGTGCAGATCCCGCTCGCGCATCAGCACGTAGGCCACACCCCGCACCTCGACCTCGGCCCGGTCCTCCGGATCGAACAGAACCCGGTCACCCGGCTCCACGGTCCGTACGTTCTGCCCGACCGCGACCACCTCGGCCCAGGCCAGCCGCCGCCCGACCGCCGCGGTGGCGGGAATCAGAATGCCGCCCCCCGACCGCCGCTCGCCCTCACCGGTCTCCTGCTTGACCAGAACCCGGTCGTGCAGCATCCGGATGGGCAGCTTGTCGTGATGGGGGGTGCTGTGCTGGTTTCTGTTGGCGCTCACGCCTCGAACCTACCTGTCTTCGCCACGCCGGTCCGCTCCCGGGTCAGCCCTTGCGCCGCTTACCACTGAAGGCGAGCAGCCCCACCACACCCACGGCGAGCAGCGCCACGGGCACGACCCGCTCCACCCGCAGCGAGCCCTCCTCGTCCACGAACTGCGCCCGCACCTCACTCACCACCCGGTTGACCTGCACATAAGCACGCCCGACCGTGTGATCAATGTTGGCGACGACCTTGGCCTTGGCATCCCCGATGATCGTCTGCGGATGCACCCGCACCCCGATCTCGTCGAGCGTCTCGGCCAGCACCTCGCGGCGACGCTTGATGTCCGCCTCGATCTGCGCCGGGGTCCTGGTGTCCGCCGTCTCCGCCACCGTACGGCCTCCGAAGTCTGCCGATGTCTGCTGAATCTGTTCCGAACAGTCTGTCAGCTTCTCCTCCCGGCGCACCGCAAGGCCCCCCGGTTACCCTGGCCCGATGAGCGAGCGACTCCAGCCGGGGGACGTGGCCCCCGCCTTCACCCTCCCCGACGCCGACGGCAACGAGGTCTCCCTGTCCTCCCACAGGGGCCGCAAGGTCATCGTCTACTTCTACCCGGCCGCCCTGACCCCCGGCTGCACCAAGCAGGCCTGCGACTTCACCGACAACCTCTCCCTCCTGGCCGAGGCCGGCTACGACGTCCTCGGCATCAGCCCCGACGCCCCGGAGAAGCTGGCGAAGTTCCGCGAAAAGGAGTCCCTCAAGGTCACCCTCCTCGCCGACCCGGAGAAGACGGTCACCGAGGCCTACGGCGCCTACGGCGAGAAGAAGAACTACGGCAAGACCTACATGGGCGTCATCCGCTCCACGATCATCGTGGACGAGGAGGGCAAGGTGGAACGAGCCCTGTACAACGTCCGCGCCACGGGCCACGTGGCAAAGATCATCAAGGATCTGGGGATCTGAGCGCCTGAGCCTGCTGATGGCGGCCCGCACCGGAGTGATGACCTGGTGCGGGCCGCTTTCTCTTTTCCGTGCGTGACTGTCCGATAACCGGTTCGTTACTCCGTACGGGCTGCGAACGCACGCCCGGAACGGAGGGGGCTCGATGGGGGCCAGCGAGTACTCGAAGGAGCGGCTGGAAGAGGCGGCTCGCGGGGCGCGGACGTTGTCGGAGGCGTTGGAGAGGTTGGGGGTGGATCCGAGGAGTTCGCGGCGGCGGTATGTCTGGGAGCGGATGAAGAAGCTGGGGGTGGATGTCTCGCACTTCGAGCGGGAGGGGGTGAAGTGGACGCGGGATGTGCTTGAGCGGGCCGTGGCCGCCTCCTCGAACATGGGCCAGGTGTTGCGCCATCTCGGCCTGGAGGTCGTCGGCGGCCACCACACGCACATCAGCCGCAGGATCAAGGCGTGCGGAATCGACACCTCGCACTTCCAGCTGCCGACGCGGCGAGGAAAACCCTGGCGGGCCCGAACGCCGGAGGCTCTGCTCGTCGAGCAATCGGTCGGCCAGGCCCGGCGCATTCCGAGCGACAGGCTCAAGTGGGCGATGACGGCCGTAGGCGTTCCGGAGCGCTGTGCTCGCTGCGGTACTGAGCCGGAGTGGCGGGGCCGTCCGCTCCCGCTGGAGGTCGATCACATCGACGGCAACTGGCGTGACAACCGCATCGAGAACCTCCGCTTCCTCTGCCCCAACTGCCACTCCACCACGGACAATTACCGAGGGCGCGGCAAGGGCCGTTCTCGCGGCGGAGCCGCCCTATGAGCAGCGGCGTGCAGTACACGCGTGAGCGGTTGGCTGAAGCGGCCAAGCAGTGTGCGAGCTTGGACGAGGTCATCGCCTTCTTCGGCACCAGCCCGTACGGCAACCTGCGTCGCTACCTCGTGCGGCGATTCGCCCACTTCAGGATCGACATCTCGCACTTCTCCGATTCCGGCAGCCCCCGCCACCCGGCACCCGAGGAGTTGCGCATAGCGGTCGCCGAGTCGATCTCCATCGCAGAGACGCTGCGCCGCCTTGGGTGCCCGGACACCGGCACGCAACGGGCCCTGTTGCGTGAGTGGGTCGCCGAAGAGGGCATCTCGACCGCGCACTTCCTGGGGCAGGCGCACCAACGAGGCAAGACCCGCACGGACCGCATCAGGCGCCCCGAGGACATCCTGGTCAAGCACGACGGCCGACGCCGGACGCGTACCCACCTGCTGCGCCGTGCGCTCCGTGAGGTGGGCATTCCGGAGGAGTGCGCCGAGTGCGGCGTCGGGCCGGAGTGGTTCGGGCAGCGGATGACGCTGGAGATCGACCACATCAACGGCGACTGGAGCGACGACCGGCGTGAGAATCTCCGGCTGTTGTGCCCCAACTGCCACGCGACCACGAGCACCTGGTGCAGAGGGGGCGGACGCCGAACGACGTAGCACAGTAAAGTAGGGCCCGGCTTACGCGCCCGTACGCCAACGGCCGAGCGGCGATCTTTAGGTGGTCGTGTTTGTCGGTTCGAATCCGACCGGGCGCACAGGCACAAACGGCCCCGCACCTTAGATTCAAAGGTGCGGGGCCTCTCCGCAATCTCAGCCCAACAACTCCCGCACCACCGGCACCAACGCCCGGAACGCCTTCCCCCGGTGGCTGATCGCGTTCTTCTCCTCCGGGCTCAGCTCGGCGCAGGTCCGGGTCTCGCCCTCCGGCTGGAGGATCGGGTCGTAGCCGAAGCCGTTCGTGCCGGCGGGCGCGTGCCGCAGGACACCCCGCAGCCGGCCCTCGACCACCCGCTCGCGCCCGTCCGGCAGGGCGAGCGCCGCCGCGCAGGCGAAGTGGGCGCCCCGGTGTTCGTCCGCGATGTCGGCGAGCTGGGCCAGGAGGAGGTCGAGGTTGGCCTTGTCGTAGCCGTGGTGGCCTGCCCAGCGGGCGGAGAAGATGCCGGGGGCGCCGCCCAGGACGTCGACGCAGAGGCCGGAGTCGTCGGCGATCGCGGGCAGGCCGGTGGCCTGGGCGAGGGCGTGGGCCTTGAGCAGGGCGTTCTCGGCGAAGGTGACGCCCGTTTCCTTGACGTCGGGGAGGTCCGGGTAGGCGTCGGCGCCGACCAGCTCGTGGGGGAGGCCGGCCTCGGCGAGGATGGCCCTCAGCTCGGTGATCTTTCCGGCGTTGCGGGTGGCGAGGATCAAGCGGGTCATGCCCGTCAGTATTCCTCGTCGTTCCCGGGCCGCCGTACCTGCAGTCCTGCCGTACCTGTAGTCCTGCCGTATCTGCAGTCCTGCCGTATCTGCAGCCCTACAGTTCCGCCTGCCCCGCGCCGTTGAGCGTGCTCAGGTCGAAGATCTTGGCCATCCTGGCGTAGCCCAGGTCGCTGGGGTGGAGATGGTCGCCGCAGTCGTAGTCGGGGCGGAGGCGGCGGGGGTCGTAGGGGTCGCGGAGGGCCTTGTCGAAGTCGACCACGGCGTCGTAGACCCGGCCGGACCGGATCTCCGCGTTGACCTGCTGTCGTACCGTCTCGCGGGTCGCCGTCCAGCCGCGGTGGCCCTGGAAGGGCATCAGGGTGGCGCCGATGACCTTCAGGCCGCGGGCGTGGGCGTCGCCGACGAGGGTGCGCAGGCCGGCGATGATCTTGTCGGGGTCGGCGAGTTGCGGGTTGCGGAGGATGTCGTTGACGCCGAGGTCGATGACGACGACCTTGACGTTCGGGTGGGAGAGCGCGTCGCGGGCGAAGCGGCCGAGGCCGCTTTCGTTCTCGGCGGGTCGGCCGAGTCCGTCGGTGAGGACCTGGTTGCCGCTGATGCCCTCGTTGACGACGCTGTAGCGGGGCGTCTGGTGCCCGGTCTCGATCGCGGTGCGCAGGCGTCCGGCGAGGAGGTCGGGCCAGCGGTGGTTGGCGCCGGTGGTGGAGGAGACGCCGTCGGTGATGGAGTCGCCGAAGACGACGACAGTGCCGTCGGCCTCGTTGCTGAGGACGTCCAGGGCGGTCAAGTAGCGCCAGTGTGGAGTCTGTTGGGTGTACGGGGTGCCGGTGGCGTCCTCGGTGGCGTCGCCGGCGGCGACGTAGGAGATCTGCCGGGCGTGCGGGTGGTAGGTGACCGGGCCGGACGGGGTGGGGGAGTAGGTGGTGACCAGGACGTCGCTGTCGTGCGGGACGGCGAGGCGTACGGCGTCGCTGACGATCTGTTCGCCGGCGGGTACGACCACGGTGGTGGCGCCGTTGAAGGTGAGGCGGCGCATGGAGCCCGGGTCGGCCGCGGCGGTGCCGTCGCCGGCGGAGAGCGCGATGGAGGCGTGGGTGATGGTCAGCGGCTCGTGGCCGTAGAGGTTGGAGAGCGTGATCCGGGCGCTGGTGCCGCCGGTGCTGGTGTGGACGACGTTGCGTACGGAGCGGCCCGCGAGTCCGGCGGTCTCGGTGCCGGGCTCGCCGCCCACCGGGGAGGCGGACCAGGCGCCGACCCAGGTGCCGGTGGAGGCGGGGGCGACGTGGTGGGGGCGGTCGTCGGTGAGGGCGCCGCGCGGGGTGCCGTCGTCGGCCGCCACGGTGAAGTAGATGGCGGCGGACACGGCCAGGACGAGTGCGAGCAGCGCACCGATCACCGCATAACCACGACGTCTGGTCACGCTTGTGTTGTTCCCCTCGGGGAGGGGAGCCCGAGGCTCCGATCTTGATCAGCCCATGATGCGTCATGCGCCGGGGAGACCTGACAGGGCCCTGCCCAAACCTCCCCTCGGACAGACGCCGGGAACTCTTGTTCCGTTCCGGGAGTCGGTCAGGAAGGGACAATTGTGTGCGGGATCACCGATCGGGATCACCGTACGGGTGCGCTGAACGGGTGGAGCTGATGGAACCGACCGAGACGGAAGCGGCGCCGGCGCGGGTCGTGTCGTACAAGACCATGACGGCCTTCACCCCGGCCGACGAGGAGCGCCGGCGTGGGGTGCGGCGCATGAAGCTCACGGCGACGAGCATGCTGCTGGTCGTGGCGCTGGTGTACGTCCTGGCCAAGCTGGCCTCGCACGAGGGCGCCGGGCCGTGGGCCGGCTATGTCGCGGCGGCCGCGGAGGCCGGCATGGTGGGCGCGCTGGCCGACTGGTTCGCCGTGACCGCGCTGTTCCGGCACCCGCTGGGGCTGCCGATCCCGCACACCGCGATCATCCCCACCAAGAAGGACCAGCTGGGCGTTTCGCTGGGGGAGTTCGTCGGCGAGAACTTCCTGTCCGAGGACGTCGTACGGCAGCGGCTGCGCGCGGTCGGCATCGGCAGTCGGCTCGGGGCGTGGCTGGCCGAGCCGGAGCACGCGGACCGGGTGACGGCGGAGCTGGCGACGGCGCTGCGCGGGGCGCTGACGGTGCTGCGGGACAGGGATGTGCAGGCGGTGGTGAGCGAGGCGATCACGCGGCGGGCCAACACCAAGGAGGTCGCGCCGGGTCTCGGCAAGATGCTGGAGGGGATCGTCGCCGACGGCGGGCACCGGCGGGCGGTGGACCTGGTGGTGGCCCGGGCGCACGACTGGCTGGTGCTGCACCGGGACGACGTGATGGTGGCCGTGGAGGGCGGCGCGCCGGGCTGGACGCCGCGGTTCGTGGACCGCAAGGTCGGTGAGCGGGTCTACAAGGAGCTGCTGCGGTTCTGCGCCGAGATGCGGGACATGCCGTCCCATCCGGCGCGGGGCGCGCTGGACCGTTTCCTGACCGACTTCGCCGCCGAGCTGCAGTCCGACACGGACACCCGGGCTCGGGTGGAGCGGCTCAAGGGGGAGGTGCTGGGCCGGGGCGAGGTGCAGGACCTGATCGCGTCCGCGTGGACGGCCGTACGGGCCATGGTGGTGGCGGCGGCCGAGGACGAGCGGAGCGAGCTGCGGTTGCGGGTGCGGAGCGCGCTGCTGTCGCTGGGTGCGCGGATGGCGACCGAGCCGAAGGTGCAGGGGAAGGTGGACAGCTGGGTCGAGGGTGCGGCGGTGCACGTGGTGACGACGTACCGCAGGGAGATCACCTCGCTGATCACGGACACCGTGGCGAGCTGGGACGCGGAGCACACCACCCGGAAGATCGAGGCGCACATCGGCCGCGACCTGCAGTTCATCCGGATCAACGGCACAGTGGTGGGATCGCTGGCGGGGCTGCTGATCTATACGGTGACGCGGACGCTGGGCGCCTGAAACCGCGGGGCACGGGCGCCGGTCCGCCGCCGTCCCCTGCGGCTCGGGGGAGGTCTGCGTCTGCGGCCTGGAGGGGACGTACTTCGCTTCTTCTACGCCCTCGGCACGGCGGCGGGCGGCATCAGAGGCCCCTGCTGTTCGCCGACCTCACCGGCACGGGCGGGGTCGGCGATGCGGTCCTGGCCGTACGCCGCGGAGCGCCGCTCCCTGGAGGGCCGAGCCGTGCCGGATGCGAACCCCGCCCTCCGGCCCTCCACCAGGGCGCTCAGGGCGCTCAGGGCGCTCCGCGCGGGAAGCACCGGCACGGCGAGGACACCGGTGTCTGTCTAGGCCTTGCGGTCGGCGACGGCCCAGGAGGCGAGGGCGACGGCACCGGCGACACCGAGGACGGACGGCCAGGCGCCGACCTTCTTCGCGAGCGGGTGGGACCCGGCGAACGCGGCGACGTACGCGGCGCTCAGCGCACCGGCGGCCTTCCCTCCGGCCCGCGTGCGCCACTGCTGGGCGGCGGCGACCCCGGCGACGGCCAGTACGGCCCCGCCGAGCTGCCGCTTCTTGGTCCAGCGGGCGACGCCGTACCCGCCGACGAGTCCGGTGGCGGCGACGACTGCACTGGGAACCCTGGCCACGAGTGCCTCCTCTTTCACGGTATGTGCTGTTGTCCGAGCCCGAGGCTAACGCGCAGCCGATGGCACTCCCCTAACCTGAGTCAGGTCTTGTCAAGTTTCCGGCAGAGAGTTATATAAGAAGCCGTAGGGCATCGCACCCCAGCCCCTGAAGAGAGGAGTGACCCGTGATGCTCATGCGTACGGACCCCTTCCGCGAATTGGATCGCCTGGCGCAGCAGTTCCTCGGAGAGGCCACGCGCCCGGCCGCGATGCCGATGGACGCCTACCGGGCCGGAGACGACTTCCTGGTCCACTTCGACCTCCCCGGCATCGACCCCGAGACGATCGAGCTGGACGTCGAGCGCAATGTCCTCAACGTCCGGGCCGAGCGCCGCAACCCGGCCCCCGAGGACGCGGAGATGCTCGTCGCCGAGCGGCCCACGGGCACCTTCACCCGCCAGCTGTTCCTCGGTGACACCCTCGACACGGACCGCATCGACGCGTCGTACGAGGCCGGCGTCCTGACCCTGCGCATCCCGGTGGCCGAACAGGCCAAGCCACGCCGCATCCAGATCAGCGGAGGCGACGGCGGCGGCCGGAAGCAGATCAGCGGCTGACGGCCTGCGTGACGGGGCCGGCGACAGACACCACAGGGCGTCCCGGGCCCACGAACGCGACCCGGGACGCTCTCCCCTGTCGCCGCGCCAGTCAGCCCACGCGAGGCACCGCCCCGTACCGCCCTGCCCCAACTCCCCGCGGGCTGCGCGGTGCTTCCCCGCGGGCTACCTGTGCTCTTCGGTCGGCCGGACCCGGCCCCGAGGGTGCAGCCGCCCAGAGGGAAGCCCCCCGCGGAACTCGCCGTCGTCGCGGGGGGCTTGGCCGGTGGTTCTGTCTTTCACGCTGTGCACCGGGATGGGTGGCAACCTCGCGCGCATACGGTCTTCGTCAGGTATGCCGCGCACGAGTGAGATCACCGGAGGTCACTTGAGGCCACCCCAGGTCATCTGAAGCCACCCGAGGTCACCACCCATCCCGTCCCCGTCGGCGGGCGAGCCGGCCGGCCCACCGGAAGGCTGGCCGGCCGCCGTTCTCCGCCGTTAGGCGGTCCCGAGCCGCCCTCTTAGAAGGCGCTGCTGCTGCAGCCCATGGTCGAGCCGATGTGGGTGCTCTGCGCGCCCGGGTCGCCCTCGCCGTTCAGCGCGTTGCCCAGCACGCCGTTGAGGATTCCGACTTCGCCGAGCACGTCGACGTTGAGGTCGTGCGACTTGCAGTTGGAGCTCTGCAAGACGCTGCTGCCCCCGCCCCCTTCGCCGCCGGCGTAGGCGGTCCCGGAGGCCAGAAGCCCGACGCTCCCGAGGGCGGCGACCAGGACGGCAGCCTTGTGAAGCTTGTGCATGTCATCTCCATGGCGAGAAATGGATGCGATCTGTGATAGATCGACTTCTTTCAGTGACGGAGATTATGTGCAAATCCTCCAAAGTCGCCAGCGACGCGCCGAATCCGCCACCTCGCGGCCGAAACCCCCGATATCCATACAAGTTGCCAAAAGCACCCACCCTCACACTGCCCCCGCCCCAAGCCACCCGTTCCGCAGACGCCGCGCTCCCCTCGCCTGGGTCCGAGCGACAGCCCAACCCACCCGGGCGGCCCCCTCACTCCGGCCCTCATGCAGCGAACCTGACGATCCATCAGCTTGCCCGGCTTTCACCGGCTGCCCGTTCGCTTATTCCCTGTGCCGGAGCGAGCCGTGTCCAGGGTGGCCCGCAGGGCCATCGCCGTCAGGCGACGCCGGAGTGGAGCGCAGCGGAACGGAGGCGCCCTTGACTCGGCTTGCGGAGGCACGACACGGACCAAGAAGCGGGCGGCCGTACGGCAACGTGTCGCCTACGGCAAGTTCGGCTTCCCGGCCAGGAAATCGCCGTACGGCCTCTGCCTCCTGCGGCACACGGCAGAGGCTCCCTCAGCGCCTTTTTACGACGTCACGGCAGTGACTTCCGGACCGCGTCGACCAGGGCCTGTGCTCGCGCGTCCCCGGAACCCCCGATGATGTGGTTCACGACGTAACCGAAGGCGATCCGGTGCTCGGGGTCGGCGAAGCCGAGTGAGCCGCCTCGACCGGTGTGGCCGAAGGAACTTGGGCCGGTCATGGGGTTGGCCTCGGTGGACAGCATGTATCCGGCGCTGAATCGGCTTGGAATCACCATCACCCGGTCCATCCCGCTCGCCTGCTCCGTTGTCGCCGATTCCAGGGTTTCCTGCGTGAACAGGCGCACGCCATCCACCTCACCGATCAGCGCGGCATACATGCGCGCCAGTGCACGAGCGGTGCCGATGCCATTGGAGGCAGGAAGTTCTGCGGCCTGCACCTCGGGTGCGTTGAAGTCGATCTCGGCTGGGTCGGTGACGGCGTATGCCCTGTTGCTGAGGGAGCCCGGGTCGCGCCAGGACGCGACCTGCTCGCGGAGTTCCTTGGGGATCGACTCGGGAGGCAGGGCAGTGAGGTCGATGTCGGGTTTCCGGAACACCATGCGGCTGACACGGCCGCATTCAGTCGCCGGCAGTCCTATGAAGAAGTCCAACCCGAGCGGACCAGCGATCTCGTCGTCGAAGAAACGGCCCGGAGTACGGCCGGACACTCGGCGGATCACCTCGCCGACCAACCAGCCCCAGGTCCGGCCGTGGTAACCATGGGCGGTTCCCGGAGTCCACGCCGGGCGCTGAGCGGCCAGCGCGGCGGTCATCGGATGCCAGGTCAACGCCTCGGCCAGCGGTACCGGCCGGTCCAGCGTGACGAGACCGGCCTGGTGGGACAGCAACAGGCGGACCGGAATCTCTGCCTTGCCCCTCGTGGCGAACTCGGGCCAGTACGCGGCCACTGGAGCATCCAGGTCCAGTGAGCCGCGCTGCACCAGCAGATGTGCTGCCGCCGCAGTCGCCCCCTTCGTAGCCGAGTAGACCAGTTGAAGCGTGTCCAGTGTCCATGGGCGACCGGTGTCGGGATCCGCGGTCCCGCCCCACAGGTCCACCACCGGCCGACCGTCCCGGTACACGCAAACCGCCGCACCGATGTCCCCGCGCTCAGCGAAATTCTCCGCGAATGCCTCGCGCACGGCCTCGAACCCGGACTCGACCTCACCGTCGATCGTCGTCATACCGCCCATCCTGGCATTCCGGCCGTTGGCTTCGAGGGTTCGGTATCGTCATCGACAGACGAGGCGGCGGTGGTCAGATTGTGATGGCCAGTGCTTGAAGTCGTTCGCGGAACTCCCTGACGGACCGTACGGATCTGTGCGGTTCCAGCCGAGCGGAGAACTCCTTCAGACGGTCCAGCGCCCGTACGGAGCCGACCTTGCCCTCGAGAAGGTGGGCGCCTTGGTTCGCGGCGTCCAGTGCCCCGTCCAGGTCACCGCCGATCAGCCGGGCTTCGGCCAGACGGCTGGAGCGTACGGCCTTGTCCCGCGGCGCAGCCCCGGCGACGGAATGCTCCAATGAACTCGTTGCGCGTTGTACCTGCCCGGAGCGCAACAGGACCTTTCCTTCAGTCGAGCTCAACTGCGCTTCCCCGAACCAGGTGAGCCAGTCCGGGCTCTCCGCCGCCGAGTGGCGGTCCCAGATGGACATGGCGTGGTTGAGTGCCGACTCAGCTCTCCGGTGGTTGCCGTCACGCGACAGTGCCTCGGCCTTGTGCAAGTAGAGGAATGTCCGGGTGCATGGCTGCAGAGTTCGAGGAGCGTTGTCGATGGCCGTCGTAATGAGGTCGACCCGCTCGGCGGTCCTCCCAGCCTCGGAGACGTGAACTCCCATCTCCGCGAGGACGAAGGCACCGAAGGCGTCGTCCCCCGCCGTCCGCGCACTCCGCAGTGCCCCCACGTAGTACCGCTGTCCCGCCGACCGCAGCCCAGCGTCGTAAGCCATCCAACCGGTCAGATGGGACACCCGGGCCGCCAGCGCGTACAGGCGGACGCCTATCTCCTCCGTGTACCTGCCCGCGCTGAGAAGGCCGGTGACCAGGGCGAGATCACCACGCGCCTGCTCCAGGAGCCGGCCGCCTCCGAGTTGGTCATCGAGGGTGCGAAGAGTGCTGATTCGTTGCTCGATCGTCGAGACAATCCGGTCCGTGACGTGATCGCCGTCGAGTGCCGAGGCGAAGGCGGAGGGCGCTTCCACCCAGCTTCCCGCAAGCCCTGTCAGGGCGGCTCCTGTGATGGTGAGGAAACCGCGACGATCCGCGCGTCCGCTGCCCACCAGGTCGGCCAGTGTCGCGACGGTCCCGGCTTCGGTCCATGGAGCGCTCAGTGCCGTGACCTCCCACACCGGGAGCCACTGTGGCCATCCCTCAGCTTGCACGTGCTCGTACGGCACCCCCAAGAGCTCGGCAAGTACGCGTTGGGCATCCGTGTCCGGTTCCTGTCCCTGTTCCCACTTCCATACGGTCGTCCGGTTGGTCGCCAACGGGATTCCCAGCGTCTTCCCGTGCGCCTGCATAAGCCTGGCGAATTCAGCCTTTCCCCAACCGCGACACTGGCGGAGGAAGGTGAGCGGATGCACTGCTAATGGCTCTCCGGGCACGTCATCACTCCTGTCGTCCCGTCAGGGTGTAGTTGGGAGGCTACTTTGCGCTTCCGCGCTTGAGGAGTGCTGCATCTGTGAGAGGAACCCCCCGGAAACGTTTCCAGGTGGCGCGGCAGGAACTTGACTGGACATCAGCAGAGCCGCATGTGCTCCGGCTCAGGGGGGTCTTCCAGTCCGGCTGCTCCGCCCTCGTGCAGCCCTGTCGGAGTCGGAGCCGTACTCAGCTCTTCGAAGGCCTCCGCCATGTCCACCCTGGTCACATGTGTCCGCTCTTGCCACTGAGGGTCGTCCGTCGACTTCCCGCCGGATTCCCGACGGGAGAACCAACAGGAAGGGAGAACTCCAGGTGGCAGACCACAGCACACCACCTCCCGCCCCGAGCGGCCTGCTGCTCGCGGTGGAAGAGCTGACCGCCGTGCACGACCGGTACGACAGCCTCCGGTCGGACAACGCCGGAAGCTCCGGCGACGCGCCATGGCCGGGCGGCGACGGCAACCTGCACGACGGCGAGTAGCCGCACGGCGGTTGGGCTGGCATGGTCCGCCATGTCGGCCCACACCGTCTCCGCAATTCAAGATCGACCCATTGAGGAGGCAGTGGTGGAACACCAGTTGATTCGCGCCGTAGAGCATGCGCTCGGATGGCATGGGCCGGAGGAATTGGGCAAGGCCTTCGTGCGAGGAAGCATGGGTGACCCGGCGCTTGCCTCGCGGATCCTGACCCCGAACCGCCTGCTGGACATCGCGATGCGCAGGAGCCTGAGCCGCCCGCAGTTCAGGTGCTTCCAGAACGCCGTGGAAGTCCACTCGGCCGTGTACTGCACCGATTCCGTCAGCCCTCGCGGCCAGAGCATCTCCATGGCAGACATGCGCAGCCTGGGCCGACTTCTACGAGAAGGAGCGACGCTCATCCTCGATCAGGTCAACGTCTTCGACCCGACGATGGAAGTCGCATGCCGGGCGTTTCAGTGGTGGTCCCATGAGCGGGTCCAGGTCAATGCCTACCTGACGACGAACGACGCCTCGGGATTCCCCCTGCACTGGGACGACCACGATGTCGTCGTCCTGCAACTCGCCGGCGAGAAGCAGTGGGAGGTGCGATCGGCTTCACGTCGGGTCCCCATGTACCGGGACTGTGACCCCAATGACATGCCAAGTGAAGAGACCATCTGGTCCGGCGTCATGAGGGCGGGGGACGTCATGCACATCCCTCGAGGCCACTGGCATCAGGCGACGCGTACAGGCATCGGCGCCGGAAAGAGTCTGCACGTCACATTCGGCATCACCAAGCGAACCGGAGCGAGCTGGCTCGCCTGGCTGGCTGACTGGTGTCGCGAGCATGAGATCTTCCGTCACGACCTGGACCGCGGTCACGGAACCGGCCATGAAGCCTTGATCGAGGCCGCCGGTCGGCTGATCGGTGAGCGTACCCCGGAGGAATTCCTGGCAGCGTACGAGCAGCAGACGACGCTGCCTCGCCACGTGCCGTTCCTCGACGCTTTCGGGACCCTCGAGGCCGTGGTGTGCACCACCCACTTCGCTCCCCGCGTCGTGGAGAACGGCGAGACCGTCGACGTAGTGGCATCGGGGAAGAAACTCACCTTCGCGATCAAGGCCCTCCCCGCTCTGCGTCTGTTGCTGAGCGGAAGGCCGGTCCCCCTCGACCGTGCCTCCGCCATCGTCGGCACAGATGTGATCGAGGTTGCCGAGACGCTGGTGAAGGAGGAGATGTGCGCCGTGCTGACCCCCGAGTTGTCCTCGGGTTACACCGGTCTCGTCACGAACGCCGCCTCCTGACCGGCGCGTTGGACGTCGGCGTCACTCAACTCGACACCGCCTTCAACTACCTCCGTTTCCGCTCGCATCAGGTGCTGGCCCGGGCAGCCGGTGACCTGTTGTCGAAGTTCCGCGTGTCGACGAAGGTCGGCTACTTCCCGGGGCCGGACGGCCAGGAACACTCCCTGGCACCGGAACGGCTGCTCACAGCCGTGGAACAGACGGCGGAAGAGCTCGGACGTGAGCCGGACTTGGTGTTCCTGCACAACCCAGAACACTCACTCCACGAGAACGCGCCGCGCTGCCGACAAATCCTGGCAGAGGCATGCGCGGCTTTGGGTGATGCCGCGACGAAGGGGACGTGCGGTGCCTGGGGCATTGCTTCCTGGAATCCCTCGCGGCTGTCGGCCCTGGTCGATGTGAACATGCCGAAGCCGGCCGTTCTGATGACCCGTGCAGGCCTCCTGGTCGGTTGCGAAACACTCGACGCCACGGACGCCCTCAGAGCGGCCTGGGGCTTGGACGACGGAGAAGTCTGGGGGATGAGCCCCTTCGGAGGCAGCGCCAATGAACCGCTGTGGGAAAGGTTCGAGCCACGTCTCTTCCTGCGTGACGGTTGCGAGCTCTCACGCGTACAGGCGGCCTTCCGGATTGCGTACGCGCTTCCTCGCGTTGCAGCAGTGGCTGTGGGCACCGATGTCCCGGCCCATCTGGGCGAACTGGTGGCTGGCCTGGCAAGTGAGGTGGACGAAAGGTCGGTGGACGCCTATCGCCGTCTGCTCAAGGCGCGGTCGAGCGGTCAGGCCGACTGAAGTTCCTCGATCGTCTTGTCCGCCATCCCGCGTGCTGGGCCGAGTCGGGGATCCTCGGGGTGCGCATGCGGTCCGAGGATTTTCGAGCACACGAAAAGGACCATCAGCTTGCCGTCCCGGCTTTCGAAGTCGGAGCGTCGCTCTCGCCAGACACGATCGGCCAGAGACGGGACGGCGAGGGAACTTGCCCACAAGGAGGCGGAGTCCAGTCCCATGGGTGCGATGCCCCAGTCTTCCCAGTCGAAGAGACTGAAGGCCGGCGCAGTTACATTCGCCCAGTTGAGATCAGCATGGGCAGGTACCCACCGTTTGACGGCAGTGTCGAAGCCGTCCTGGAAGGCGCCATGAATGGTCTCGGTCACAAGTGCCTGGGTGATGGTTTCCGTGTCCGGTGTGGCAACACGCATTGTCTCCTGAGCGGCGAGTGCGTCCAACGAGGCGTTGAGCCTCTGCCACCAGGCGTCGGGCAGCCTCGGATCCTCGCCCATAATGGCGGTGCCGACCGGTCGACCTGGCAGAAGCTCCGTCTCGTCGGCTCGCCACATCACAGGCTCGCTTACGCTCTGCCAGACCAGGCACCCGAGCCATGCGGGCTTCGCGACGCCCGAGAGGCGAGCGGCGCACTCCGTGCCGTTCCACCCCTGGACCCCGATCCTGTCGAGTGGCCGCCGTTCAATACGCACCCACGTGCCGCGATCGGTCCGTGCCCCGACCGTGCGGCGCTTGCGTACCACCGACTCCCGGTCCAAGCGGGCACCAAGAGACCGCTCCACGTGGTCGACGACCTGATCAATCGGTTCGGTCCGAAGGTCGACGGAGCGGGCAGTGGACACCGAGAGGGACATGGGTCGACCGTAGCAGTGGAGCACCCGCCGCGGGGTTCTGCACGAGCAGCGAGCCCGGGCCATCTCTGGGATCGGATCGGTTTTCCCACCGCGCGCGGCTGATGCCGCCGGATCGGGCTCACCTCAGCAGATGGTCCGCTTTCCCCGCCTTGATGTCCCGAATCATCGTGCGCAGGGCGTCCCGAGTATCGGCGATGAAACGGTCCTCCTGCCCGACCACGGCTATGTACGCGTTGCCGCCCTCATCGGTACCGATCCGGAAGCACGAGTTGCCCTCCCCACAGAACGGCTCTTCCCACTGGATCTCGGTCATCACGCCTCCTGGAGTCCGTGTGCGATGGCGCGGATGAAGTCCTTCGAGTCGCCGGGGGACAGTGCCAGCTCCTCCATCCGGTCCATATGAGCACGGTACTTGGCAAGTTCTGCTTCGCCGTACAGGAAGTCCGGACCGTGAGAGTTGTCGATCTGCACGGTGTCCAGTTGCGCGGTCGGGCCCTCTGCGTGCAGGACGGTCTGCCCCGCGCCGGGAAAACCACCATGGGTGAAGGGGACGACCAACACCGTCACACCGTCCTTCTCGGACTGTGCGAGCAGGTAATCGAGTTGTTCACGAGCGATCCGGGGCCCTCCGAACTGCATCCGAAGCGCCGCTTCGTGCACGATGGCGGTGAAGGCAGGAGCTGCCTCGGCCGAGAGAACCTCCTGGCGTCGGTTGCGATGGGCCGCCCTCATCGCCACCTCGTGTTCCGGAAGTTGTGGAAGGACGGCACGGAACACCGCCAGTGCGTAATCGGTCGTCTGGAGCAGCCCTGGGATGTGTACCGTACACGCAGCACGCATCCGAACAGCCCGGTGCTCCAACTCGGCGATGTCCAGGAGTCCTTGAGGAAGAGCGCCACGGTACTGCTCCCACCAGCCCTGAGGGCTGGGCGAGGCCATGTCGACCAGGGCGCTCACGTACTTGTCATCGGTGCACCCGCAGTGATGGGCCAGGGTGCGCAGGCGTTCCTCGCTGATGTTGCGTACGCCGGACTCCATGTAGGAGATCTTCCCTCGGTCGACGCCGAGGAGCTTCGCAGCCTCCTCCGCAGACATGTCTGCCGTCACCCGCATTCTGCGCAACTCGTAACCAAGGCGCTTCTGCCGCTGGGTCGGAACTTGCTTCGGGGGCATGTCGATCCTTCCGTGTCTGCTCAGACGGCAGTCTGCCGTGTGCTCGCGCCCCCATCCACGATCGAGCTAATTTGCTGGAACGTGTGGCAAATTTACCGGCCGGGCTTCTAGGTTGAGCATCGAGCCGCTGATCCATGGCGAACAGAAGTGCATCGCGCATGCCTGCCTGGTCTCTCCTGCCCTGGGAGAGGTGGGCTTGCGCCAGGGCGACAGGCCACTGCTTGCCGAGCAGTACCGACGACACTCGGGAGAAGGAGTCGAGAGATGGATTGCAGTGCATGTACGTCAAGACGCCCCTGGGAGTTGCCCTTCCTCGCCGTGCCGGAGGAGGTGGCCGCACTGAGACGCGTGCTGAAAATCCATCTGCGCCTCTGGGGCCTAACTGAGCTGATCGAACGTGTCCAACTCTGCCTCAGCGAGCTGGTTTCCAACGTGATCACACATGTTGGTCCGGGAACCCCTTCAACCCTCGTCGTCTCCATGCACGGCACCCGCCTGCACATCGAGATCCATGACCCCGACAGTCGAGCCTTACCGACGCTGATCGACGCGAACGGCGATGCGGAGTCGGGACGCGGCATGGCGCTTGTCGCTGCCTGCTCCGACCGCTGGGGCGTTCAACTCCTGCCCGACCGGAAGGTCACGTGGGTCGAGTTCGAGACCAGCTTGAGTACGCCGAACGGCCACAGTCAGAACCTGCACGTCTCAAGGGCTGCTTGCGTCCTCGGCGTGTACGACGTGCGGCAGTCTGCGCGCCCGGCCGCGTCGAGCAGACTGAGTGCCGGCATGGCCGAGAGGGTGGTGGTCGCGGCCATCGCCGACCTTCTTCATTGGCTTCAAGCGCACGGCCATGATGTGGACCAGGCCCTGGACAGGGCCCAACTGCAGTTCGAGGCCGAGGCGGAGCAGCTCGCCAATCGGTAACCAGCGGCCGGCCCGAACCTCCGCTCTGCGCCGTGTGACGACAGCCCGAGCCTGAATTCGCAACAAGGTTTCGGGCTGTCGGACTCACGTGGCGCGACGCTCAGCCGCGAAGATATGCGTGTATTGACGCAGCAATCGCCTTACCGAGAGGGATCGGGACGGCATTTCCGATCTGTGTGGCAATTTCGGTCTTCGAGCCACACCAGCGGAAACTGAGCGGGAAGCCCTGGATGCGGGCGGCTTCGTAGTGAGTGATGGGGCGTGGCAGCTCAGGGTGCAGGTAGCGACCTTTTTCCGGCTTGAAGAACTCGGTACGAATGGTGACCGAAGGTTCGCCATACCGGAGGCGACCCATGACGTCACCGGTGCCGGTGTTGTGGTTGTCCCAACTCTTCGTCGAAAGGTATTCGACAGGTGTCCTGACGCCCGGTGGATTGGGCGTGTCGAAGACGTGGATCTCGTTGAACTCATCCACCGTGTACCACTTGTCGCGCAGGTCCTTCCGGTTCCCGCCCGGCGGGATGGCGCGATAGCGCGCTCTGGAGAGCGCTTCCGGGTTTCGACCGAAGTGCAAGTCGAGAGTGGTGAAGATCCCCGGCTGTACGGAATTCACCTCGGGAATGAATTCTTTTCCGTCCGGAAGTTCGGTTCCTCGTAGGTGGCGCATCGCTGATTCGGTGAAAATGTCGTCCACCGCCTGCCAGTACGACACTCCTGAATCCAACCCATCGAACTGCTGGGCGGTGGCCATGTGCAGGTGCTTCGGCCGCCGAAGGTGCGTTCTCGTGGGGTACGTCAACGTTCGGCCGTTGTCGAGATCGCGACGAACGCCGATGACAATGGCGCGACGACGCGCCTGGGCTGCACCATAATCAGCCGAGTTGAGCAGGTAACGCTTGATCTTCTCTTCGCTGGTTTCGGAGGGTGCGTGACCAGGTGGATCCACCAGTCGGTACTCGGAAAGCTTGCCGTCCGACTCAACCTCGTTGAGCAAATTGCGAAACTCGTCCGACTTCAGGAAGCGGTCGACGTTCTCGATGACGAATACCTTGGGGCGGATTTCGGCAACGATCCTGACGTACTCTTCCCAGAGGCGATTGCGTTCACTGCCCTTCTTGTTGCGGTTCAGCGCCGAAAACCCTTGGCATGGCGGTCCTCCGACGACGACATCCGCGTGGAGAGCTTCCGGTGTCGGCTGCCACTCTTCGATGTCGCCCACATGGACGCGAGCAGCGGGGATCCGCTCGTCGGGCCGGAGGCTTCCGAAGTTCACTGCGTACGTGGCAGCCGCGGCAACATTGTGTTCGACGGCCGCGATGCTGTGGAAGACGGGCCCGTCCGCGACTCCTTCTGCAGGGCGAAACTCGTGAAATCCCTGAGTGAACCCACCGCAGCCACTGAACAGGTCGATGACTGTGATGGGATCGTGTGCAACGGGACGGGACGTGACCATGGGGCGATTTTAGCCTCGGAGTGCGGCCGCGATGGCGAGACCTACGGCAGTGGCGAGCGGTGGGGGCATCGCGTGCCCAATCTGACGATACCGGGATGTCTTGCCACCGTGGAGCTTCCAATCGGCAGGGAACGACTGGATCATCGCGGCTTGCTCCACTGTGAGCTTGGGCTCATCCCCGATCGGGAAGTCCGGTCCTGGCGGTTCGTCACCGAGGCTGCTGCCGTTCACGCCCAGCGCGGCCCACGCCTTCTTGCTGCCGGTTGGGCCGAGGTCGGCGCCCCCTCGTCGGTCGGAGCCTCCGACCAACGCGGGGGCGATGCGATCCGCCCGCCGGATCCAGTGCCTTGCTCCCGGCCAGCCCCGGGCGGACATGGACGGGCCGAGGACTTGGCCCACGGTCGGAGCCGGCGCTCCGCTCGGCACCGGCCAGGCGAAGCGAGCGAAGTAAGGATCCCGGAGAGCTACTAGGAAGCCACTCTTGCGGTTCTGCGGGACGCTGAAGTCCGCAGCGTTGAGAACCTTCCAACTCGAACGTAGGCCTGCCCTGAGCAGTTCGTTCTCGATCCAGGCACGGTCAGCATCGAATTCAGGATCATCGATGAGGTCGGGAACGTTCTCGAAGAGCACGGCCTTCGGCTTGATCTCACAGGCCAGGGAAATCGCCGCGCGCAGCACCCGGCGTTCCTCTGTGTCCTCGGCTCGGCCGACGGTCGCCAGGGACTTCACACGGGGCAACCCACCGCTGACAAGATCGACTCCTGTGACGTCGGGACGCAGGCCGGGATGGAACTGAAGGACATCCATACAGACAATGTCCCATTCAGGGCGATTAAGCCCGATGGAGAAGCAGGCGTCGGCCTTGGTTTCTATGAGCATCACCGGGTCGAAGCCGGCACGTTCGAGCCCGAGTGCCTGTGCACCTGCACCAGCGCATATTTCCAGCGAGCTGAACCGCCCAGTGGTGACCTCAGGCCCGGGAACGGACTCCAAGATCGGTTGCTTGTGCTCGATCGGGGTCACCGACAGGGAAGCGTCGCGGGCATCGCTTGGCACGACGTTCTGCCGCCGAGGCGCAGGTGTTTCCATGGTGATTGGCGCGTCTTGACGTTGCGCTTCGACAGACTCTCGGGCGACTGCACGCAGCTCGTTGTCGAGTGCATGCTCTTCGATGCCGTCGAACAATACGAAGGGTGCGAGCCGAAGCAGTCGCTTGAGGAAATCACGGAGTGTGTCGCGTTCGTTCAGGCCTCTCAGATCCAGATCCTGCCAAACGCGCAGGATCGCGCGGACGAGGTGGGGGCTGCCGCCGAGCGCGGCGCGTCGGGCGTAGATCTGGTCGAACGCGGCCTCACCGAGGATCTTGAGCGCAGCGTACGGTTCCGGATCGTCGGTCGAGCGCACGAGCTGAGCGCGCCACCAAAGCCGACCGAAAACGTGTCGTGTGAGGTCGGTGCCGAGGACGCGATCCTTTGGCGGCTGGGGATAGCGCCAGAATGCGACGTCCGGGAGGACGATCAGCGCCAGAAAGGCCCAAACGTCCCGAGATGCGGCTTCAGCGGGCACCATGCCCATCTCGGCGTGGAGCAGCGCAGCCAACTGCAGATCGAACTCCGAGTTACGGGTTCGGTCGGAGTCGTCCGGGAAGCCCGCCTGTTTCGCCAGATCGAGAACGCCCTCCCTCAAGTCACGGAGTTGATCAGGGGCGATACGGTCGCCGCCTGTGGCCACGTAGACGGCTGAGTCGTGTGCGACCGCCGCACGGCGGGACAGGTCGCCGACAGCGAGTTGCCGGTACTCGTCGAAGAGCGGTCTCGCCTGTGCGGCGAGGAGCCGAGGGTACAGGAAGCTCATCACGACACCTCGAAGATTCTTACGGCAGCTTGCAGGTCCGAGGCGAACAAGGCCGGTGACTGCCGTTGGCGCAGGCGTACGTCATTGATCGACTGCGCGGGGAAAAGCTGATCGAACAGGCTGAGCAGCGTGGCACCGAGCGAGCCGTCCGTGAAGTCGGCATCCTCTGCGAAGTCGTCATCAGCGAGGGCGTGCTCGATCATGGTTCTGGCCGCATCCGCGTAAACAGCGGACAGCACGATCCGGTCAATGGGGCGAGGCCTGGCCGCATTTTGGAACGCTGTGGCCGTGACCGTGTTTCGCTCGTTGACCAGCAAGAGCAAAGCCCCCATCGTGGCGTGCTCCATGCCACCACTGATCTGCAGGTGCCATGCGGCGTCATCGGGGAACGAAGTGCGGGCGAAGTCGATGACGGCCATCGGGAATTGGGGTGCATCGCCCTGCAGGCGCAGTTCCGCTCGGTCGCTCCAGAGCACGGAACCCGCTCGCCGCGGCGACGAGGGGCGGGCGTCGCTTCGCCGATCGGCCAGCACGAGAGCGGTGTCCAGGAGCAGCAGACCGCCGAGATCGGAACCACGCAGAAGCACGTCGAATTCCGTGGTGACGGTGCCTGCTCCCGTCAAACGCAGGTGCTGAGCCGGGCCGCTCAGATTCGATCCGGTGGCCGTCCACACAGCGGAGATCAGGAGAGAGGCATCTTCCGGCAGCCCGGACTGCCGGCGCGCCTGGTCCACATCGATGCGGACATTCCTCCGTACCCGCAGATCCATGTGATAGTCCCAGTCCGGCAATGCCTCGGGCAGGGCCACCTCACCCTCCTCGACAACGAGTCGCCACGGGTCGGCACTGACGACGTCCTCCGACGGAACGCGATAGGGAAGGACACGCCGAGTCACGGGCTCTTCACCGCCTCGACCTTGATGCCGATCTCAGTCATGGTGTCCGGCGCCGGCCGCACGACTGCCCGCCAGACGGAGTCGCCGCCATCGAGTACCTGGGGATCCGAGGTGTGCAGGCGGCCCGTGTCGTTCTCCCAACCCACCAGCTCGGGCATGCTCGCACCGATGGGTGGATCGGTCTCGCGCCCGCCGGTCCCGGGGAGAGTGACGGCAAGGTCGATCCGTACGCGCTGGGGCCCCGGCACGGGAAGTCGGAATTCCTGAATCAGCACGGAGCTGTTCCCGCGATCGTCGTAATAGGGCTCGCCGACGTACTGCACCCGCGGCCGGCGGGCAACGGCACCTCCATTGGCGGGCCCTGCGTTCCCGGAGAGCGACTGTTCGTTCGTGCCCTGGGATCCGAGGCCGTTGACCATTTCGGAATCGAGCCCTGCAGGTCCCTGTACCTGACGGCCTGACGCCGCACGCTTCGGCTCGTCGGCCTCCGACCTTGTGTGGCGCACCGCGGTACTGCCGGGCTTGGCGTAGGCCGTGGCTCCACCGATTCCCCAGGCACCACCCACCAGGCCGGAGAACATCGAACTGGCCGCGCCAAGTGCCACGCTGCTTGCTCCCGGACGTGCCACGCCGCTGAGGGACAGCAGCCGTTCCAGAGCCTCGTTGATCCGCCGGAATGTCGTTTGCACGAAGGTGCTTTCCGGTCTTTCGAGGGAGTGCGGGTTCCAGGCATCGTGCGTGGGTGGCTCAGCCTTGGCATAGACATCGTCCATTGCCTCGTCGGCGCGGAAGACACCGGCATAGCCCTGATTCGTGCTGGGAGGCTTGGGCCCTGGATGGTATGTGACCACGAGCTCAGCGGGGCGCATCAGGCAGACATGATGGATCAGGTCGTCTATGTCCAGCATGAGTGAAGCCCGTGTTGCTTCGAGCGGCGGCATGATGCGCTTTACCAGACCGAGTCGTCCCAAATGTCGCTTGGGCCTTTGACATTCGAGGTCGGTCCCCTTCGGACCTGCCATCTCTTCGTACGCCGCGACGAACATGTTCAACGGCCGGGTACTCCGAGGATCGGGTACCGGATGTGGGACACCGTCACACGTGACCGAGAAGCGCATGGCGGCCGGTCTGTCAGCCGTGCTGATCATCTTGGGCCAGAGGTGCCAGGCAATGGTGTCGCACAAGTAGTCGGCTGCTTGGGGTCCTTCGAGTTCGTCGAGACTGGGATCAATCACGACGACGGTCGTACCGGTCTCCTGCGAGCCGAAGGCTTTGAGGCCAAGGCGCTGCGCGGTGGTCTCGGCCGCCTCCCCGACAAGCGGTTCGACGACGCTGCCCGAAGTGTCACCCCACCAGTGCCTACCCGTGTAGCGACGTTCACCCCGGTCCGCGAGAGCAACATAGCTCTTCCACAGGGTGCAACCGATGAGGCGGGTCTCGTACTCTCCGTGTGGGTTGCGACAGCGGGAATGGACCAGCACCGTTCCGGGCTTGGACAGCAGGTAGAAGATGCCTTTGCCGAAGCCGTAGGTGCCGCCCCCCAGAGCGGTGTCGCGAGGTTCCCCGATGTTGCGGATGAAGGAGACGAAGTCGCGGTCGGGCCCCACGGCATCGTCTGCTCGGGTTGGTCCTCCGAGCCCGCGGGTACCCCGATCGGACACGGCCAATACACGGATCGGGCCCCGCCTGAGCGTCTCGCGGAGTGGAAAATTGTCGCCGTTCGGGGCGGGAGCACCTGAGAGCAGTAGCTCTCTCCATGCGCCGGTGTGGGCAGGGCCGACGGTCCACATGTCGATGCGATAGTCGACTGGGACGCCGGACTCCGGAAGGCGGGCATCCCAGCTGTTCTGAGCGGACTCGCGCACAAGGATGGTGAGCAGGTCGAGTTCCGGACGTCCCAACTGGTTACGGATGCCTTCAGCGGCACTCGCACCTTCCGGAGGATAGGGCTGGGAGAACCACCGAGGCATGGTCACACAGACTCCTGGATCAGACGGTCGAGCATTTGAACTGCCTCTTCGGCGGTCATGGGGGCAGGAATGTCGGCGGACAGGTCGATTGTGTACTCGACGTCCTGAACGGACACCGGTACACCTGCCTCCAGAAGGGTTTGCTTCGTCAGTCGAGGGAAGTCGGACGCCACCCGATACCATCTCTCCTCTTTGACCACGAAGCGAATGCCTCGGTACTTCTCCGCATCGATGGGGCGGTAGCCCGCCCCGGCGAGCATGGTGAGGAGGGCGGTCTCGTCGTCGCATGAATGAAGCGTCTGTTCCAGCAACTCCAAGAACCCGAGTCCGGCGTCACCTGCGCCGGGCGTCTCAAGCCCGAACCAAGCCAGACAAAGCGTTCCTCCGGGGGGAGCATCGAGCTGGTCGAGCCCGTGTATCCGGGGCTTTCGATTTCCGGTCGCGGCACTTGCCTTGACTTCTACAGCAGCCTTCCCCGCGGCGAAGTCGTGAGGGTGCCCTTCAGGTCCTCGCCAAATCCGGTGGGCGCTGGAGTCACGTGAAAGAAGCCGGTCCAGAACCAGCAGCTCGCCGAACAGGCCGGCGATCTGGTCGGGGCCGAGTGGAGCGCTTTGTGACTGGAAGAGGGCCTTCCAGCGGTCAAGGACTCCATAAAGGGCCTTGACCGGATTCTCGGGCAGGGCCGCAATCGCGCTCAAGGCGTCAACGCACAGATCAGTGAACAAGTCGTTGAGATCTGTCCGCAAGCAGGCGAGATCGGCATACGTCTGGTAGGTCTCGTCGTCTTCCAACGGACGCTTGCTCAGCCGGAGTACGGGCCCGTCGGGACTCGTACGGATCTTCCGGTGCGTGTGCACCGGCACCAGCACGTGGCGGTACCCCTCATGGTCGACGCCCGCGGTCAGGGCCCCTTGGGCCGTCATCACCGGGAGCTGTGACACACGCAGGCGGCGTTCACCGGTGGTCTGCTCGGTCTCGAGCGCAGCCCAATGCTCCTCGACCAATTTTCGGAAGTCCTCGTCGTTCACGCGTCTTCGCCTTCGACGAGCGGGCTGTAGTCTTCGTCCTCTATCCGCAGCCCCGAGAGATTGGCAGAGATGTACTTCTCGACGGTGCTGTCCCCATGCCTGGGCTCGGGGAAGACCAGGCCCACACCGATGACGTGCTCTTCGGCGTTCAGCGGAGCGCGGAGCTTCTTGGTCGGGCTGGGCGCGGAAACCTTGTCGATCGGATAGAGAACCAACAGCCCTGTGTCCGGGAGAACATCACGGCGCCTGTCCATGATGCCCTTTTCGGTCAGCTTTGCCGCGCCGCCGTCCAGGTCCACGGCCGCATCGCGGCGGCTCATGAGCGTCTTGATGTCGGCGAAGTACGGATCGGGATTGCTCACGGCAAGACGGGCACGGCTGTTGAGTCCAACGCTGATGCCCGGAGCAAGGTCGAACGGTTCACCTGTGGGATTGCCGACGATCGCCACGTTCCACCGGCGGAGGGAGTCGGCCGTTTTGATCCGCTTCTGAATGTAGCCGATGATCAGGTCGGCGTCGTTTTCAGGCGATTTGTCGTGAAATTTGTACGCGGCCAGGAATTCAGTCACGACGTCGTGTGGCACGTCACGGAAGACGTAGCGCCCCTCCGGCAACCGGGAGTCGATTTGAGTCGCACTCGACCGAGATGCTGCCACCAGGTCTCGCGCCGCGGTGATGTTCCCGCGTAGCCAGTCAGCGTCCGTGCGGAAGTAATGGGTCTGGACTCGCTTGCCGCCGTACGAAGAAGCCGCTGTGACAGCGTCGCGCATCTTGGCCGCCGCGGTGACGCGCAGCGCCGGATGCGTGCGCAGGCGTACGGCGAAGGTGATGGGTGTCTCGGCCTCCGTCATGTATATGTCGATGTCCCGGCGCATTTCGGTCTCGACGGTGGCGAGGTGGCGGAACCACTCCGCCAGTTCGTCGGTCATCCAGATCCGAGGCAGATCCGCATAGCCGTTTCTGAAACCGAACCAGCGTCCCATCTGCAGCAACGTGTCATACGCGGACACGGCACGTACGAAGTAGCTGACCGACAGACCTTCGAGGGTCAGCCCGCGGGAAAGCGTGTTGCCTCCCACGGCGATTGCCACGACAGGGCCGTTCTCGTAGTCCAGGCGATCCTCGCTGCTGGAGTTGTCCATGATGATGCGGCAGCTTCGAAGAACACCCGGCAGTTCGGGTGCCAAGTCGTCGAAGGGGACCTTCTTTTCTCCGAACTCCTCCGCAGGGACGCGAGCGGTCTCCTCGTCCCACAGATCACGCAGTCGGGAGAGGAAGCCGGCATCGGCGAGGGATTCACCGGCGCGCTTCAACAAGTGTTCCAACGGGCGTTTGAAGCTGTTGTGCACAGCCGTGTTGACGCTGGTGTGAACCAACATCGTGCTGTGTGGGTTGCCCTTACGGCGCACACGGCGAGCTGCCGTGGTCAGCCAGAAGTACTCGACGGCCCTGCGGAGTGTGTCAGTGATGACAGGTTCGAAGCCCTCAACATCGGCCCTCGTCTCCGGGCGGACGCAGGGCACATCCTCGTCGGGAACCGAACGGATCATGTCGTATCCGTCGTCGACCTGTTCGGGATCTTCGCCGTCGAGTGCATAGCGGCCGAACAGGACCTCCGTTCCGAAGTGGCCCTCCGGCTTGGGGAGGTTCACAACGAAGTCGCGGGGATACAAATCCTGTGCGCTCGGATCAATGAGCAGGTTGGCGAATGGAGATGCCGTGTAGCCCACGTAGGCGGAACGCGGCAGGCTGCTCATGATGTTGAGGATCAGAGGGTTGATGGACTTCGTGGCCACCGTCGCCTGGTCTGCCTCGTCGTCGATGATCAACGCCGGGCAGTCCTGCAAGTAGTCCGCCGCCTTCTCCAGCCACTGCGCCAGTTTGCGAAGCACTGTCGCGTTCTTTTTGACCACGCACAGCACGTGCGTCTTGTTGCTCTTACCGAAGTACGCGGCCGGATTCTCCTGGGGAGTGAAGTCCTTCTCCAGACCGGTCAGTTGGGACCACAGAGACGGGTTGGGTTCCACGAGTTGCTGGACCAGGCGGGCTTGGGTCTGGCGTCGGAGCCCGTTGTGGATGCCCGCCAGAACGATGAAGAGCTTGTAACCGCGGTCGGCCGCCTTGGCCATGACGGAGGTGAAGTTGGTCGTCTTGCCGGACTGCACGTAGCCGACGACGAGACCGCGTGTTGAGAACGACTTCTCCTTCGGGTGGTTCAGCAGGGAAACCACGCGAGTCGAGGAGTCGTCGAGATTGCGGATGGCGGGTTCATCGGGCCAGCCGTCCTTCCGCAGCAGTTCAACGATCGCCGGCCAGCACTTGTCCTTGTCCTGCGGGCCGGTGTACCACGTGTCGCGGTTCCCGAGGACGACGGCATGGGGCTCTTCGAGTTCCTTGATGCGTATCGTGTGCTGTTCGTGGCGCTCGCGGATCTCCTGGACAATCTCCGGCTTGACGCCCAGCATCTCCAGCCGCTTGACGGCTTCGGAAGGTGGGAAGGCGTCCAGGAGTGCCTTGAACGTGTCATACATGCCGTCGAACTCGTCGGTCATAGGATCCGACCGCCCCCGCTCCCACTCGTTCATGTGTCTGGATCGGCAGGCCCTCGTGCTCCGGAAGGCCTAGCGTCCGGGAGGTACCCAGCGTCATCTTTACAAGGCCTACACATTATTAGGTCAGATGGTTGTCACTACCAAGGACCGTGTCCGGATTGATGCTTGGTGCAGCCTGGCCGTCCTCTGCGGTGTGACCGCCCTTCGGCGCTACCGACTGTGCGATTCGGCGTGCCACTTCCTCGGGGGACTCGTGCTCCCAAAAGCGCAACACCGTCCAGCCCGAGGCTTGTAGGTGCTCCGTCGTCTCCAAGTCGCGTGCCATGTTCTTGTTGAGCTTGGCGCGCCACCACGCAGCGTTGGCCTTCGGATGCGTCGCGTGTTCGGGACAGCCGTGCCAGAAGCAACCGTCCAGGAAGATCGCAACCTTGGCTTTGGTGAAGACGATGTCGATCGTCCGCCGAGGCATGCCCGGTACCGGCCGGTTCACTCGGTACCGCAGTCCTGCTGCATGGAGGAGCCGGCGGACCGCGACTTCGGGCGCCGTGTCGCGCGATCCCTGTCGGCTCATGCGAGCGGAGACGGCGGCGGAGGAAGGCACTGCATGGGACACGCCAGCAATTCTGCCGGCGCAACTGGAGCGGTGTGGCCCTACCAGAGAAAGGGCACAGCCTTGGGGTCGAATCTGTTGGGAGCAGGCTGAGCCGCCCGCTTCTCGGCATTGTCGTGCTTCCGCGGCCCGCATCAAGGGCGCGTCCGTTCCGCTGCGCTCCACTCCCGCGTCGGCTGCGCCGATGGCCCTGCGGGCCACCCGTGACCCGGGCCGCTCCAGCACGGGGAAGAGGCGAGCGGGCGGCCCGGGGAAGGCGGGGCCCAGGTGGGTGGCCGTTCGGTGGGCTGGATGCGCAGCCGGAATGAGGGCGCCGGCGCTGGGTGGTGGCACGCCGGGCCATTTCAGCGGCTTGCGGTGGCGGGTCGGCGCGTTCCTAGGCTCCGTGGCAGCCCTCATAGCTCTGGGCAGAGCCGCACCAACACCCCGCCCCCCTCTGCGGCGGCCAAGCCACCGCCCGCCCCCGTGCCGCCAGCGTCGTCGCGTACTGGGGCAGCAGCGCGGTGTCCTCCGGGGACGAGCCCTCCGATGCCGCGAAGGCCTCGTACGAGGGGACCGTGCCTGTGACGATGCCGAGGTTTCCCGTGCCCGAGGCGGAGAGTTCGCGCAGGGAGGACTCTATGGTCGACAGGTGGGTGTCGTGGGAGGGGTACTCCGAGGAGAGGGTCGGGTAGGCCGAGAGGAGTTCGGCCAGCTCGCCCGCCGGCCAGTGGAGGACGGCTACCGGGAAGGGGCGGGAGAGGGCCTCTCGGTAGGCGCCCAGTTCGGCTCGTAGGCGGGAGATTTCCGCGGCCAGTTCGGCGGGGTTGTCGGAGCCGAGGGACCAGACGCGTTTGGGGTCGTGGAGTTCGTCCAGGGACACGGGGGACGTGTGGAGGGTGTCGGCCAGGGTGTCCCAGGTGTCGTGGGGGAGGCCCAGCATGCGGCGGACACGGTGGCGGCCGTAGAGGAGGGGGTGGGTGGCGGGGGCCGGTTCGGTGTCCTCGTCGGTCGGGAGGAGGAGGTGGGCGGCCTCCGTGAAAGTCTCCTCCGCCGTTTCGAGCTCGTCGTGTGATTCCAGGGACTCCGCGATGATCACCCAGGGGGCCGGGTCGCGCGGGGCGGCCATGCGGATGCCCTCGATGATCGCCCTTGCCTCCGCCTCGTGGCCGTACTCCCAGAGGTTGGAGGCCTTCAGGGCGCGGACCAGGGCGGGGTTGTCCAGGCCGTCGGCAGCGGCGAGCAGGCGGTCGTAGAGGGTGGTGGCCGCGGGGCGGTCGCCGGACAGTTCCAGGTGGGCCGCCGCCCTCAGGAGCAGGGCCTCGGTGTCCTCGGGGTACAGTCCGGCGGTCCGCTCCAGGCGTGCCGCTTCGGCGGTGTGGTCGACGTTCTCGGCAGGCGTGTCGGGGCGCATGGGGGACACCGTACTGCCGAGCGGGACAGGGTGGGGTATGGCCTGGTCAGGCTCCTGCCGGATCTTTCCCACACCGTCACCCGGATCTTTCCTACACCGTCACCCCGTCCACCTGCAGCGTCTGGATCGACTTCGCCGCGAAGGGCGCCGACAGGGTCTTGCCGGAGAGGTGGGTGTCGGAGTGGGGGGTGTAGAGGTCCGCGCCGCCCGTTGTCACCGTGTTCCAGCGGGGGACCAGGCCGCCCGGGCCGCCGGTCACCGAGGAGAAGCGGGAGAGGTCGAAGGTCAGGGTCGTAGCGGAGGAGGAGGTGTTCGCGGCCACTATGACCAGGCGGTTGGCCTGCCGGTCCAGGGCGGCCGCCGCGTAGCTCGCGCCCGTGTCCAGGATCGTCATCCCGGGGCGGATGTGGCGGGTGAACTGGGCCAGGACGTAGTACTTCGTCTGTACGGCGCCCGGCTGCAGGGTGTTCGCGTCGTACGCGATCGTCGCCCAGCCCGCGCTCGGGTCCATCACCTGCCAGTACACCCACGCCGTGGGGTGCAGCCAGCGGAAGTCGTAGAGGAGGTTGCCGGCCAGGGTCAGGCCCGTGGCGTCGCCGTCCCCGGTCTCGGAGTTCCACAGGGCCTTGCCGGACGTGGTCACCACGTCCGTGTAGAGCAGGTCGCGGCGGCCGCCCGAGCCCTGGTAGCCGTGGACGTTCACCCGGTCCACGTAGCCCTTGGTCGTGGAGGAGAAGGAGTCCCAGGTGGTGCGGGCCAGGTCGTAGGTGTTCTCGCCCGACGCGGAGATCTTCGTCGTCAGGCCGCGTTTGTCCAACTCGCTGCGGAGGTACGGGAGTACGGCCGACTGGACCGTGGCGTCCATGTGGCAGCCCTCCTGGGTGCCCGTCGCCGTCCACCAGGAGGAGGACGGTTCGTTGAAGGCCTCCACCGTCGAGAAGGTCACGCCCCAGTTCTGCTTCGCGTACAGGGCCACCGACGCCAGGTGGGAGGCGTGCTGGCGGTAGTTCCAGGACTGGAGGTTGTTGCCGCCGTCCGAGGCGCCCGAGGGGTTGTGGTTGAGGCACATCCACCACATGGGGGAATTGGCGAAGAGTTCGCTGGTCGCGCCGCGTTGGGTTGCCTTCAGCAGCATCGCCCGCTGGGTCGCGTCCGCTGTCCACTTCCAGGACGACGACGTCGGGTCCTCGTTCGTCCAGTCCTGCCAGTAGCCCTCTATCTGCTTGAACTTCGGGATGTTGGGCGAGGCCACCATGGACTCGCCGTTCACGCTGTTCCAGCTGCACGCACCCAGGTTGTAGCG
Source organism: Streptomyces sp. NPDC001393 (assembly GCF_053597455.1). Lineage (NCBI taxonomy): Bacteria > Bacillati > Actinomycetota > Actinomycetes > Kitasatosporales > Streptomycetaceae > Streptomyces > Streptomyces sp. NPDC001393. Next base: position 45,684 of record NZ_JBSFIH010000013.1, read on the forward strand.
GGCTATGTTCAGGCCGAGGCCGGGGAGCGCCGTGCCGTTGTACGTCGTCGTCTTCGTCGTGAAGAAGATGTCCGCGAAGTCGTCCCTCGCCCCGAAGACGTTCGCCCACCAGGCCAGTGACGTGCCCCAGCCCTCCCAAGTCCCGTAAGAAATCGACGGGTTGACTGCTATTGTCGCGTCCGCCTGGGCCGTGCCCGTGGCCAGGGCGCTGCCCAGGATGCCGCCGCCCGCCGCGGCCAACAGTGTTCTCCGTCGGATCATCGCTCTTCTCCGCCCTCTCCCTCACGGCTTCGGCAGCAGGAAGCATCGGGGGTGACGGGTAGGGTTGTCGAGGGTTCCGGCAGTGGTTTCTAAAACCCGTTGAGGAAGTCGGCCGAGGTTGCCGATTCACGTGCGGCTATGGCCAGTTGTGGCCGTTGCCCCTACCCTGCGGGCGGCTCCCGGGAGGCCCATGGAGGTGGGTGCGGATGCCGGCATGGTCGGGCGTGCGGGTCGTACGGCACAGCGATCGGCGCAGGCGCGCCCGGCGGCGGCGCGTGCTGTGGGGCGGGGCCGAGGCGATCGTGACCGTCGGTGTGCTGCTCATGCTGCTGGTCGTGCACCAGCTGTGGTGGACCAACCGGGAGGCCCGGCGTGGCGCCGAGCGGCAGGTGGAGGCGCTGGAGCGGGAGTGGGGCCATCAGGGGTACGGCGCCGGGGGCGCGGCCCCGGCGCCCACCGGGCCCACCGCCTCCGCATCGGCCCCGGACACTTCCATGTCCCCTGCGCCGCGGCGGTCGTACACGCCCGTCAGTTTCCCTTCCCGCTCCCAGGCGTACGCCGTCCTCACCATCCCCCGGCTGGGGCTGCGCGTGCCCGTCGCCGAGGGCGTGAGCAAGGCCGACGTGCTCAACAAGGGGTACGTCGGCCATTACCGGGGCACCGGGCAGCCGGGGCAGGCGGGCAACTTCGCGCTCGCCGGGCACCGGAACACGCACGGCGAGCCCTTCCGGTACCTGCCGCGGCTGCGGCGCGGGGACGCCATCGAGGTGGAGACGCGGACGGCGACGTACACGTACGACGTCGACCAGGTCCTGCCGCAGACCTCGGCGATGGACTCGGGGGTCATCCGGCCCGTGCCGCGCTCCCTGGTGCGGCCCGCGTACGGGTACTCCGAGCCGGGTTACTACATCACCCTCACCACCTGCACCCCCGAGTTCACCTCGCGCTACCGGATGGTGGTGTGGGGGAAGCTGGTGTCCATGCGGCCCCGCTAGCGCCTACGCCCGTTCCCGCAGCACCAGCACGCTCACCGCTCCGACCGCAGCCAGACCCGCCGACACCAGCAGGGCGATGTTCGCGCCGTGGGCCAGATGTCCGGTGGAGGTGGCGAGGGCGATGGTCAGGGCCACGCCGGCGCAGGAGCCGATGTAGCGGAAGGTCTGCTGGGCGCCTGAGCCCATCGCGGCGCGTTCGCGGGGGACCGACTCGACGGCCAGCAGCGGCAGCGCGCCGTTGAGCAGGCCGCTGCCGATGCCGCCGATGATCAGGCCGGGCAGCAGCCGGGTCCAGGAGCCGGAGGCCAGGGCGCCGAGCATGGTCAGGACGGCGACGGTGTGCAGGGCGAAGCCGACGGCCAGCTGGGTGCGCGGGGCGATGCGGCCGGCCAGGTGCTTGACCTGGAGGGCCACCGCGAAGCTCAGGCCGGACCAGAGGAGGAACAGCCAGGCCGTCTGCATCGGGGTCAGGCGCAGCGTCTGCTGGAGCAGGGCCGGCAGGAAGCTGAACATGCCGATCACCGCGAGGCCCGTGAACAGGCCGCCTGCCGAGGAGGCCAGGAAGCGGGCGTGGCGCAGCAGGCCGAGGTCGATCATCGGAGTGGCGGTCCGGTGTTCCACGGCGGCGAAGAGCGCGAGCAGGAGTACGGCGGCGGCCAGCAGCAGTCCCACCGGTGCGCGGAGCCAGCCGTCGCGGCCCAGGGTCAGGGCCGCGACCAGGGCGACCAGGGCGAGGCCGAAGGTCAGGGCACCCAGGATGTCCGGGCGGCCGCCGCGCGGGGCGCGGGACTCGGCCAGCGCACGGGTGCCGAGCGCGGCCACGGCGACGGCGGCGGCGCCCAGGACGCCGTACGCCACCCGCCAGGTCGGCAGCGCGCCCGCGACCAGCGGGCCGACCGCGATGCCGCCGCTGACGAAGGCGCCCCACACGCCGGTCGCGTGCAGCCGGCCGCGCGCGGTGGGGAAGGCCGCCACCAGCAGGCCGAGGCTGCTCGCCAGGATCGCCGCGCTCGCCGCGCCCTGGGCGATGCGGGCGAGGGTGAACTGCCAGGTCGAGGTGGTGAAGGCGGCGAGGGCGGTGGTGATGCCGAGGGCCAGGGTGCCGGCGAGGAAGACGCGGCGGCGGCCGTAGTCGTCGGCGAGGCTGCCGGCCACCAGGAGCAGGGCGGCAAGGCCCAGCGGGGTGCCGTTCAGGAGCCAGGCCTGGCCGGAGAGCGGGGTGTGCAGGGCGGCCGCCGTGTCCGGGAGCGTGACCATCGGGGCCGTGTACGTCATCAGCGCCACGGCGGTGGCCGCGCTGGTCAGGGCGAGGGTGGCCCGGGGGCGTGCGGGGGCGTCCCGGGCGGTCGTGCCGTGTACGGGGGTGGCGCGGGTGGTGGCGGAGTCGAGCCCGGTCATGGCGGGATCCTGTCCTTCCGGGGCTTCGGTTCAGTCAATGAACCTGCATGACTCCACCACCGTAACATCATCGGTTCGGTCATCGAACCTATATGTCGGAAAGTGGCTACAGTGGACGGCATGGCACTGGGCAAGGACTACGCGACACAGGAGTGCGCGATCGCCCGCGCGCTCGAGATCGTCGGCGAGCGCTGGACGCTGCTCGTCGTCCGGGACGCGCTCTACGGCGTGCGGCGCTACAACGACTTCCTGGTCCACCTCGGCATCCCGCGCGCCGTCCTGGCCGCCCGGCTGCAGACCCTGACCGCCGAGGGCATCCTCGAAAAGCGCCGCTACCAGCAGTCGCCGCCGCGGGACGAGTACGTCGTCACCGAGCGCGGCATCGCCCTGTGGCCCACCCTGCGCGCCCTCGGGCTGTGGGGCCGCGAGCACTTCTCCGAGACCCGGCTGCGCTACTTCCGGCACGCGGACTGCGGCACGGAACTCGGGCCGTACGGCGAATGCCCCGCCTGCGGGACCGTCGTACCGGTCGGGGACGTGGTCATGGTGCCCGGACCGGACCTCGACCCCGACCCGGCGGATCCCGTCAGCAAGGCCCTGCTGAAGCCGAAGCGGCTGCTGGAGCCGCTGCAGACGGAAACCGCCTGAGGTGCGGATGGCCGGTCAGGAACCGCCCGGGCCGGTGCCCCTGAGGATGTCGACGCCGGCCTGGTCGGTGGCCTCCGGGTCGCCGCCCAGCCGGTGGACGACCACCCACCGGCCGTCCGCCATGGCTCCGGCGAAGACCGAGGCGTGACGGGTCGCGCCGTTGTGCCAGTGCAGTTCGCCGGCCGTCTGCCACGAGGGCGCTGGATCCCCCAGCCGGCGCTCCAGCACCAGCCGGACGAGCAGCTCGGCGACCGCGCGCGGCGTCGCCCACAGGCCGCCCGCCGGGAGGATCGCCCCGTCCATGGTCCAGGGCCTGCGGCCCCTGCCGAGGAAGCCGGGCGCCGGCAGGCGCCGGGCCGGGTCGGGGTGTGCGCTCACCTCGTGGACGTCCAGCGGCCGCAGTACGTGCTCCGCGAGCAGTTCCTCGTACGGCGCACCGGCCGCGCGGACGAGTGCCGCGCCGAGGACGGCGTACCCGAGGTTGGAGTACTCCTCCCGCTGTCCCGGCGGCCGGACCACGACCCCGTCCAGCCGCCCGAGCAGCCGGTGCAGGGCGTCGCCGTCGAACGCGGCGTACGGATCCCGGCCCCCGGCGCCGGGCGGGAGGCGCGGCAGCCCGGAGGTGTGCTCGGCCAGGTGCCGCAGCGTGATGCCGGTGCGCGGTGCGGCGGGGAGCAGGCGCTCGACCGGGTCGTCCACGTCGAGCAGGCCCGCGGCGGCCATGCGCATGAGCGCCGTACCGGTGAGCACCTTGGTGAAGGAGCCGATCTCGACGAACCGGTCCACCGCGTGACCGTCGGCGACGCGTGCGGGGATCGTGTCGCTCAGGACGCAGAGGGGAGTGCGAGGCATGCGGGGCCTTTCCGGTGTCTGGTCGGGTGTTCGGGTATGTCGGGTGTTCGGGTATAAAGGGCAAGCAGACGTCGGTGGTTGAGACCGTGGAGAAGCAGTGGGGGGTTGCGAAGTGGTCCGCAGGCTCGCGCGGTCGCGTGCGCTCGCCGCGCTGCTGCTTCTCCTGCTGCTGGTCATGCTGCTCGACACCGGCACCCTCACCACCACCGTGGCGCTGGCCGCGACCGCCGCCGCCGGTTCCGCGCTCGCCCTCTGTTCCCTGCTCGCCGCCCGCTCCGCGCCCGCCGTCCCGCCCACCCGGGTGCGTACGGCGATCCGCGACCGCGCCCGGCGTACGGCCTTCCTGCCGCAGCGCGATCCCGACGCGCCCGGCCGGCGCCGGCCCAGGGCACCCGGGCACGCCCTTCCGGCGACCGCCGCGTAGGGCACGAACTCCCGCATCACCGTGGTGCGTGACCCCGCGCGGGTCGTCATGCCGTTGGTCCACTCCGTTCCGGCACGACGAGACCCCCGGAGGGCTCAGCCATGTCCGTCTTCTCCCTCTTCGCCCGCCTGGTCGAGCAGCTCGCCGACCTGCTCCAGCCGCTCTTCCACGCCTCCGCGGCCGCCGCCGCGATCGTCCTGTTCACCGCGCTCGTACGACTCCTCGTCCACCCCCTCTCGCGCGCCGCGGCCCGTGGCCAGCGCGCCCGCGCCGCACTGCAGCCGCGCATCGCCGAGCTCCGCGAGAAGCACGCCGAGGACCCGCGGCGACTGCAGCAGGCGGTGCTCGAACTGCACGCCGAGGAACGGGTCTCCCCGCTGTCCGGCTGTCTGCCCAGCCTGCTGCAGCTGCCCGCCTTCTTCCTGCTCTACCACCTGTTCTCCAGCTCCACGATCGGCGGTGGGAGCAACGGGCTGCTGGGCCACCGGCTGCTCGCGGCGCCGCTGGGCGGGCGGTGGGCCGACGCCCTCGCCGGCGGTGGGGTGTTCGGCCCGGCCGGGCTGGTCTACCTCGGGCTCTTCGCGATCGTGGCGGCCGTCGCCGCCTTCAACTACCGGCGCACCAAGGCGATGACGGCCGCGAACCCGGTCGCGGCCGGCCCCGCGGGCGGCGAGCAGGTGCCGGGGCTCGGCGCGGTCGGCAAGGTCATGCCGTTCCTGTCCTTCTTCACGCTCGTCACCGTGGCCGTCGTACCGCTGGCCGCCGCCCTGTACGTCGTCACCAGCACGGCCTGGACGGCGGTGGAACGGGCGGCGCTGTACCGGTAGCGGGGCATTGGTAGCGGGGTAGCGGGGCGCGGTTACGGTCCAGTACGTGAACAGGGTCTTGCGGAGTGGACTGGTCGATTGGAGGATCGACCAAGTCCTCCGATGGCTGCACCCATCGGTCGGGCGCCCGCGATCGAGGGAGATTGTGACCATGAAGCTGCTGCGAGTCGGTACGGCAGGGGCCGAGCGGCCCGCGCTGCTCGAACCCGAGGGGACCCTGCGGGACCTGTCGGGCCTCGTGGACGACATCGACGGCGCGCTCCTCGCCGACGAGACCGCGCTCGACCGGGTACGGGCGGCGGCCGACTCCGGCGAGCTGCCCTACCTCGACGCGACGGGGCTGCGCATCGGTCCGCCGCTCGGCCGCATCGGCAAGATCGTGTGCATCGGGCTCAACTACCACGACCACGCCCGCGAGACCGGCGCCGAACCGCCCGCCGAGCCGGTGGTCTTCTTCAAGGCGCCGGACACGGTGGTCGGGCCGAACGACACGGTGCTCGTCCCTCGCGGGTCGCGCAAGACCGACTGGGAGGTGGAGCTCGCCGTCGTCATCGGGCGTACGGCCCGGTACCTCGGGTCCGCCGAGGAGGGGCTGGCGCATGTCGCCGGGTACGCGGTGGCGCACGACGTGTCCGAGCGGGAGTTCCAGATCGAGCGCGGTGGCACCTGGGACAAGGGCAAGAACTGCGAGACGTTCAACCCGCTGGGGCCGTGGCTGGTGACGGCCGACGAGGTTCCGGATCCGCAGGACCTCTCGCTGAAGCTGTGGGTCAACGGGGAGCTGAAGCAGGACGGCACGACGGCCGAGCAGATCTTTCCCGTGGGGGAGGTCGTGCGGTACGTCAGCCAGTTCATGACGCTGTACCCCGGGGACGTCATCAACACGGGGACGCCGGCGGGGGTGGCTATGGGGCGGCCTGAGCCGAAGCCGTATCTGCGGGCGGGGGATGTGGTCGAGCTGGAGATTCCGGGGCTCGGTCGGCAGCGGCAGGAATTGAAGGACGCCTAAGAGGGAGGGGCTGCGCGAGTTCGGCGGGTGCGGGTGATTCGTGGCTGGTCGCGCAGTTCCCCGCGCCCCTTCGGGGGCGCTTCCACTCAACCCAGTAGAGAGGCGAGCCTGCGCCATTCCTCCCTCGGGAGGGCGTTCCCGTCGCCGCCTGCCACCACCTGGAGGGCCACGTGGTCCGCGCCCGCCTCGTGGAAGGTGTTGATCCGGTCCCGGATGCGGGACTCGTCGCCCCAGGCGAAGACCGCGTCGACCAGGCGGTCGCTGCCGCCGTCGGCCAGGTCGTCCTCGGTGAAGCCGTGCCGCAGGAAGTTGTTGGTGTAGTTCGGCAGGGCGAGGTACATCGCGAGGGTGTCCCGGGCGAGGGAGCGGGCGCGGGCCGGGTCGGCCTCCAGGACGACCTTCAGCTCCGGGGCGAGCAGCGGCCCGGCGCCGAGGATCTCGCGGGCGTGGGCGGTGTGCTCGGGCGTGACCAGGTACGGCACCGCGCCCGCCGCCCGGTCGCGGGACAGCTCCAGGACCTTCGGGCCGAGGGCGGCCAGCACCCGGCGGTCGGCGGGCATCCCGGCCTTGTCCAGGGCGTCGAGGTAGGCGACCAGGGCCGAGTACGGGCGGCGGTACTGGTCGGCGAGCTTGGCGTGGCTCACGCCGAGGCCGAGCAGGAAGCGGCCGGGGTGTGCCGCGTCGACCTCGGCGAAGGCGGCCGCGCTGGTCTCGGCGTCGTACTGCCAGATGCTCTGGATGCTGGTGCCGACGGTGAGACGGTCGGTCGCCTCCAGGAGGGGCTCGGCGTGCCGGGCGGCGCTGCTGCCGCCCAGCCATACGGCGCCGAAGCCCAGCTCCTCCAACTCGGCGGCCGCCTCGCCCAGTTCACCGCGCCGGGAGGGGTCCTCCGCGCGCAGGCCGATGCTCCAGATGCCGTACCGGCCGATCCGGTCCTTCAGATTGCTCACGGTGCTCATGGGTCTGTCCCTCCGGGTGGGGCCGTGACGATCACGTCTGCAGCCATTCCCAACCGGAGGGATCCCTCACGTAATCCCGCTCGGCGTCACACGTTCAGGAACTGCTCCAACGCCTCCACGACGAACCGGTGGTCCTGGAGCTGGGGCAGCCCGGACACCGTCACCGCGCCGATCAGGCCCGCGTTCTCGACGTTGATCGGGAACGAGCCGCCGTGGGCCGCGTAGGTGTCGGGGTCCAGGCGGGAGGAGTCCTCGAAGGTCGTGCCCTTGGCGCGGAAGCGGGCGCCGACCAGGTAGGAGGAGGCGCCGTAGCGCTCGACGACCCGGCGCTTGCGGGCGATCCAGGCGTCGTTGTCGGGGGTGGAGCCCGGCAGGGCCGCGTGGAAGAGCTGCTGTCCGGCCCGGTGGATGTCGATGGCGACCGGGGCCTGGCGCTCCCGGGCCAGTTCGACCAGGAGTGAGCCGAGGGCCCAGGCGTCGTCGTACGTGAACTGCCGGAAGACCAGGCGGCGTTCCTGCGCCTCCAGTTCCTCGACGGACGGGGTGAGTTCGGGGGTGGTCCTGGGTGTGATCTGGGGATGGTGCTGCTGGCTGTGCTGGTGCTGGGGCATCAGAGGGTCACCGTCACCTTGTCCGTGGCCGACCTGCGGGCCGCTTCCAGTACGTCGAGGGCGGCGGCTGCCTCCAGGGCGGTCACCGGGTTGGGGCCGGCGCCGGTCAGGGCGCGGGCGACGGCCGTGTAGTAGGCGGGGTAGTCGCCGGGGAGGGTCGGCACGGGGGTGCCGCCGCCGGTCAGCGGGGACTCGCCGGCGCCGATACGGCCGTACAGGGACTCGGGCTCCGCGCCCCACCGGGGGCCGGGGCGCAGGCCCTCGCGCAGGGCCGCCTCCTGCGGGTCGAGGCCGTACTTCACATAGCCCGCGCGGGAGCCGAGCACCCGGAAGCGGGGGCCGAGCTGGGCGGCCGTCGCGGAGACGTAGAGGTGGGAGCGGACGCCGCCGGCGTGCGTGAGCGCGATGAAGGTGTCATCGTCGGTCTCGGCGCCGGGGCGGCGGACGACCGTCTCCGCGTACACCTCGGTGACCGGGCCGAAGAGGACCAGGGCCTGGTCGACGACATGGCTGCCGAGGTCGTAGAGCAGACCTCCGATCTCTGCCGGGTCACCTGACTCGCGCCAGCCGCCCTTGGGCTGGGGGCGCCAGCGCTCGAAGCGGGACTCGAAGCGCCATACGTCACCGAGGTCACCCTGGGAGAGCAGCTTGCGGAGGGTCAGGAAGTCGTTGTCCCAGCGGCGGTTCTGGAAGACGGACAGGAGCAGGCCGCGCTCCTCGGCGAGGGCGGCGAGGTCGCGCGCCTCGGCCGCGGTGCCGGCCACCGGCTTGTCCACGACCACCGGCAGGCCCGCCTTCAGGGCGGCGGAGGCGAGCGGGACGTGCGTCCTGTTCGGGGAGGCGATGACGACCAGGTCCAGCTCGTCCGCGCGGTCGAACAGCTCCTCGGCGGTGGCGGCGAGCGCCACGTCCGGGAACTCGGCGCGGGCCTGCTGCTGCCGCTCCGGGTTGGCGGTGACCACGGTGTGCAGGGCGAGGCCCTCGGTGGCGGCGATCAGCGGGGCGTGGAAGACGGAGCCGGCGAGGCCGTAGCCGATCAGGCCGACGCGGAGGGGGGTGGCGGTCGTGCGTCCTGTCATGGATCCCATGGCTCCCACTTTCGCAACGCTGTTGCCAAAGTGCAAGCGGTGGGGACAATGGGGGGCGTGAACAGGACGAGAACGGAGACGCGGGCCGGGTCGTCGGTGGCGGGATCGGCGGGGGCGAACCTCTTCGCGGTGCGGTCGCACAACACCGCGCTGGTGCTGGGGCTGTTGCGGGACGCCGGGACGGAGGGGATCAGCCGCCTCGAACTGGCCGAGCGGACCGGGCTGACCCCGCAGGCCGTCAGCAAGATCACCGCGCGGCTGCGTCAGGAGGGGTTCGCGGCGGAGGCCGGGCGGCGGGCGTCGACCGGGGGCAAGCCGCGGACCGTGCTGCGGCTGGTGCCGGAGGCGGGGCACGCGGTGGGGGCGCATCTGGACCGGGACGAGCTGCGGGTGGTGCTGGTCGATCTGGACGGGGCCGTGGTGGAGGAACGGCGGGCCGAACTGGACCTGGGGGCCGGGGCGGAGGCCGTGCTGGCGGTGGTCGGGGACGCGGTGCAGGGGGTGGTACGGGAGGCCCTGGGCGCGTTTCCGGGCGAGGAGGGGACGGCCGGGCAGGAGCCGTCCGCGGCCGGTTCGCTGCTCGGGGTGGGGGTGGCGCTTCCCGGGCCGCTCGATCATGCGCGGGGGGTGCTGCACCGGGTGACCGGGTTTCCCGAGTGGGAGGGGTTTCCGCTGCGGGACGCCCTCGGGGAGCGGCTGGGGGTGCCGGTCGTGGTGGACAAGGACACGAACGCCGCGGCGCTCGGGCTGTCGGTGGGGGGCGAGGGTGGCGAGGGCGGATCCTTCGCCTATCTGCATCTCGGTACGGGGCTCGGGGCCGGGTTGGTGATCGGCGGGCGCGTGCATCGGGGGGCGCGGACCGGGGCGGGGGAGTTCGGCCACCAGGTGGTCCAGCTGGACGGGCCGCCGTGCGAGTGCGGGGACCGGGGGTGCGTGGAGGCGCTGTGCCTGGCGGCGGTGGAGCGCGGGGAGGCCGGGGAGGCGGCGCGGGTGCTGGGCGTGGCGGCGGCGAACCTGGTCGGGCTGCTGGACATCGATGCGGTGCTGCTCGGGGGGCGGACGGTCGCGGGGGCACCGGAGGAATTCGCGCGGGGCGTCGCGGGGGTGCTCGATGCCCGGGCCCGGCGGGAGGGGGTGCGCGGGGGGTCGGTGCCGGTGCGGGTCGCTCCGCGGGGGGAGCGGGTGGTGGCCGAGGGGGCCGCGCAGTTGCTGTTGGCGCCGGTGTTCGGGCGGGGGGATGCGTGAGGGGGTGATGTGCTGGGACCGGTGCCTTCTTGGTGCCCGCGCTGCAGTCGGCCGGGGGTGGGTCGCTCACCGGCGCTGGTCGGGTGCCTCCCCCACTCTCGGCTTCGCTCGAGCGGGGGGACCCCCACCGCCCACCCGTGCCGCCCCTAGCGGCACGACTGCCCGCAGCGGCGGCGGCGCCTCCAAGCGGGTGGCGCTGCAGGCTAAGGGAACGGGCGGCGCTGTACGCCAAGGGCACCAGCAGCTCACTCGGGCAGGTTGAGTTGCCAGGAGACGCCGAAGCGGTCGTTGAGCCAGGTGAACTTGCGGCTGAAGCCGTAGTTGCCCAGGGGCATGAGTTCCGTGCCCTGGTCGGAGAGGGTCGCGTGGAGGCGGTCGATCTCGGCCTCGTTCTCGCACTGCACGAAGAGCGAGACCGCGGGCGTGAACGTGAAGTCATGGTGCGCGGGGCTGTCGATGCACATGAACTGCTGGCCGGCGAGCGAGAAGGTGGCGTGCTGCACGCTCCCCTCCTCGCCGGGGCCGTCGGCACCGTAGCGAGTGATGCTGACGACCTCGGCGTCGTCGAACAGCGAGGTGTAGAAGGCCATCGCGTCCTCGGCGTTGCCCTCGAACATCAGGAACGTGGTGATCTTCTGTGACGTCGCGATCTTCATCGTGCATGCTCCTCAGACGCGGTCAGGCACAGTCAGGCACTGTCAGGGGCCAGGGTGCGCGGCCCGGCCCCGCTCTCCACAATGGACTCAAGCGCACCAAGCGAACCCCTTCGACACTGCCGTCTCACTGAACGCACGCACCGGTCGGTGCAGTGAGGAGTGAGTATGCGCTGCTCTCGCATCACCACCGCAGTACTCGTCGGCGCCGGTCTCGCGGCCCTTGCCGGGACCGCCGTCGCCTCACCGGTCGGCACCGTCAGCCCCGCGAAGGTCAAGCCCGGTCAGACCGTGTCCCTCACGCTCGCGGGATGCAGTGATCCCAGCCAGGGCGGCCGCGCCGAAGGAGAACAGGTCGGCGCGCACACGTCGGAACGCACCCCGATCCGGACCGTCGAGCTCAGGCCGACCGAGAAGGGCGTGCTGGTCGGGATCGCCGGGATCGAGCGGAACACGCAACCGGGCGTGGCGCACATCTACCTGGCCTGTGCCTCCGATCCCGACACCGTGGTCACGGTGGACGTCACCATCATCCACTGACCCGCATCATCCACTGACCCGCGCTGATCGAGCGATCTGCTCGGTATGTTCCGGATATACCGGATTGGCGGTCGCGGGTGTGCCACCGCGACCGACATGATCATGTGTTTATGCGACGACTGTGCACGCCCTTGTACCTGTCCCACTGCCTCGCCGCAGCCGCCGCGTTCGCCTACGCCGTGGTGGTCGTCCCCGCCGTGCCGGCCGTCGCCCTCGCCGACCCGCCCCCGGCCTGCGTCGCGGGCAACCCGCGCGCCTTCCCGCTGGCCGCCCGGATCCGCGGCGGCCCGGCCTCCTACGAGGCGGGCGGCGGATACGGCACCTGGTACCTCGACCTCACCAACACCACCCACCGGACCTGCACCGGCATCCACCCGGTGATCGTCCTCGTCGACGACAGGCGCTCGCTGCAGCCGGACCAGCCCAAGCTGGAGTTCTACGACGGCCCCACGGCCCGGCCGGTGACGTTCGAGAGCACCGACGAGCAGGAGCTGGTCGGCGTGCTCGACGGCGCCGGGTTCAACGGGTTCGCCGTACCGGCGGGCAAGACCGTCAGCGTCAGGATCAGGCTCGTGTTCCCCTCCGACACCCCTGCCGACCAGGTCACCGCCAACGCCGCCGTCGTCCAGCGCCGGGGCGACGACGGGGACTGGGTCGGGGAGTCCAACGCCTACCGGTTCGGGATCGGGGGGTATGCGTCGCCATCGCCGTCACCGGCTCCGGACACCACGCGGGACGGCGGCGGCGTGGCATCGAGCGCCCCCAGCGCCCCCAGCGTGTCCGGCAGCCCGCAGGCCACACCCGGCGCCGGTACCGCCACTCCCCCCGCCGACGCGGAGGCGAAGGAGGCCAGTGAGCTGGCGCGTACCGGCCCCGCCCTCGCCCGCGGGCTGCTCGCGGCCACAGCGGCGGGCCTCGCGGCCGGCGCCTGCGCGCTGCTGCTGACCCGCAGACGCCGCTGAGCGGCCGTAGGACGGGTCCATACGACGGGCGCGACGGGTCCGTACGACGCGGGGCCAGTACGACGGGCACCCCTCCCGTCTGCGACGATCCCTGCGTGGACTACCCGAACGACCAGGCCCCCGGCGCCCCCGTCCGCTCCGGCATCCCCGAGCACGGGCGCATCCCCAAGTACTACGCGGTGAAGGCGCACATCGCCGCGCTGCTGGAGGAGCTGGGCGAGGACAGCGTCATCCCCACCGAGCGGGATCTCGCCGAGCGGTACGACGTGGCCCGGGAGACCGTGCGGCAGGCCGTACGGGAGCTGGTGCTGGAAGGGCGGCTGCGGCGCAAGGGGCGGGGAACCGTCGTCGCCGGGCCCAAGCTCGCCCAGCCGCTGTCCCTCGCGAGCTACACCGAGGGCGTGCGCCGCCAGGGCCGTACGCCCGGTCGTGCGCTCGTCACCCTCGACCGGTTCCCCTGCCCGGACGCGCTCGCCGCCGAGACCGGGCTCACCCGGGGCGAACCCGTGTGGCACCTGGAGCGCGTGCTGCTCGCCGACGAGGAGCGGGTGGGCCTGGAGAGCACGTACGTCGCCGTCGAGCGGGTGCCCCGGCTGGACGACGACTTCGACCCCGACTCCTCCTTCTACGGCTATCTCGCCGGGCAGGGCATCTCCTTCGGCGACGCCGACGAGCGCATCGAGACCGTGCTGGCCACCCCCCGCGAAGCCCTGCTCATCGGCACCCCGCCCGCCCTGCCGATGCTGCTGATCCACCGCGTCTCCCGGGACACGGAGGGCCGGCCGCTGGAGCGCGTGCGCTCGCTGTACCGGGGGGACCGGTTCTCCTTCACGACGCATCTCAAAGGCTGAGAAATCCACCCATCGGCGACCGCTGAAATATCACGGAAAGATAACGGGTCTAGCCCAAACGTGATGGGTCGTTCACGCTCTCGTTGTCAGCCGGATGTCTCCGGTTCCCCGATCGCGAGGAGCGTTGCCGCCGTGAAAGTGACAGTCGTCGGAGCAGGCGTGGTGGGCACCATGCACGCCTGGCAGGCCGTACAGCGCGGCCACGAGGTGGTCCAGATCGAGCGCGAGGCCGAGGCGCGCGGCGCCTCGCTGCGCAACTTCGGGCAGATCTGGGTCAGTGGCCGCGCCGGTGGAGAAGAACTTCGGACCGCGCTGCGGGCGCGGGAGCTGTGGGAGGGTATCGGCGCCCGGGTGCCGGCGCTGGGCTTCAGGGCGAACGGGTCCCTGACCCCGGTCCGCGGCCCCCTGGAGCTGGCCGTCGCCGAGGCCGCCGTGGCCCGCGCGGACGCCGCCGCCCGCGGCTACAAGCTGCTCGTCCCGAGCGAGGCCCGTGCCCTCAACCCGGCCCTGCGAGGCGAGTTCACCGCCGCCCTGTACTGCGAGCGGGACGCGGCCGTCGAGCCGCGCACCGCCCAACTCGCCCTCCGTGCCGAGCTGTTGAAGTCACCGAACTACACCTTCCTGCCGGGCCGGGAGGTGCGCGAGGTCGTCGGTGCCGGCACCGTCCGGGACGACCACGGGGACGTGCACCGCGCCGACGCGGTCGTCCTGTGCACCGGCGCCTGGCTCGGCGGGCTGGTCCGCGAACTCGCGGGGCCGGACCTTCCGGTGCGCCGGGTGCGCCTGCAGATGATGCAGACCGACCCGCTGGGCGAGCCACTGCCGACCTCCGTCGCCGACGCCGACAGCTTCCGCTACTACCCGGCGTACGCCTCCCCGGCGCTGGAGGAGCTGCGCGCCCGGCAGCCGCAGCAGGAGACCGCCGCCACGCACCGGATGCAGCTGCTGATGGTGCAGCGCACTGACGGCGGACTGACCATCGGCGACACCCACGAGTACGAACACCCCTTCGCCTTCGACACCGTCGAGGAGCCGTACGAGCACCTCACCGGCGTCGTCGAGTCCCTCCTCGGCCGGCCGCTGCCGCGCATCCGCCGCCGCTGGGCGGGCGTGTACGCGCAGGTCACCGAACCCGGCCGGGTGGTGCACCGGCAGCAGGTGCGCGAAGGGGTGTGGCTGGTCACCGGGCCCGGCGGGCGCGGCATGACCTGCGCCCCCGCGATAGCCGAGACCACCGCGAACGAACTGGGCTGGTGAGCAACCCGTGAACGACAACACGCCCGACATCCGCCTCGTCGTCCTCGACATGGCCGGTACGACCGTCGCCGACGGCGGACTGGTCGAGCGCGCCTTCGAGGCCGCGGCCGTCGAGCTGGGCGTCGCACCCGGCTCGGCCGAGCACGCCGAGCACCTCGCCCATGTCCGCGCCACCATGGGCGAGTCCAAGATCTCCGTCTTCCGGCACCTGTTCGGCGCTGAGGACCGCGCCCGGCGCGCCAACACCGCGTTCGAGAAGGCGTACGGCGACCTGGTCGACGCCGGTCTGATCGCCCCGGTGCCGGGCGCCCGCGAGGCCATCGAGGAGCTGGCCGGCAGCGGCCGTACCGTCGTGCTGACCACCGGGTTCGCCCGGGTCACCCAGGACGCGATCCTCGACGCCCTCGGCTGGCGGGACCTCGTCCCGCTCACCCTGTGCCCGGCCGACGCCGGCGGGCGCGGGCGGCCGTACCCGGACATGGTCCTGGAGGCCTTCGTCCGCACCAAGGCCGCCGAGGACGTGACGCAGGTCGCCGTCGTCGGGGACACCTCGTACGACGTGCTCAGCGGGGTACGGGCCGGGGCGGGGGTCGTCGCCGGAGTGCTGACCGGGGCCCACGGGGACGCCGAGTTCCGCGCGGCCGGTGCCACGCACGTCCTCGACTCCGTCGCCGGCCTGCCCCCGCTGCTGCTGGGAGACCGCTGAGATGGGCATCCGCTTCGACTCCGTCACCGTCGCCTACGACGGCAACGTCGTACTCGACGCGCTCGATCTGACCGTCGAGCCCGGCGAGGTCATGGCGCTGCTCGGGCCGTCCGGCTCCGGCAAGACCACCGCACTGCGGGCGGTCGCCGGGTTCGTACGGCCCGTGTCCGGGCGGGTGCTCCTCGGCGGCAGGGACGTGACGGACCTGCCGCCGTACCGGCGGGGCATCGGGATGGTCGTCCAGAGTTACGCGCTGTTCCCGCACATGCGGGTGGACGAGAACGTGGCGTTCGGGCTCCGGGCACGCCGGACGGCCAAGGCCGAGGTACGGCAGCGGGTCGCCGAGGCGCTGGAGATGACCGGCATGGCCGCGTACGCCCGCCGGCATCCGCGTGAGCTGTCCGGCGGGCAGCAGCAGCGGGTCGCCATCGCCCGCGCGCTGGCCGTCCGGCCGGACGTGCTCCTCCTGGACGAGCCGCTGTCCGCGCTGGACGCCCGGCTCCGGTCCGGGATGCTGGCCGAACTCGCCCGGCTGCACCGGGAGTTGCCGGATGTGTCGATGCTCTACGTCACCCACGACCAGGTCGAGGCGCTGACCCTGGCCGACCGGATCGCGGTGATGGACGCGGCGCGGCTTCAGCAGTGCGGGACCCCTCGCGAGCTGTACCGGGCGCCGCGGAGCGAGTTCACGGCCTCCTTCGTGGGCGGTGCGAACCTGCTGCCGGTGACGGTCGGTTCCGGGGGCGTCGACTTCGCGGGGACCGAGCTGAAGGCCGACACGGGCGAGGTGGCCGCGGGGGCGCGGGCCACGCTGTGTGTACGGCCGCATCTGATCGGGCTGGGGGAGGGGCCGAACCGGCTCACCGGCACGGTCAGCGAGGTCCAGTGGCGGGGGGCCACGCACCGGCTGTACGTCGAGGTGGGCGGGCACGCGGTGACGGCGGACGTACGGGAGCTGAAGGACCCGCCCCGGCGCGGGGACCGGGTGAGCCTGCACTTCGCCGCCGAGGACGCGGTGCTGCTGCCCGCGGGGGTCGGTCATGAGTAGGCGGCTGTTGTGGGCCGTGCCGCCCGTGGCTCTCCTGGCCCTCTTCTTCCTCTATCCCCTCGCCCTCGTCGTCCAGCAGTCCGTCCGGCCCGACAGCGGAGGCACCTCCCTCCAGCCGTACGCGGAGGTCTTCGCCTCCGAAGGCTTCCGGAACGCGCTGTGGACCACGGTCTGGCTGGCGCTGTCCGCCACCGCCGGATGCCTGGTCCTGGGCTTCCTGCTGGCGCTGGTCATCGCATTCGTACCGTTCCCCGGGGCGAAGGCGGTGGCGCGGTTCATCGACGTGTACCTGTCCTTCCCGTCCTTCCTCATCACGCTGGCACTGCTGTTCATCTACGGCAGCACCGGCATCATCGGTTCCTTCCAGTTCCTCACCACCCCGTGGGGCGTGCTGCTCGCGGAGGTCACCTACTTCACGCCGTTCGTGATGCGGCCGCTGCTCGCCGCGTTCTCGCAGCTGGACACCGCACAGGTGGAGGCGGCGAGTTCACTGGGCGCGCGGGCACCCCGCATCGTCCGGCGGATCATCCTGCCGGAGGCGCTGCCGGCGCTCGCGGCCGGCGGGAGCCTCGTCCTGGTGCTGTGCCTCAACGAGTTCGGCATCGTGCTGTTCACCGGCGCGAAGGGGGTCACCACCCTGCCGATGCTCGTCTACAGCAAGGCGATCCTGGAGTCCGACTATCCGGGCGCGTGTGTGGTCGCCGTCGTCAACGTCCTGATCTCCGTGGGCCTTTACGGCCTCTACCGGGTGGTGAGCCGTCGTGCTGGTGCATAGCCGTGGGGCCAGGTGGGCCGTGTGGGCGGTGTTCCTCGTCCTGTTCGTGCCGGTGTTCGCCCTGCCCCTGCTCGTTGTGCTCGGCGCCTCCTTCGCCACCCACTGGTCCGGCGTCCTGCCCTCGGGCATGACCGCCGTCAACTACCGTGCGGCGACCCGGGGCGAGGCCCTGCGGGCCCTCACCACCAGCCTGCTCACCGCCACCGCGGCCAGTCTGGTCGCGCTGACCGCCGGGACCTGGGCCGCGCTGGCCGCCGCCGCCCTGAAGAAGCGGTACCGCAGGCTCATGGACGCCCTGTTCGTGCTGCCGGTCGCCGTGCCGTCGGTCGTGGTCGGACTGTCCGTCCTGGTCGCCTTCTCCAGGCCGCCGCTGCTGCTCAACGGCACCCGGTGGATCGTGATCCTCGCCCACACCGTGCTGGTCACCGCCTTCGCCCACCAGTCCGTGTCGGCGGCGATCACCCGCCTCGACCCGGCCTACGAACAGGCCGCCGCCTCCCTCGGCGCCCGCCCCGCCCACGTCCTGTGGCGGATCCGCCTCCCCCTCCTCCTGCCCTCGCTGACCGCCGCCGCCGGCCTCTGCTTCGCCCTGTCCATGGGCGAGCTGAGCGCCACGATGATGCTCTACCCGCCCGACTGGACCCCGCTGCCCGTCCTGATCTACGCGGCCACCGACCGCGGCGCCCTGTTCACCGGCTCCGCCGTCGCCGTGGTGCTGATGGCCGCGACCCTGCTCGTCCTGTTCGCCGTCTCCCGGGTCCGCACCCGGGCGTCGTACCGCTGAATCCCCCTCGGTAATTCCCTTCACCACGCCAGGAGTTCGCCTCGCCATGCCCAGAAACCGCCTCCCGCTCGCCATAGCCCTCGCCCTGCTCGCCACCCCGGCGCTGTCCGCCTGCGGCTCCTCCTCCGCCGCCGATGCCAAGTCCGTCACCGTCTACAGCGCCGACGGCCTCAAGGGCGAGAACGGCGACGGCTGGTACGACAAGGTCTTCGCCGACTTCACCAAGCAGACCGGCATCAAGGTCAAGTACGTCGAGGGCGGCTCCGGCGAGATGGTGCAACGCGCCGTCCGCGAGAAGAGCAACCCGCAGGCCGACGTGCTGGTCACCCTGCCGCCCTTCATCCAGCAGGCCGACAGCAAGGGCCTGCTGCAGAAGTACCAGCCGAAGGACGCGGACCGGGTCGGCGTCGCCGACAAGGCCGCCGACGGCACCTGGACCTCCGTCGTCAACAACTACTTCGGGTTCGTCTACAACAAGAACGAGCTGAAGCAGGCCCCGAAGACCTGGGACGAGCTGCTCGACGGCAGGTACCGGAACAAGCTCCAGTACTCCACCCCGGGCGTCGCCGGCGACGGCACCGCCGTCCTCATCAAGGCCATCCACGACTTCGGCGGCAAGGAACAGGCCCTGGCCTACCTGAAGAAGCTCCAGGCCAACAACGTCGGCCCGTCCGCCTCCACCGGCAAACTCGCGCCGAAGGTGGACAAGGGGGAGCTGCTCGTCGCCAACGGCGATGTGCAGATGAACTACGCCCAGTCCAAGACCATGCCCCACCTGGGCATCTGGTTCCCGGCAGGGAAGGAAGGCAGGCCCACCACCTTCGCCCTGCCGTACGCGGCCGGCCTGGTCACCAAGGCCCCGCACAGCGAGAACGGAAGGAAGCTGCTCGACTTCATGCTCGCGCAGAAGCAGCAGCAGGAGGTCAGCGAGATCGGCGGCGGATTCGCCGCCCGCCAGGACGTCAAGGCCACCGACACCAACGCCGTCGCCCTCGCCCGGCTGATGGACGGCGTGGAGGTGTTCGAACCGGACTGGAACGACATCGACAACAACCTCACGTCGTACGTCGAGGACTGGAAGTCGGCGACCGGAAGCTGATCCCTGCGGGGCTTCAGCCGTTGACAGGGGGCCGCCCCGCCGTATGTGCGTGCCTCCGCCGTCGCGGCTGGTCGCGCAGTTCCCCGCGCCCCTGGGGAGTTGCCCGACCGCCGGCCACCAAGCACCCGCATCCCACCCGCACCGCCCCTGGTCCCGCCGGGGGCGGTGTCACAGGTACCGGGCGGTCGACGGGGTACGGATCACGCAGGTCTGACTAGGCTTGGGGCGTCGGTACGCCGTGGTTCCGGCGCCCCTGCTTTCTCGCCCCGCCTTCTTGACCGTACGCACGCCAGGAGACGCACAACATGGCAGACCGCAAGCCGATCGAGTCGTGGCTCACCGACATGGACGGTGTCCTGATCCACGAGGGCGTTCCGATCCCCGGCGCCGATGCCTTCCTGAAGAAGCTGCGGGAGTCCGGGCGGCCCTTCCTGGTGCTGACCAACAACTCCATCTACACCGCCCGCGACCTGCACGCCCGGCTGCGGCGGATGGGCCTGGACGTGCCCGAGGAGAACATCTGGACCTCCGCGCTGGCCACGGCCCAGTTCCTCGACGACCAGCGGCCCGGCGGCAGCGCCTACGTCATCGGCGAGGCCGGTCTGACCACGGCGCTGCACGACATCGGCTACATCCTCACCGACCACGACCCCGACTTCGTGATCCTCGGCGAGACCCGCACCTACTCCTTCGAGGCGCTGACCAAGGCCGTGCGGCTGATCAACGACGGTGCCCGGTTCATCGCCACCAACCCGGACAACGTCGGCCCGTCCACCGAGGGCGACCTGCCCGCCACCGGCTCGGTCGCCGCCCTGATCACCGCCGCGACCGGCAAGAAGCCGTACTTCGTGGGCAAGCCCAACCCGCTGATGATGCGCGCGGGGCTCAACGCCATCGGGGCCCACTCCGAGACCTCCGCGATGATCGGCGACCGCATGGACACCGACGTCCTCGCGGGTCTGGAGGCCGGAATGCGCACCTTCCTGGTGCTGTCCGGCGTCACCCAGCCCGACGACGTCGACCGTTACCCCTTCCGCCCCTCGCAGGTCGCCAACTCCATCGCGGACCTGGTAGACCTGGTCTGACCTGAATCGACCAACCTTCGACCGGTTCTGACCTGGTTCTTTCAAACCTCCATCCACCCGTTCGGAGCAATCGGGCGCCTTCCGAGGATGCGGAGGCGCCCGGGGCGGGGGAGCCTCCTGGTAACTGGAGGTTCACGATGGGCTCACTACGCCTCACTCTCTGTACCGGAATCCTGGCCGCCACCGCGTTCACCCCCGCCGCCCACGCGGCCGACTCGGGCTCGGTCTCCGTGACCCCCGCCGCCCCCGCGCCCGGCACCGACGTGTCCCTGCGGGTCCACGGCTGCTCCGGGCCGCAGGGCACCGCCGACTCGGCCGCGTTCGTCTCCGACGCCCGGCTGACCGGCGCACAGGGCACCCTGACCGGCGAGACCCGCGTCCGCTCCTCCCTCAAGCCGGGCGCCTACGACGTCAGGATCACCTGCGCCGACTACGTGATCACCGGGAAGATCACGGTGGTCGGCAGGGGGACGGCGCCCGACCGGGGAACCGCGCAGTACGCCGATCCCGGCCGCCCGCCCACCGGGGCCGCCTCGCCCGTCGCCCCCGTCCCCGCGGGCGGCGGCGGCACCGCCCACTTCGCCACCGTGGCCACCACCGAGTCCGGCCCCGACACCGCCCAGACGGTGACCGGCCTGGCACTCGCCGGGATCGCGGCCCTCGCCGCCGGGCTCCGCGCCCGCCGGGGCCGCGGCACCCGCTGAGCCCGGCCCATGTCCGAGGACCAGGCGCGCACCACCGGCACCGAGCGCGCCCTCACCTGGCTGACCTGGGCAGTGCTGCTGCTCGGGCTGTGGCTGTGGGGGCGCGGGCTGACCGGCGTACCGCACAGCCCGGACGGCCCCGCCACGGGGAACCTGTTCGGCCTCGCACCCGCCGAGACCGCCCGGCTGCCCAGCCCGGCCAAGCCGCTCGGCAGCGCCGTGCCCCAGCGCGTGGACATCCCCCAGCTGGGCGTTACGGCGCCGGTGGTGAGCCGGGGCCTGGACGCGCAGGGCGCCGTCGACCCACCCCCGTTCGACCAGCCGGGCGTGGTCGGCTGGTACGGCGCCGGCACCGCGCCCGGCGCCAGGGGCACGGCACTCCTGGTCGGACACGTCGACACCACGACCCGGCCCGCGGTCTTCTACAAGCTCAGCACCCTCAGGCCCGGCGAGACCGTCCGGGTGGTCCGCTCCGACGGCCAGGTGGCCCGGTTCACCATCGACGACGTCCGCGTCCTGCCCCGCGCCGGCTTCGACGCCCACCAGGCCTACGGCCCCCACCGGCCCGGCCGCGCCGAGCTCCGCCTGATCACCTGCGGCGGCTCCTTCGACCGCACCACCCACAGCTACACGGCCAACGTCGTGGTCTCCGCATACCTCACCGGAACCACCCGCTGACCCTGGTACACCCCGTCCCGTACGCCCCGCCGCGCGGCTTCGCGACCTCGTGGCGGAGCGGGTGGATATGCCAGGATTGGCACCCGGACCAGTGCGCCCAGGGGGGACCAGGGGGGATTCGCATGTACGACAGCAGGGGGGCCCGTTCTTGCGTGCGGGTGTCGGCGGCGGCGCTGGGGGCGGCGCTGCTGCTCGCCGGATGCTCCTCCGGCGGAGGGGACAACAACGGCGATGCGGGGGCCCGGATCACCCAACAGCCCAAGGCCGCCGACCCGTTCTGGGTGAACCCGGACGGCACCGCGGCCCGCCGGCTCGCCGACTACGAGAAGTCCGGCAGGAAGACGGAGGCCGCGCAGATCCGCAAGATCGCCGAGCAGCCGGTGGGGGAGTGGATCGGCCCGGAGAACCCGGAGAAGGAGGCGCGCGGCTTCACCGAGGCCGCCCAGAAGTCCGACCGCACGGCCCTGCTGGTCCTCTACAACATCCCGCACCGCGACTGCGGCCAGTACTCCGGGGGAGGCGCGGGCGACGGCAACGCCTACCGCGCCTGGATCGACGCCGTGGCCCGGGGCATCGAGGACCGCCCCGCCATCGTGATCCTGGAACCGGACGCCGTACTCCACCTCGTCGACGGCTGCACCCCGGACCGGTTCCACGAGGAGCGCTACGACCTCCTCAAGGGCGCGATCGCACGGCTGAAGTCCCTGAAGAACACCAAGGTCTACCTGGACGCGGGCAACGCCGGCTGGGGCCACCCCGACCAGATCTTCCAGCCCCTGAAGCAGGCCGGCATCGACCAGGCCGACGGCTTCTCCGTCAACGTCTCCAATTTCTACTCCACCCAGGACTCCATCGCCTACGGCAAGCAGCTCTCGGCGAAGGTGGGCGACAAGCACTTCGTCATCGACACCAGCCGCAACGGCAACGGCCCCTACACCCAGGGCGACCCGGCCCAGCGCTGGTGCAACCCCCCGGGCCGGGCCCTGGGGGAAACCCCGACGACGAAGACGGCCGACCCCCTGGTGGACGCCTACCTGTGGGTCAAGCGCCCGGGGGAGTCGGACGGCACGTGCAAGGGGGGCCCGAAGGCGGGGGACTGGTGGGCGAGCTATGCACTCGCCCTCGCCGAGAACAGCAAGTGACCCGCTACGGAACCCTCACCCACTGCGCCTTGCTCGGCGTCCCCTGGTCATCGTCCACGAACAGCATGTACCACCCGGAGGTCACCAGGTTCCGGTTCTTCGGCACCGTCACCGTGATCCTGTTCCCGGACGTCCTGAAGTCCAGGGCGATCGACCGCTGGTCGACGTCCGTCACGTGCGTCGACGCACTCGGCCGGATCAACCGCACCTTCTTGATACCGGCCGCGTGATCCGACGTGAACGTCCCCGAGGCGCCGCGGGCGATCGTCTGCGGACCTCCACTCAGCGTCGGCCGTGAATCCCGGTACAGATACGGCGGCGTGTAGATCTCGATCCGCTGCTCGAACTTCCCCGGCCTGGTGTTCGCCTTGTCGCCGTACAGCGAGTCGGACCCGAAGAACATCACCCGCCCGTCCGGCAACAGGATCGACCCGGAGTGGTAGTTCCGGCCCACCAGCGGATCGGCGACCTGGGTGAAGCTGTTGCTGTCGGGGTGGTACAGCCGCGCCTGCAGGATGTTGGAGGCACTCCGCCCGCGGTAGTCCTCCGAACCGCCGGAGACCAGCACCGTGTCGTCGGGCAGGATCGAGGTCTGCGGATACCGCGTGCCCTTCTCCAGCTCGGGCCCGTCCACGAAGTGCGGGTTCTTCGCCTGCAGGTCGATCAGCCGGGTCTTCTTGCTGGACAGCTTCGACTCACCGACGCCACCGCCCCCGATCACCATGAACTTCTCGTTCTGCGCCGGAGGCAGCAGCACGGTCCCGGACGTCTCCATCATGTTCGGGTCGCTCAGCCCGGGCAGCCTGGTGAACTCGTTGGTGCCGACGTCCCAGATGCCGGGGTCGCGGCCGACGTTGTCCGGTCCGTACCCGGCATTCGAACCCGAGTAGAAGATCTTCCCGTTCTGCATCAGGAACAGCGCCGGATACGTCGGGAACTGCCGGACCGTCCTGGTGTAGGTCCACTTCCTGGTCTTCGGGTCGAAGATCTCGTTCTTGCCCGGCACCAGCTGACCGATGTCGTCCAGGCCGGAGACGCTGAGGATCCTGCCGTCCGACAGCGTGGTGAGCGTCGGGTACCAGCGGGCCTCGTTCATCGGGTCGACCTTGATGTACCGCTCGGCGACCGGATCGAACTCGTAGGCGTCCTTGATCCCCTCGAAGTCCTTCTTGTCCAGGGCGAGCTTCTGCGCGATGCCGTAGGTGTTGCGCGCGTCGGCGCCGGTCAGGCCCTGGATCCGGTAGTTGTCCTGGGTGCCGGTCTCGTACTGGGCGCCCTCCTGCGGCGCCTCGACGTAGACCCGGCCGTAACCGGGGTTGTTCCGCAGCCACTTGCCGCTCTTGTCGAAGACCTTCGTGGCGCGCGGGAGCAGGACCGGGTCCTGGGAGACGAACGTCCTGCCGTTCTGTCTGCCGGTGAACCTGGTGCCGGCCGACAGCGTGATCGGCTTGTCCGGGTTCTCGTTGTAGAGAATCATGACGCCGCCGGCCTTCTTGACGTCACCCTTGAGCTTCTCGTACCGCTTGGTGCCGCCCGCGATCAGCAGGTTGCCGTCGGCCAGCTGGGTGTGGCCCGTGCAGAACAGGTCGTTGGGCGTGGGGATCTTCTTGATCGTGCCCTTGACCGGGTCCCAGATCCGGGTGTCGAACTTCTTGGCGTTGAAGTTGTCCTGGTTGTTGCCCGAGCCGGCGACCAGCAGCACCTTGCCGGTGTGCAGGAGCGCGGCGTGGATGGTGTCCTGGCGGTACTCCGGGGGGAACTCGATGATGTCCCAGTGGCCGTTCTCGGCCTTGTACTCGGGTCTGTTGATCTTGTACTGGTGGTACTGCGCGGTCGCGAAGCGATAGACCCACGGCCCGTTCATCCCGGCCAGCGCGAGCACCACCGCCGTACCGATCGCAAGCCTGCGGGCGCGACGGCGGCCGGCCTGGTCCTTCATTCCTTGGGTCCCCCAAGTCCGCCCAGGGCGATCTGCATGGTCTGTTCGTCCTGCCCGCCGCGCTCCCCGTCCGCGCCGGCCGCCCAGGTGGGCCGCTTGAGCGGCGGATGGGCCGCGTACGGCGCGGGCACCGCGTCGCGCGGTTCGGCGACCGCGGGGGCCGGCGCCGCCGACTGCGGCTGCTTCTTCTCCTGCCGCAGCGTGTACCGCCAGGCGAAGACCGGCGAGGCCGTGATCAGCAGGGCGAGGCACGCCCAGGTGATCATCGCGGGGTGGGAGTGCCCGAACACGAAGCCGGCGGCGAGCGAGCCGGCGAAGACCAGGATGAAGAACCAGTGGACCCTAAACGTCCCGAACAGCGTGTCGGGGCTCGCCGACTCGCCCTTGGGCGTCACCACGAACCTGCTCTTGCGGCGCAGTACGGCGTCCATCAGCGAGCGCGCGTAGATCGGCGCGGACAGGGCGGACATCACCATGCCCGCGACACCGCCGGAGCCCTCCGGCTCGTGCGGGGAGACGTTGTGCCGCCGGTTCCAGATGTAGAGGCCGATCTGCAGCGCGGAGGCGTTGCCGTACAGCATCAGCCACACGGTCGGGTCGATGTTCACGCCCGAGGCGCCCAGACCCAGGAAGAGCGCGCAACTCAGGGCGGCCAGGATCCAGTTGAGGGCCGACATCGGGTAGAAGATGATCATCATGGTGTAGTTGAAGAGCTTGCCCGGCCCCAGCGTGAACAGGCCCCTCCAGTACTGCTTGAGGATCGTCTCGTACGTGCCCCGGGACCAGCGCAGCTGCTGGGTGAAGAAGTCCGTCCAGGCGCTGGGGCCCTCGCCGACCGCGAGCACGTCCGGGGTGTAGACCGACTTCCACTTCCGGCCCGTCGCGGGGTTCCTGGCGCGGTGCATCTCGAAGCCCGTCGCCATGTCCTCGGTGATCGAGTCGTACAGGCCGCCGATCTGCTTGATGGCGCTGATGCGCACCGCGTTCGACGTGCCGACGAACATCGGGGCGCCGTAGCGGTTGCCGGCGCGCTGGATCAGGGCGTGGAAGAGGAACTGCTGGGACTCGGCGGCCTTGGTGACGAACGTGTCGTAGTTGCCGTACACCTGCGGGCCGATGACGAAGCCGACGTCCGGGTCGCGGAAGTAACCGAGCATCCGCTCCAGGTAGTTGGGCAGCGGCACGTGGTCGGTGTCGACCGAGGCGAAGAAGTCGTAGTCGCCGCCGTGCGCCTCCAGCCAGGCGTTGTAGTTGCCGTGCTTGGTCCTGGCCCGGTGCGGGCCCTTGGGCCGGTTCCACCTCTCCACTCCCTTGCGGGTGAAGTGGTGCACCCCGAGCCGGGCGCAGACCTCCTTGACGGCCGGGTCGTCGCCCTCGTCCAGCAGCCACACGTGCAGCAGGCCCCGGTGACGCAGCCGCACCGCGGCCTGAAGGGTCTTCGTCACCATCTCCAGCGGCTCCTTGCCGGGCACGAAGGTGGTGATGAAGGCGACCGAAGTGCCGGCCTCGGGGACCACCGGGACGGGGTCGCGGGCGACGAGGGTGGCGTGCGCGTTGGACAGTACGTTCATGCAGCGGAAGAACTCGATCAGGCCGATCGAGACGAGCATGACGACGTCGAGCGCCGGCAGGAAGTCGTGGGCGGGATAGTCGCGTTGGGTCCAGTGCTCGGGCTGCAGCAGCCAGAACAGCAGGACCAGGGAGAGGATCGGGGCCGCGCCCAGCATGAGCGCGGCACGGATGCGGTGCGGCTCCTGCGAGAGCAGCGACCGGTACTGCACCCGGTACGGCGTGCTCGGGTCGGGCTGGGTGAGGGGGCCCGCGAGCCGGCTGTAGTGCTCGTAGTCGTATCTCGGCAGGCTCTTCCTGATCCTGCGGAACTGGCCCGTCCGGTGGCCGATCACTCTGAGCTGTGTGGTCCGCGACGGGTCGTCGTGAACGTGGCTCTGTCCGGCGCCCGTCGGCGTCGACGTCATGAGTCATTCCCCCCACACGCAGGTCACCGCGTGTTCTGTCGCTGTGGTGGCTCGCCGTCTCCACGCCTTCCCCGCCTCATGGACACGGAACGGCGACCTTCCGGTCGCATTGATGCCCCCCGGCATCGGTTCGTGAGCGGGGCCCCCTCCCCGCCGTCCGGCAACCGTTTGCTTCCCCCCAACTCCCGCCAAAGGGCGGCAGCTTGGACATCCAAGGGTTCTACGGCGCTCCACATGATCGCAAGACGCGAAACACCGTGTTTACCGGTCAAACCCGTTCATTGTGGCGTGCGTGGGGCTCGGGAGACGGGGACGCGCCGGTGGTCCCGGGTGGCCGGGATGTGCCGGTGGTGGAGAGGCGGGCGCGGATGTTGCCGAAGTGATCTCTTATGGCCTCCTCCGCTCGCAGCGAGTCGCCGGAACGGACCGCGTCCAGGATCTCCCGGTGCTGACGGCAGGTGACCCTGGGGTCCTGCGGCACGTCCACCAGATCCCGCTGCACCCGGTGGAAGGCGTCCCAGAACGCCTCCAGCACCTCGCTCAGCAGCACGTTGTCCAGCCCCCGGTAGAGGGTGGCGTGAAAGGCCCGGTCGGTCTCGGCGAGGCCGGCCCCTTCCGCGGCCTGCTGTTCCATGCGGCGGACAAGGGCGTCCAGTTCGACGAGGTCCGCCTCGGGCAGCCGCCCGGCCAGCCGCGAGACCAGCCCGGTCTCCACGGCCTCGCGCAGCTCCAGCAGCTGCAGCAGGGAGTCCTCGCCCCGATAGTGCCCGGCGACGGTACGGAAGGCCAGCCCCTCGATCATGGGCGCGAACGACATCGAGCCGACGTACGTCCCGAACCCGTGCCGGATCTCCACGATCCCCATCGCCTGCAGCGCCTTCAGTGCCTCGCGCACGGAGTTCCGGCTCGCGCCGAGGTACTCCATCAGCTCGGGCTCGGTCGGCAGCGGGGCACCCGAGGGCAGCCGCCGGTCGACGATCAGCTTCTTGATCCGCTCCTGGAGGTCCCGGGCTGCCATGGCGAGAGCGTATCCGGCCAGTCGGGGGGAGGGCGCTGTTCCGGCCGCACGGTGCCGGCCACTGCAGCAGGGGGTGTGGGTGGCGAAGCCCCCACTTCGCGCGGCGTAGCCGCGCAATAACAGAGATGGCGAACCAGGTCCGCGCTTTCTGCGGACATGGCTCGCCATCGTCATCGTGCGCCGCCAGGGACTCGAACCCCGGACCCGCTGATTAAGAGTCAGCTGCTCTAACCAACTGAGCTAGCGGCGCCTGCTGACGGAGACAACTCTACCTGACGTTCATGGGTGCCTGTGACCACCCCGTATGGCCGACCGGTGGCCCGGAGGTGCGTGTACATCATTCGGACCGTCAAAGTGGCGGCGCCATGGGCCGTTGGGAAACTGATCTTCGTGGACACACACGGACAAATCCCCCATGAATGTGAGGTAGATCGCATGACGGCTCCGGTGTTCGAAGAGATCGACCCCGCCGCCGACTGCGACTGCCCCGGCTGCGTCCAAGGGCGCCTGACCCGCCGCAGCCCCTCGTCCGGCCGCACCGGCGCCCGCTCGGTGACCTGCGCGATCGTGGCCGTCGCCGCCGCGTCCGCCGTGCTCGGCGCGACCGCCCCGGCCGCCGCCCTCGCCCCCGGCCACCCCGCCGCGGGGCGCGCCCACGCTCCCGGCGACGGCGACGACGGCGGGACCGACACCCCCCAGGGCGGCCGGGCCCGGCTGCACGGCGAGGCGGGCAAGCCGGCCGATCCCGGCGCGGTCCCCATCCCCGCCACCACCCGGGCCCAGATCATCGACCGGGCCAAGGTCTGGGTGGCCGCAAAGGTGCCGTACAGCATGGAGAAGTACTGGTCCGACGGTTACCGGCAGGACTGCTCCGGCTATGTCTCCATGGCCTGGAACCTGGGGACCAACGAATGGACGGGCAGCCTCGACCAGTTCGGCACGAAGATCACCAAGGATGAGCTCGAACCCGGCGACATCCTGCTGTACCACAACCCCGACAACCCCGAGCAGGGCTCTCACGTGGTGATCTTCGGTGGCTGGACGGATGACAAGCACACCACCTACACGGTCTACGAGCAGACACCCCCGCGCACCCGGAGCCAGGCCACCCCGTATCCCTACTGGAGCAACACCGACAAGTACGTCCCCTACCGCTACAAGGGTGTGACCGTCGGCAAGGAGGGCCCGCAGTCGGCACTGCAGGGGGCGCCCGACCCGCAGGAGGCGCCCGGCGCGCAAGGGGCGCCCGACTCGCAGGGGGCGCTCGCCCCGCGGGGGGTGCCCGCCTCGCGGGGGGTGCCCGCCTCGCACGGGGTGTCCGGCTATCCCGGCCGGGGCTACTTCCGTCCGGGCCAGGAGAACCCGTACATCACGCAACTGGGCCGCCGGCTGATGGAGAAAGGTTTCGGCAGGTTCTACGCCACCGGTCCCGGCCCGCGTTGGGGCGAAGAGGACCGGCGCGCGGTGGAGGCCTTCCAGCGTGCCCAGGGCTGGCGCGGCGGCGCGGCGGACGGCCACCCGGGCCCGGAGACCTGGCGCCGCCTGTTCGCCGACGCGAACCTTGACGACGTGACGAGCGCCTGAGGTACGCATGGGTACGACCACGTCGCACACACCGCCCGAATCCGAGGGGCAGCCGGAGGGCGGCCTGGGGTCGGTCGGGCGTCCGGCCCGGCTGCTCCCGGGCGGGTCGACCACCGAGATCCCCGTCCATCTGCTCTTCCGCGACGACCCCGACCCGCTGAACCCGGTGAAGGTGCCGCTCAAGCCCGCTGTGGTGGCCCGTCGCCGGGCCACCGGTGAACAGCCGTGCCCCAAACACACCAAGCACACCAAACAAGCCAAGCACTCCGAACACACCGAACACACCGAACTCTCCGAACGCCCCGATTCGGTGTGCCGCCGATCGCTGCCCGAGGTCGACCCGGAACTGGTGGAGCGCCCGGCGCGGGTGCTGCCGGGGGCGGCCGGGCTGCTCGCGGGGGCGGCCGGGATCACCGGCTGTCTGGTGACCTGCTGGTGGGCGGGGCTGCTGCCGCCGGCCGTGCTGGAGGCGCTGCGGCTGCCCGCGTCCCTGGGTGCAGGGTTCGGTCCGGCGCAGTGGGCGGCGTACGCCGGAGCCGGGGCGCTGGGGTTGTTCGGCTTCGGCGGGCTGACCCGGGGGCGGACCGGCCGGGCCTGGGTGCTCGGCCTGTGCGGCGGCTACCGCGGGACGGTACGGCGCGCCGGGCTGTTCTGGGTGAACCCGCTGGTGCGGCGGCGCCGGGTCGATGTGCGGCTGCGGCACTGGCGCAGCGAGGCGATCCCGGCGGCGGATCCCGACGGGATGGCGCTCAGGGTGGTGGTGCTGGTGGTGTGGCGGATGCGGGACACCGCGCGGGCGGTGCTCGGCGTCGAGGACCACGAGACGTATCTGCGGGAGTGCGTGGAGGCGGCGCTGGCGCGGGTGCCGGTGGAGCCGGCGGGCGGGACACGGGGTGGGGTGCCGGCGGCCGGGGAGGCGCTGACCCGGCTGGTGGCGGAGGAGGCCGCGCCGGTCGGCGTGGAGGTGCTCTCGGTGCGGCCGCTGCGGGTGGAGTACGCCCCGGAGGTCGCGGCCGCGATGCACCGGCGCCGGATCGCCCGGCTGGACGCCCGGCAGCGGGCCGACATGCTCAGTGCGGTGGTGGACTCGGTGGAGGGCATGGTGACCCGGCTGACCGTGCGCGGTCTGGTCGAACTCGACGACTACGAGCGGAAGGCGCTGGTGCGGGACCTGACGGTCGCGTTCTGCTCGGGGCGCGGGGAGTCGTTGTAGCGAGGGGCCGCGGAGTTGGTATGGACATGTTCAATTAACGGCAATAATCTGGGACTTGGTCTAGACCTACCTGCACAGCTCATCGAACTCCCCACGTTCTCCAGGAGCGGCAGTATGCGCACCAGGACCAAGTTGTCCGCGGTCGTGCTGGGTGTGATGACCGCCGGAGCGTTCGCGCTCTCCACCGGCGGCGCCAGCGGGCACGGCTACACCGACCTCCCCATCAGCAGGCAGAAGCTCTGCGCCAACGGCACGGTGACGGGCTGCGGCGACATCCAGTACGAGCCGCAGAGCGTCGAGGGTCCCAAGGGATTCCCGGCCGCGGGGCCCGCCGACGGCCAGATCTGCAACGGCGGCCTGAGCCGGTTCGCCCAGCTCAGCTCGCCGACCACGCCGTCCGGCGCGGCCTGGCCCACGATCAGGGTGATGGGCGGCCAGACGTACACCTTCCGCTGGCAGTTCACTGCCCAGCACGCCACGACGGACTTCAAGTACTTCGTCACCAAGCAGGGCTGGAACCAGAACCACG
This sequence comes from Streptomyces sp. NPDC001393, assembly GCF_053597455.1. NCBI lineage: Bacteria > Bacillati > Actinomycetota > Actinomycetes > Kitasatosporales > Streptomycetaceae > Streptomyces > Streptomyces sp. NPDC001393. The sequence goes on from NZ_JBSFIH010000013.1 coordinate 76,544, forward strand.
CCCTGTCCCGCTCGGACCTCACCCTCACCCCGTTCCTGACGGTCCCGTACAACGGCCAGCGACCGCCGGCCACCCTCAGCCACAGCGGCACCCTGCCGACCGGGCTGAGCGGGCACCACGTCATCCTCGCGGTGTGGACGATCGCCGACACGGGCAACGCGTTCTACGCCTGCTCGGACGTCACGTTCTGAGGACCGCTCCGCCATGGCACGGAAACTGAGGTTCCCTTGAGGCCGGCCGCCCCTACCGCCCGGTACGTTCCTCGCACGCCGACCGAGCGGAACGGCGTACCGGACCTCGGGGGAACCGCATGTTCGAGCTCTTCTTCTACGCCCTGCCCACCGTCATGATCGCCGGCCTCGGGTACGCCGCCTTCCTGATGCTGCGCCGCGCCCGGCGGATCGGCAGGATCTGGGCGCACGGTCTGACCGCCGAGGCGCGCTGCCTGCGGACGTACACGACGACCAGCGGGGGTGGCGGGGACACGTCCGTGCGGACGACCCTGCACCATGTCTACGAGTTCACCACCCGCGAAGGCGGCACGGTCCGCTTCGAGGAGGAGGGTGGTCCGGCGACCGTCCTGGAAGGCGACTTCGTCACCGTGCGGTATCTGCCGGAGCAGCCCCAGCGGGCCACCGCGCGCCCGCCGGCGCCCGCCAGGCTGGCCGTCGGCACCGGCTTCGGGGTTGCCTTCCTCGGGGCGGCCATCGCCTTCTGCGTCTTCTTCATCACCACCGCCCACACGGCGTTCTCGGACTCCGGCGGCCTGATGCCATGACCCTCGCAAACTGACGCAACGTCAGTTACCGTGCGCTGCCATGGAGTCCACGGCACGCACGGTCGCGGAGCTGGTCGCGGCGCGGTGGGGGGATCACCGCCCGGGACTCAGGAGCGACGAACGGACGCTGACGCAGCACCAGTTCGCGGCGGGCGCCGCCGCACGGGCCGCCCTGCTCGCCGACCTGCTGCCACCGGGTGCCGTACCGCATGTCGGCGTGCTCCTGGACAACACCGAGGAGTTCCCGCTCTGGCTCGGCGCCGCCGCCCTGGCCGGCGCGGCCGTCGCCGGGATCAACCCCACCCGCCGCGGATCCGAACTGGCCCGGGACATCCTGCACACCGAGTGCCCGCTCCTGGTCACCGAGCGGCCCCAGCTGCCTCTGCTCGCCGGTCTGGAACTGCCGGGGGTGCGGGTCCTCGTGACGGACGGCGAGGAGTACGGCACCCTCCTCGCCCCCTACGCCGGCGCCGTACCCGACCCGTCGCGCGCCGCGCCCGCCGACCGGCTGCTGCTGTACTTCACCTCCGGGTCGACCGGCGCCCCCAAGGCCGCCCTGTGCTCCCAGGGCCGGCTGGCGGCGGCCGGGCAGGCGCTGGTGCGGCAGTTCGGGGTGGGCGCGGACGACGTGCACTACATCTGCATGCCGATGTTCCACGGCAACGCCGTGATCGCCGACTGGGCGCCCGCGCTGGCCGCCGGCGCGGGGGTCGCGCTGCGGCGGCGGTTCTCGGCGTCCGGGTTCCTGTCCGATGTGCGCCGGTACGGGGCGACGTACTTCACGTATGTCGGGCGGGCCATCCAGTACGTACTCGCCACCGAGGAGCGTGCCGACGACCGCGACAACCCGCTGCGGCTCGGCTTCGGCACGGAGGCCGGCGCGGTGGACGCGGCGGCCTTCGAGCAGCGGTTCGGGGTCCGGCTGGTCGAGGGCTACGGCTCCTCCGAGGGCGGCGCGGCGATCCAGTGGGCGCCGGGGACCCCGGCGGGTGCGGTGGGACCGGCGAAACCCGGACTCGTGGTCCTCGACCCGGCCACCGGGCGCGAGTGCCCGCCGGCCGTGTTCGACTCCGCCGGGCGCCTGCTCAACGGGGAGCAGGCGATGGGCGAGCTGGTGAACCGGGGCCCGAACCCGTTCGAGGGGTACTGGCGGAACCCGGCCGCCGAGGCCGAGCGGCGCAGGGGTGGCGCGTACTGGACGGGCGATCTGTTCTACCGGGACGCCGACGGCTATCTGTACTTCGCGGGCCGCATGGATGACCGGATCCGGGTCGACGGGGAGAACCTGGCCGCCGCGATGATCGAGAACATCGTCGCCCGGTACGAGGGCGCGGTGGCCGTCGCCGTCTACGGGGTGCCGGACCCGGTGACCGGGGACCAGGTCATGGCGACCATCGCCGGGAGCTTCGATCCGGCGGGCTTCGCGGAGTTCCTGGCGGCCCAGCCCGATCTGGGGACGAAGATGGCGCCCCGGTTCGTGCGGGTGGTGGAGCGGATGCCGGTGACGGCCACGAACAAGATCCACCGGGCGCTGCTCAGGAGAGAGGGGTACGCGTGCGCCGATCCGGTGTGGTGGCGGCCACAGGGGGAGGGAGGGTACCGGCTTCTCGCCGCTGAGGATGCGGAAGGGGGTGTGGGTGGCGAAGCCCCCACGGCGCGCGGCGAAGCCGCGCAATAACAGAGATGGCGAGCCAGGTCCGCGTATTTTGCGGACATGGCTCGCCATCGTCATCGTGCGCCGCCAGGGACTCGAACCCCGGACCCGCTGATTAAGAGTCAGCTGCTCTAACCAACTGAGCTAGCGGCGCATGACTCCCGCCCGCTGCGGTTTTTTGTTCCCCGCGGCTGGCGACGAAGAAAATACTACCTGGTCCTGAGGGGTGCTCGTGACCACCTAGAGGGTGAGCGAGAGGAGGACCGGTGCGGCGTTGCGGTTCAGGGTCTCCGCCGCCTGCTTCAGCCGGTGCGCGTGCTCCACGGGAAGCGACAGCGCCAGGCAGCCCACCGACGAGCCCGCCGTGATCGGGACCGCCGCGCAGACCGTGCCGATCGCGTACTCCTGGAGGTCCAGGACCGGCACCGTCGGCGGCTGGGACTCCAGGCGGGAGAGCAGGAGCTTGTCGCTGGTGATGGTGCGCGAGGTGAGGCGGGCCATCTTGTGCCGGGAGAGGTGGTCGCGGCGGGCGTTGTGGTCGAGCTGGGTGAGCAGGCTCTTGCCGACCGCCGTGGCGTGTGCGGAGTAGCGGAAGTCGACCCACTCGTTGACCGCGGGGGTGCTGGGCCCGGCGGCGTACTGGGTGACCTTGACCTCGCCGTCGACGTAGCGGCTCATGTAGACCGCCGCGCCGACCGAGTCACGCAGCCGGTCCAGGGTGTGCTGGAGCTTCTCGCGCACGGCCCGCTCACGGTCGTGTGCGGAGGTGAGGCGGCGCAGGGTGTCGCCGGTGACGTACGCGCCGTCGGTGATCTGCTCGACATAGCCCTCCCGGCGCAGCATGCGCAGCAGGGCGGTGAGCCGCTCGGGGCCGAGGCCGGTGCGGCGGGCCAGTTCGGTGTCGGTGACGCCGGCGGAGTGGCGGGCGACGGTCTCCAGCACGCGCAGGGCGTCCTGGGCCGAGTGGTACGGGGCGGTCGGCTCGTTCATCAGCGCCACGGTGTCCCCCTGCGCTCGCCTGTGTGGGCCGCGAGATCCGGTCGGCGGATCGCTACCACGATAACGGGCAAACCCGGTGCAGGGAGAGGGGGTTGGCGAGATTCTTCGCCCGCCTGACCCCTCCCAACTGCGGCGCAGACCCTCTGGCATATGCCAAAGTCATGACCCAGCGGCTGGACCTCGGGATCTGCCGGATTCACGCCCCGTGGTCACAGGACCGCGCTGAGGAATTCCCGGGTGCGGTCCTGCTCGGGCTCGGTGAAGATCTTGTCCGGGGAACCGGATTCGATCACCCGGCCGCCGTCGAACATCAGTACCTGGTCGGAGATGTCACGGGCGAAACCCATCTCGTGGGTCACACAGAGCATCGTGATGTCGGTGCTGCGGGCGATGTCCCTGAGCAGGTCGAGCACGCCCGCGACCAGCTCCGGGTCGAGCGCGGAGGTCACCTCGTCCAGCAGCAGCACCTGCGGCCGCATCGCCAGCGCCCGGGCGATCGCCACCCGCTGCTGCTGTCCGCCGGAGAGACGGGTGGGCTTCGCGTCGCGCTTGTCGGTCAGCCCGACCAGCTCCAGCAGCTCCCGGGCCCGCTCCTCGGCCTCGTCCTTGGACATGCCGAGGACCTGCACCGGCGCCTCGGTGATGTTCCGCAGCACGCTCATGTTCGGGAACAGGTTGAACTGCTGGAACACCATCCCGATCTTCTTGCGGACCTCCCGGACCTGCTTCTCCGGCGCCGGGAACAGCTGCTCCCCGTCGACGGTGATCGTGCCCTCGTCCGGCTTGGTGAGGGTCATCAGGAGTCTGAGGATCGTGGTCTTGCCGGACCCGGAGGGCCCGATCAGGGTCACATGCCGGCGGGCGTCGACGGAGAAGTCCAGCCGGTCGAGCACGGTGTTGGCACCGAACCGCTTGGTCACGTTCTCCAGGCGGATCAGCTCGGTCGGCTGGGCGTCGGTGCGGGAGGGCTGCGGACGGGTCTCAACGGACAAGGCGTCGCTCCAGGGCTCGCATCAGAAGGGAGGCCAGATAGGAGATGAGGATGAAGGCCACCCCGATCACGGTCAGGGGCTCGGTGAACTGGAAGTGCTGCTGGGAGAAGAGCCGGGCGCGCCCGAGCATGTCCAGCACGGTGATCGTCATCAGCATCGGGGTGTCCTTGAGCATGGCGATCACGTAGTTGCCGAGCGCGGGGACCACCCGGCGGATCGCCTGCGGCAGGATCACCACGGTCCAGGTCCGCCGCCGGGGCAGGTTCAGCGCGGTCGCCGCCTCCCACTGGCCGACCGGCACCGCCTCGATGCCGGCCCGGTAGACCTGCATCGTGTACGTCGAGTAGTGCAGGCCGATCGCGAAGACGCCGGTGGTCAGCGCCGAGAAGGTCACGCCCCACTCGGGCAGCACATAGAACAGGAAGAACAGCTGCACCAGCAGCGGGGTGTTGCGCACGAACTCCGTGACCACACCCACCGGCCAGCGCACCCACCGGCTCGGCGTCCGCATCAGCAGCGTCCACACCAGACCGAGGGTGAAGGAGAGCAGCGAGCCCAGGGCCACGGCCTCCAGGGTGACCAGCAACCCCTGCCAGAAGTCCGGCATGAAGTCGCTCACGGCGTTCCAGTCCCACTTCATGCGACCCGACCCCCCACTCCGGTCGTCTGCGCGCGCTTCAGCTCACGCGCCGCCGGCTCCGTACCGGCGTCCTTGCCGATCCCGGCCTTCAGCCGCTTCTCCAGCGAGCGCATCAGCCGCGTCAGGACGAAGGCGATCGCGAAGTAGATCAGCAGCACGTACGTGTAGATCTCCGCGCTCTGCTGCAACGCCAGCCGCACGAGGTTCGCGCTGAACGTCAGGTCGCCCATGCCCATGAGCGAGACCAGCGCGGTGCCCTTGAGCAGCTCGATCAGCAGGTTGCAGAAGGACGGGATCATCTCGGGCACCGCCTGCGGCAGTACGATCAGCCGCATCCGCTGCCAGGGCGTGAAGCTGAGCGCGATGCCGCCCTCCTTCTGCGCCGGGTCCACCGCGTTCAGCGCGCCGCGCACGATCTCCGCGCCGTACGCGCCGTAGGTCATCCCGAGCGCCAGCGTGCCCGCCCACATCGGCACCAGCTGCCAGCCGAAGGCCACCGGCAGGACGAAGAACACCCAGAAGATCATCACCAGCGCCGAGGTGCCGCGGAACACCTCGGTGTAGACGCCGGCGAGGAAGCGCACGATCCACAGCCGGTGCGTCCGCGCGATACCGACGACGAACGACACGGCGGCGGCCAGCAGGGCGCTGAACACCAGCAGCTGGACGGTCGTCCAGACGCCGTTCAGTACGAGTTCCCACAGTCCCGAGGTCATCCGCCGCACAGCTCCTTCGCGGTGAGGCCGGTCATCTCGGCCTTGGTGAACCCGAAGGGCCGAAGTATCCGGAACAGCTCGCCACTCTTCTTCAGCTTGTGCAGCTCCCCGTTGAAGGCGTCCCGCAGCCTCGTCTCGGTCGGCCGGAACGCGAACGCTCCGCCGTCGACGTGCGGCTTGCCCTTGACCAGCGGCGCGAAGGGCGCGGTGGCCTCCGCCTTGGCCGACTTCTTCACCACCTCCCGGGTGGTGAGCGCCGTACCGGCGAAGACGTCGACGCGCCCCGCCTCGACGGCGTTCAGCCCTGCGACCTGGTCCGGGACGATGAGGATGTCGCCCTGCTTGTACCCGGCCTCGACCGCGTACTGGATCTCCGCGTATCCGGTGCCGGTGGCGAACTTCGCCTTCTTCGCGACGATGTCCTTGTACGAGTGCAACCCCAGCGGATTGCCCTTGCGGACGATGAACGAGTCCAGCATCTGGTAGTCCGGATCGGCGAAGATCACCTGCTGGCATCGCTCCGGATTGACGTACATCCCGGCCGCCACGACGTCGAACTGCTGCGAGTTGAGCCCGGGGATCAGCGAGCCGAACTCGGTGGGCACCGGCTGGACCCGGCCGACCCCCAGCCGCTTGAAGATCACCTTGGCGAGCTCGGGCGCCTCACCGGTGAGATGGCCGTCCTTGTCGATGTACCCGAAGGGGATCTCACCGGCGATCCCGAGCCGTACGACACCCTGGGCGCGGAGGCGTTCGAGCAGGTCACCGCCCTCCTTGCCGGACGCCGCGGCCACCCGGGAGCAGCCCGCCGCGCCCAGCACGCCGAGGGCGGCGAGGCCACCGAGCACCGAGCGCCGGGTGCGCCCGCTGTGTCTGAGTCCCGACCGGAATGTGTGTACGTCGTTCCCAAGTGGTGGAGCCATGGCGGCGCGGCTACCCAAGCGGATCCGGGCTATGCACCCTGGTTCTCATGGCCGATCGATTCGTCACCGTCTCGCTCGAGAAGCGGGGCGTGCACTGCACGGCACGACTGCTGACCGACCGCGCGCCCCTGACCTGCGAGGCCGTATGGCAGGCGCTGCCCCTCGCGGGCGACGTCTACCACGCCAAGTACGCCCGCAACGAGATCTACGTCCTCTTCCCTCCGTTCGCCTCCACGGAACCCCCACTGGAGAACCCCACGGTCACCCCGATCCCCGGCGACCTCTGTTACTTCTCCTTCGCCGGCACCGAGCTGGGCACCAGGGCCTACGGCTACGACCGCGAGGTCCGCCCCGGCACCACCGTGGTCGACCTGGCCCTGTTCTACGAACGCAACAACCTGCTCCTCAACGGAGACGTGGGCTGGGTACCGGGGATCGTGTGGGGCCAGGTGGTGGAGGGCCTGGAGGAGATGGCCGAGGCCTGCAACGACCTGTGGCGCACGGGGGCGGCGGGGGAGACGCTGAGCTTCCGGCGGGCGTGAGGACCGGCCGACGCGCGGCTCAGTCGAGCGGGGCTGGCGCCGGCACCGCTCCCGCCTCGTACAGCGCGTGCGCGGCGCGCAGGACCAGGTCGTCGCGGTGGCGGGCGGCGATCAGCTGCATGCCCACGGGCAGTCCGTCGGCGTCCGTGCCGACCGGGACGGTTGCCGCGGGCTGCTGGGTGAGGTTGAACGGGTAGGTGAAGGGGGTCCAGCCCGTCCAGCGGTGGTGGGTCGAGCCCCTCGGTGTCTCCACGCCCGCCTCGAAGGCCGTCAGCGGCAGGGTCGGGGTGACCAGCAGGTCGTAGCGCTCGTGGAAGCGGCCCATGCGCCGGCCGAGGTCCATGCGGACGTCGACGGCGGCCAGGTAGTCCAGCGCGCTGTAGCGGGCGCCCTGTACGCAGATCTCCCGCAGGCCGGGGTCCAGCAGTTGCCGTTTGCGCGGGGAGAACCGCTCGGTGACCCGGGCCGCGCCGCTGAACCACAGGGTGTGGAAGGCGTCCACCGGTTCGCTGAAGTCCGGGTCGGTCTCCTCGACGTACGCGCCGAGGTCGGCCAGGGACGCCACCGTGCGCCGTACCGCCGCCGCGACCGCCGGCTGGACGGCGACCTGGCCGCCCAGGGACGGGGAGTACGCCACCCGCAGGCCGTGCACGCCGCCCCTGAGCGCCTCGGTGAAGGAGCCCGGCGCGGGCGGCAGGGCCGACCAGTCGCGTGGATCCGGGGCGCCGATGACGTCCAGCAGCAGGGCCGCGTCGGCCGCGTCCCGGGTCATCGGGCCCGCGTGGGAGAGCGTGCCGAAGGCGCTGGCCGGGTACAGGGGCACCCTGCCGTACGTCGGCTTCAGCCCGAAGACGCCGCAGAACGCGGCCGGGATACGGATACTGCCCCCGCCGTCCGTGCCCAGCGACAGCGGGCCCGCGCCGAGCGCCACGGCCGCCGCGCTGCCCCCGCTGGAGCCGCCGGCGGTGCGGGAGTGGTCGTGCGGGTTGCGGGTGATCCCGGTCAGCGGGGAGTCCGTCACCCCCTTCCAGCCGAACTCGGGGGTCGTCGTCTTGCCCAGGAACACCGCGCCGTGCTCGCGCAGCCGGGCCACCGAGGGCGCGTCCTCCGCCCACTCGCCCTGCTCGGAGATCGTCCTGGAGCCGCGCAGGGTCGGGTGGCCGCGCAGCAGGAGGATGTCCTTCACGGTCACCGGGACGCCGTCCAGCAGTCCGGCCGGTTCGCCGCGCCGCCAGCGCTCCTCCGACTCGCGCGCCCGGGCCAGCGCGTCCTCCTCGGTGAGCCGCACGAACGCGTTCACCTCCGGCTGGATCCGCCGAGCCCGCTCCAGGGCCTGCCCGGTCGCCTCCACGGGACTGAACTCGCCCTTGCGGTAACCGTCGAGGAGCGCCACGGCGGTCAGGTCGGTGAGCTGCATGCACCCTCCAAGAGGCCAAGGGGTCCAAGGGGACCGGGCGGTCCACGCGGTCAGTGCCCCGGGACGTAACCGCGTTTTTTGTCGACCACGTTCACCAGAGGTCTGCCCGCCGCCCACCGCTCGTACAACTCCACGAACTGCGCGCCCAGTTCGTCCCGCCAGCCGGCCGTGTCCCCGCTCATGTGCGGGGAGACGATCAGTCCCGGCAGCCCCCACAACGGGCTGTCCGCGGGGAGGGGTTCGGTGGTGAAGACGTCCAGGGCCGCGCCCGCGATCCAGCGCCGGGTCAGGGCGTGGGCGAGGGCCTCCTCGTCGACGAGCCCGCCCCGGCCGACGTTGACGAAGAAGGCGGAAGGCTGCATGACGCCGAAGCGGTGGGTGTCGAACATGCGGTACGTCGCCTCGGTGAGCGGCGCCGCCGCGATCACCCAGTCCGCGCGGGAGATCAGCCGGTCCAGGTCGGCCGGCCCGTGGATACCGGTCCGCGGGACCCGGCCGACCAGCGCCGTCGTCACGCCGAGGGCCTTCAGGGTGCGGACGATCGCCCGGCCGATCGGGCCCGATCCGACCACGCACGCGCGCGTGCCCGCCACCCGCCGGCCCTCCCGGTGCCGCCAGGTCCGCTCCCGCTGGTACTCCAGCGTGCGGGGCAGGTCCTTGGCGACCGCCAGCACCAGGGCCGCCACGTACTCGGCGATCGGCTGGTCGAAGATCCCGCGCGCGTTCGTGACCACCGTGTCGGACGCGGCCAGCTCCGGGCCCAGCAGATGGTCCACGCCAGCGCTGGCCGTGTGCACCCAGCGCGGTCGGGGCCCCTCCCCGGGCCAGGCCTCGCGCACCGCGTGCGAGGTGAAGTCCCAGACCAGCAGGACGTCCGCCTGCGGCAGCCGCTCGGCCAGACGGGCAGCGTCCGTGTGCACGATCCGGGCGCGGCCGGTCAGCCGGCCGAGGCGCGGCGGCGGGTCGGCGTCCAGGACGAGGAGGGTGGGCAGGGTCGTCATACGGGGCGGCTCCGAGCGTCTGACGTGCGCGGACCAGGGAGTCCGGCATGCGGGGAGCACGGGGTCCCACATGCGCGGACCACGGGGTCCCACATGCGTGGACCAGGCGTCCGACATGCGTGGACCAGGCGTCTGACATGCGCGGTTTATCCGCGGATTGACCACGCTCGCACCCGAACCTACCTTCGTCAACACGGGCGCACTCAGGGCCTGTCCGACAGTTCCCGCCTGCCCCGCGACGCCTGGCACGCACGCTCGCCGCGTTGCCGAAACGCCCACGTGGCTCCGCCACGAGGGCGCTCCGGCGCCTTGCGATCGCACGCACCAGACGCCGCGGGGCCCGCCCTTCGGGCGGACGACGGGAACTGTCGGACAGGCCCTGACGATCCGTTGCCCACTCGTCTCCCAGCGTGAGGCCGGTGCCAGCCATGGACGTCTCCTTTCTCGGCGGCCCCCGCCCTCAGCGCGGTGTGGGAGTCGTCGCCCCCTTCGACTTCGCCCTGGACCGCGAGCTGTGGCGCTGGGTGCCCGACGAGGTGTCGCTGCATCTGACCCGGACCCCGTTCGTGCCGGTCGAGGTGAGCCTGGACCTGGCCCGCCTGGTGAGCGAGCACGAGACCCTCGGCGACGCCGTGCGCGCGCTGACCGCCGTCGCGCCCGAGGTCGTCGCCTACGCCTGCACCTCCGGCAGTTTCGTCGGCGGGATCGCCGGGGAACGGGCGATGTGCGCGGCGATGAGCCTCGCGGGCGCGCCGCCCTCGGTGACCACCTCCGGAGCGCTGCTCCAGGCCCTGGCCGAGCTGCGGATACGACGCCTCGCGCTGGTCACGCCGTACACCGTGTCCGTGACCCGGGCGCTGGAGGACTTCGTGGCCGAGGCCGGCGTCGAGGTCACCGGCTGCGCCTTCATGGGCCTGACCCGGCAGATCTGGCAGGTGCCGTACCGGGACGTCGTGGCCATGGCCCGGCAGGCGGTCCGCCCCGGCACCGCCGACGCCCTCTTCATCTCCTGCACCAACCTGCCGACGTACGACGTGATCCCCCAACTCGAGGCCGAGCTGCGCATCCCCGTGCTGTCGGCCAACCAGGTCACGATGTGGGCTGCGCTGCGCCGGCTGGGTACCCGAGCCGTGGGGCCGTACCAGGCGCTGCTGGACGAGTCGGCGCGCGCCTGGCCCCCCGTACTGCCGCACGAGACGCCGGAAGAGACGCAGGAACACTGAAGACGCCGGAACGACGCCGGAACACTGAGAAGGACGGCCATGACCGCACTCGGATTCCTCTACCCGGGCCACTCCGCCGAAGACGACTATCCGCGCATCGAGCAGCTCCTGGGCAGCGACATCCGGGTGGACCTGGTCCACACCGACATCGGCGAGGACGCGCACCGGGTGGCGGCGCTGCGCGAGATGGGTTCCCCCGAGCGGCTCGCGGCGGGCATGGAGACCCTGCGGCTGACCGGGGCCGAGACGGTGGTGTGGGCGTGCACCAGCGGCGGCTTCGTGCACGGCTGGGAGGGCGCCCAGGAGCAGGTGCGCACGCTCGCCCGGCTGGCCGGGATGCCCGCGTCCTCGACGTCGTTCGCCTTCGTGCACGCGGCCCGGGAGATCGGGGTGCGGCGGATCGCGGTCGGCGCGACCTATCCGGAGGACATCGCCGCACTGTTCGCGGACTTCCTGCGGGCCGGCGGGCTGGAGGTGACCGGGATGCGGTCTTCGGGGATCATCACGGCGGCGGAGGTCGGCACGTGGGGCGAGGAGGACGTGCTGACGCTGGCCCGGGCGGCGGACGTACCCGACGCGGAGGCCGTGCTGCTGCCGGACACCGCGTTGCACACGGCGGCGCATCTGTCGCTGCTGGAGAAGGCGCTGTCCAAGCCGGTGCTCACGGCGAACCAGGTGACGGTGTGGGAGGGGCTGAGGCTCGCCGACCGGCGGGTCAACGCGCCGACGCTGGGGACGCTGTTCACCCGGGAGCCCCTGGTCCAGGTACGGGAATAACCGGAGACTGCCTCCTGTTAGTGGACCGAGGACAGCCCACGCCACACACAGGAGGCCCACACCGTGTCCGCAGACGAGGCAGCCGAGGCAGTCGAGGCAGACGAGATCCGGGGCGCCGCGCACGGCACCGCCCCCGTCCCCCTCTCCGTACTGGACCTGGTGACCGTCGGCGCGGGCAGCACCGCCTCCGACGCGCTGCGCACCAGCGTGGCGCTGGCCCGGTTTACCGAGGCCCGCGGCTTCCACCGGTACTGGGTCGCCGAGCACCACTCGATGCCCGGCGTCGCCTCGTCCTCGCCCGCCGTGATCCTCGCCCACCTCGCCGCCCACACCGAGCGCATCCGGCTCGGCTCGGGCGGCGTCATGCTGCCCAACCACGCACCGCTGGTGATCGCCGAGCAGTTCGGCACGCTGGAGGCGATGGCGCCCGGCCGTATCGACCTCGGTCTGGGCCGCGCACCCGGCACCGACGGTGCCACGGCCGCGGCCCTGCGCCGCAGCGACACCCTGAACGAGGGCGCCGACGACTTCCCGGAGCAGCTCGCCGAGCTCACCCGTTTCCTGGACGACGACTTCCCCGACGGTCACCCCTACCGCAGGATCCACGCGATTCCCGGCCCCGTGCAGGCCACCACCCCCGGCGGCGTCCAGTCCCCGCACCGACCGCCCGTCTGGCTGCTCGGCTCCTCCGGGTTCAGCGCCCGTCTCGCCGGTCTGCTGGGCCTGCCGTTCGCCTTCGCGCACCACTTCTCCGCGCAGAACACCATCCCGGCCCTCGACCTGTACCGGCAGACCTTCCGCCCCTCGAAGGTCCTCGCCGAGCCGTACGCCCTGATCGGCGTCTCCGCCCTCGCCACCGACGACGCGCGCGAGGCCCGCCGCCAGACCCGGGCGATGGCCCTGAACATGCTCCGGCTGCGCACCGGCCGGCCCGGCCTCTTCCCCGACCCGGACGAGGCCGAGAAGCACGAGTTCAGCCCCATGGAGGAGGAGTTCATCACCTCCTGGACGGCCAACATCGTGCACGGCACCGCCGACGAGGTCCGCACCGGCCTGGACGACCTCCACAAGCGCACCGGCGCCGACGAGCTGATGCTCGTCTCCCACGCCCACCGCGGCGAACTGCGTCTGCGCTCCTACGAGTTGATCGCCGACGCCTACGGCTTGCCGACCGCGTAGGTCTGCTCGCCGAGCAGCTCGGAGATACGATCCGGCGGCACCGGCCGGGAGTACAGCCAGCCCTGGCCGGTGTCACAGCCGATCCGGCGCAGCCGGGTGGCCTGGGCCGAGGTCTCCACGCACTCGGCGGTGACGGTCAGGCCGAGCCGGTGGGCCAGCTGGATCATCGCCTCCACGATGACCTCGTCGGCGGGGTTGGGCGGAACGCCCTTGGGCGCTTCCTCGTACTGGAAGCCGCGTACGAAGGAGCCGTCCAGCTTCAGGACCTTCACCGGCAGCCTGCTCAGGTACGCCAGGTTCGAGTAGCCGGTGCCGAAGTCGTCGATGGCGATGCGCACCCCCATGTCGCTGAGCGCCTGCAGCGCCTGGAGCGGGCGGCCGGCCGAACCCATCACCGCCGACTCGGTCAGCTCCAGCTGGAGCAGGTGCGGGGCGAGTCCCGTCTCGGACAGGACCTCGGCCACGTCGGCCACCAGGTCGGAGTCCCACACCTGCCGTACGGCCACGTTGACGCTGACGAAGATGGGCGGCTCCGCGGGGTGGTCCAGCTGCCAGCGGCGGGCCTGGCGGCAGGCGGTGAAGAGCGCCCAGCGGCCGAGCTGCACGATCGAGCCGTCCTCCTCGGCCAGTCCGATGAACCGATTCGGCGTCAGTGTGCCGAACTGAGGATGATTCCAGCGGATCAACGCCTCGACCCCGGAGAGGCGTCCGTCCTCCATGCCGACCAACGGCTGGTATTCGAGCGCGAATTCGCCGCGGTCGATGGCGGGGCGCAAAGTGGACGACAGGGCCTGACGGGTCATCCGGTGCGCGTTGCGCTCGGGGTCGAACAGGGTCCAGCGGCCCTTGCCGTCGGCCTTCGCCCAGTACAGGGTCGTGTCGGCCGCCTGCATCAGGCCGGTGGCCGTCGTACCCGCCGCGTGCCGCTCGACGACCCCGATGGACGCGGTCAGCGACAGCCGCTGCCCGGCCAGATCGAAGGGCTCCTCCAGGGCGTTGAGCACCGACTCGGCGAGATCGGCGAGCTGTTCGGTGCCGGTGGAGTCCTCCACGAGCAGCGCGAACTCGTCGCCGCCCAGCCGCGCCACCAGCGGAGTCACCGCGCGGGCGTAGCCGGCCTCGTCGGCCACCCGGGTCAGCCGCTCGGCCACGGCTGCGAGCAGCCGGTCGCCGACGCGGTGGCCGAGGGTGTCGTTGACCGCCTTGAAGCCGTCGAGATCCAGGTAGCACAGGCCGATCCGGCCGGTGCCGCTCTGTTCGTACGACTCCGCCTCCAGCGCCACCGTCAGCCGCTCGAAGAACAGCGTGCGGTTGGGCAGCCGGGTCACCGGGTCGTGCATCTGCAAGTGCCGCAGCCGTGCCTGGAGTTCACGGCGGGCGCTGATGTCCGCGACGGACAGCAGCACCCCGGGCTCCCCGCCGAGCGGGGACACGGTCACCTGCACCCACACCGAGTGCCCCTCGGGGTGCTTCAGCCGGCGGGTGCAGCGCAGCTTCGCCTGCCGGCCGCGCAGGACCTCGCGGTAGGCGTGCCAGCTGCGCGCGTCCGAGGCCAGGTCGACCAGGTCGGCGGCGACCCGCCCGGTGAGGGTGTCCGGATCGGTGCCGAGCAGCTCGCCGAAGGCCGCGTTGGCGCCGGCGACCAGTCCGGCGCGGTCCACGACGGCCATGGCGATCGGGGCGGCCGCGAAGACACGGTGGTAGGTGGTGTGGTCACTGTCTGTGACGGCTGACCGGTCGAGGTCTGCCGCGGGCGTCGGCCCTTCGGACGTTCCGCTCACCGCTCGCTCCCGCAGTGCACTCGATCTGTGTCCGTGCCTGTCCGTGCCGGAAAGTGTGCCGATCATAGAGGCTGGCCCCGGGCCCTTCCAGCCACTGTCCAGTGTCCCGGACGGAGCACAGTTTCTGACAGATCGTTTCTGCCCGCACGTGGACGGGTTCTTCAGGCCCCCGACCAGTTGTGACGTTCCGTGAGTGTTTCGGGGTGTCGAGCGCCGGAGCGCGTCGGAGCATCCAGAGGGCGCACTCACCCTTGTGGTGCAGGCGAACAGGGCATAGTGCGACAAATGCCAGCAATCTGGAGGCGGGTCCCGCGAACCGCGTCCGGAGGTCATGGCCGTGCCCAAGCTGCGCAGCACCGCCGCCGTGTGCACCACGCTGTCGGCGCTCGCCGCGACCTCGATCCTCGGCGGCCCGTCGGCCGCCCAGCCCTTCTCCACGGCCCCCTGCGCCCTGCACAGGACCGACGCCCACCACTCCGAGGGCACGGACACCTGGAACCCCGACTACACCCGCCCGACCGGCACGGTCGACGCCGTGCTGGTCTTCCTCTCCTTCCCGGACGCCACCCCGCGCACCACCCCCGCCGAGCTGACCGCCGACCACTTCCCGGCCACCAGCCGCTACTACGAGCAGGCCTCCTACGGCAGGTTCACCCTCCGCCCGCACCCGCTGCGCCGCTGGCTGCGCATGCCCCGGCCGTCCACGGCGTACGCCATAAAGCGGGACTGGGACGAGGAGGACCGGAGTGCCTATCTGCGGGACGCGTTCGCGGTGGCCGACAAGGAGGTCGACTTCTCCCGCTACCAGGTCGTGTACTTCGTCGCCGACCCGGACGCACCCGGCGTCGACTCGGACGCCACGAAGGTCGTCAACCTCGAAACGCCCGCCCACGTGGACGGCACCGACGTCCGCCGGGTCGTCACGGTCTTCGAGAAGCACCCGCCGGACCGCCTGGTCCTCGCCCACGAGACCGGCCATGTGTTCGACCTCCCCGACCTCTACCACCGCCCGGTCGACGGCAAGGGCGACTGGGACACCTACGTCGGCGACTGGGACCTGATGGGCAGCCAGTTCGGGCTCGCACCGGACATGTTCGCCTGGCACAAGTGGAAGCTGGGCTGGCTGGATCCGCGCCAGGTGGTGTGCGTGCGCGGCGCGCGGCCGACCCGGCTGACCCTGGAGCCGCTGGAGGCCGGCCCCGGCATCCCGATGCAGGGCACGGCGGGCGCCCCGGCCTTCGGTCTGGGGCACGGAGTGAAGCTGGCGATCGTGCGCACCGGGCCCGACAGCGCCCTGGGCTTCGAGGCGCGCGGCACGGCCGGCAACGACCGGGCCGCCTGTCGTGAGGGCGTCCTGGTGTACCGGATCAGAAGCGGAGCGGAGTCCGGCGGCGGCCCCGTCGAGGTCGTCGACGCCCACCCGCACACCGAGGCCTGCTGGGAGACCTCGGTGTACCCACCCCTCGCCGACGCCCCGGTCGCCCTCGGCGAGAGCTTCACCGTGCCCGGGGAGGGCGTACGCGTGGAGGTGGAGGGGAGGACGGCGTCGGGGGCATGGACGGTCAAGATCACACCGGGGGTGGGTGGTGGCTGAGTGCCTGGTGTGCGTACGAAAACGGCGGACCTGATTCTTTCGAACCAAGCCCGCCGTTTCCTTCGCGTGCGCCGCCAGGGACTCGAACCCCGGACCCGCTGATTAAGAGTCAGCTGCTCTAACCAACTGAGCTAGCGGCGCCTGCTGACGTCGTAGACCTTAGCATCCTGGTCGGCGGGAGGAAAAATCGATATGCGCACCGCCGCGCGGGCGGCTCGCACGGCCGCCCAGAGCACGACCTCGGGCCCCGGCAGCCAGGGGTGACGCGTGTCCGGAGCGACCAGCCAGCGGGAGTCGCCGGGGGTGTCGCAGCCGGCCGGCGCCGGGACGGTCACCGCGTCGCCGGTGCCGTGACACAGCAGCGGCGGCACCGCCTCCGTACGGTTCGAGCCCCACTCCTCCCAGGCCAGCAGCGAGGGCAGCCGATGGGCCGTGCCCGGCGCGGCGAAGAGCAGCACGCGGCCCCGGAACACCGCGACCGGGCCCGAGCCCGAGCCCTCGTCCCACAGCCGGTCCAGCATCCGGCGACCGAAGACCGCCGGGGCGCTCACCACGTCGAAGACGGTGCCGCAGGGCAGGACGACCGGGGCGTCCGGGCGCTCCTCCCACAGGGCCCGGGTGCTCCGCGGATACGTGCCCGCCGAGGCGAGCCAGTCGACGCCGTCGGAGGTGATGCGGGTGACGTTCGGTGTGCTGCTCATGCCACCAAGATGTACCGGGCGTGAGGGGGCGGTTCTTCTGAGTTGCCGAAAACCGGGACAGAGTCGGTGGGGGAGGAGTATCTTGCCCACCTGGCATATGCCAGGTGGGTTACTCAAGTGACTGGCGTTGACGACCGGGCTTGACGTGGCCGGGGATCACACGGGATCGGGGTACGTCCGCCCCTCGGCGTTCCCCCGCATCAGGTCCCGCCCGAACTCGACCATCTTCTTCGCGTAGTCCTCGGTCCACTCCGCCCGCTCGGCGATGTCCCCCGGGGTCAGCCGGTCGAACCGGCGCGGGTCGGCGAGCTGGGCCGCCGCGATGGCCTGGAACTCCACGGCCCGGTCGGCGGCCGCGCGGAACGCCTGGGTCAGCTCCGTGGCTCTGGCCAGCAGCGCCCGCGGATCCTCGATCGACTCCAGGTCGAAGAAGTGCTCGGGATCGCCGGCCGCCTCCGCGGGCTCGAAGATCAGAGGCGCGGGGCGTAGCCGCGGTTCGTGACGACGCGGCGTGGGCTCCGCCATGTCCTGTCTCCTCCTCGTACGGTTCGCTCGGCACCGCCTTCAGGTGGGCCACCGTCCATTGTCCCGCGCCAACGCAAGGGGCCCTCATGGACGAAGGCTCACCCTGCGTTCAGGTGCGCCGGCACTGCGCGGGGCGGCGGTGAGCTGGGTGCTCGTCGGGCAGGGGCCGGGGCGGGGGTCAGGGGCGCCACCTCACCCGGTGTTCCGCGAGGTGGGCCAGCACCGCGTGGTTCGCCTCCCAACCGTCCGGGCTGTTTCCATCGGCCGCCTCCGGCGGCGCGCCGGACTCCGTCCGACGAAGGGGCGGCGGTGAGCCGGGCGCTCGTCGGGCAGGGGCCGGGGCGGGGGTCAGGGGCGCCACCTCACCCGGTGTTCCGCGAGGTGGGCCAGCACCGCGTGGTTCGCCTCCCAGCCGTCCGGGAACTTCACCAGCGTGCCCAGCTGGACCGGTTCCGTGGACGGGTAGGCGTCCAGGAGGTCGCCGACGCCCGCGCGGCAGACCACGATGCAGGCGTGGCGGTGCCGGGAGGCCAGGACGCACAGGCGGCCGGTCTCCAGGTGGAAGGCGGTGGCGTCGGGGCGGCCGGAGAGCGGGTGCAGGACGACGGTGACGTCGTACTCCCGGCCCTGGAGGCGGTTCGCGGTGTCCACCGTGACGTCCGCCACGCCCAGCTCGGCGAGTGCCGTGCGCACCGCCGCCGCCTGGTCGCGGTGGGCCGTGCCGACGGCGATGCGGTCGGCGGTGAGGGGGGCGGCATCGGGTGAGCGCTCGGAGGTCGCCGCGCCGCCTCTGTCCAGCAGACGGCGGACGACCGTCGCCACCGCCCGCACCGCCTCCGGATCGGTGCGCGGGGTGTGCCGGGCGGGCAGTTCCAGCAACCCCCAGCCGGACTCCGCCGCCTCGTCGATCACCCGGTCCGGGCCGGAGCCGTCCGAGGGGACCGCGAAGGCGAGGCGGCGGTCGCCGTGGCCGGTTCCGCTGCGGAAGGGGGTGTACGGATAGAACGCGTCCGAGACCAGGGGGGCCGCGGAGGCGGGCAGCCGCCAGGAGACCGGCAGGCGGTGCTGGGGCAGGCCGGGGTTGTGGGCCAGCAGGGTGGTCACGGCGGAGGCCGAGGGGTCGTACGACAGCCCCGCCCACTGTTCGCTGCCGACGATCGCGAACGGGTCCAGCTGCCCGGGGTCGCCGACGAACAGCGCCCGCTCGAACAGGCCCGCCACGGCCAGCAGGGAGTCGGAGCGCATCTGGTACGCCTCGTCCACGATCGCGTGCCGCCAGGGCTCGTCGGCCTTCACATGCGCCCACTTCGCCGCCGTGGAGAGGACCACCGGCAGGCCGTTCAGCTCGGCCGCCTTCGCCGACGTGCGGACCTGCGGCAGGTCGTCCAGTGCCTTGTCGTAGGGGTCGGTGTCACTGCTGTGCAGGCGGCCGACCGGCAGGTCGGGGTTCTTCTCGGCGAGCCGGAGGACGAGATCGTCCACCTGGGCGTTGGTCTGTGCCACCACCATCAACGGGCGCCCGGCGTCGGCCAGTTCGAGGGCCGCGCGGACCACGAGCGTCGACTTGCCGGCACCCGGCGGGGAGTCCACGACGACACCGCGCTCGCTGCCGTGCAGGGTGTCGTGGAGGATCGCGTCGGTGGCGCGGGCGGCGGCCGCCCCGGGGTCGAAGCCGACCGTCGTCACAGCACATCCTCCTCGGTCACCGTGTCGGGGGCCTCCGGTACGGCCTCACCCGGCGGGCCGCCGTGCGTCCACGGGGTCTGCTCCGGGTCGGGCAGCTTCGCGCCGCCGCGCTGCTCGTGCTCGAACAGGGTGAAACAGAGCCGGTCGCCCTTCTCCGGCACCGAACCGGGCTCCGGCTCCCTGCCGCGGCCCATCTTGTCCAGGACGCGCAGCACCAGCACACCCCCGTCCGAGGAGCCCTCGTACCCGACGAACTCCGCCGACTGCGGCTTGCCGCCCAGCGAGCGGAACACCTTCGCGCGCTCGGCGAGATGCGGCCGGTCGTCCGTGCGGACCGTCACCAGCGGGCGCGGGCTCGGCCGCTTGCCCTCGCTGTACGCCATGACGACATCGGTCACCTCGCCCGCGAACGCCTCCCCGGCCAGCCGCCGCCCCGCCATCACCAGCGGGTCGTCCAGCGCCTCCTGCGCCTCCAGCCGGGCCTGCTCGCGCTCGCGCGTGGCCAGTTTGTTCGCCGCGGTCACCGCGTCGTCCCGGCGCGGCTGCGGGGGCTCGCCCGCCAGCACCCGGTCGCGGTGGCCGGTGAACGACCAGCGGTCCCGGGTCCAGCGCTCTTCCAGGTGCGCGCCCGGCGGCAGCGCACGCAGCAGGTCCAGGCCCCGCCACACCGCGTCCCAGGTGGGCCGGGTGCGGCTTTCCACCAGGTCGCGGATCTCCCGCTCGGCCGCCGTGAGCGCGGCCAGCCGGTCGTCGGCGGCCAGGGCGTCCTCGGCGGCGGCGAGGGCGGTGCGGGCCCGGTCGTAGCGCTCGATCGCGGGCGCCAGCAGCTTGTTGTCGAACGCCGGGTCGGTGGCGGGTCCGGCCGGCGGGCACAGCAGCTGGCCGGCGGGGTCCCGCGCCAGCTCGGCCCGCCGCGCGGCCTCGGCGCCGTTCGCGCCCTCCGGCGGGTCGATCCAGGCGAGCAGCGCGCCTAGGTGCTGGTCCTCCAGGCTGGACTGGCCGGTCGCCCAGTGCCGGGACAGCACGTCGGTCAGGGCGAGCAGGAGGGAGGAGCCGGGGACGCGGGACCGCTCGCCGTAGTGGGTCAGCCAGCGGCCGAGCAGAGGCACCCGGGGCGGCGCCGGATAGGGGGCCTGAGGGTCCTGCTCGGCGGTCCGGCGGAAACGCATCGAGCGGCCGAGGAGCCGTACGAAGTCCAGGCCGGCCCGGCTCGGCACGATCAGCTGGGGAGCGTCCGCGCACAGCTCCACCTCGACCTTGACCCGCTTGCCGGTCTCCGGGTCGGTCTCGGTGCGCTCGGCCGCCTCCACGGACCCGGCGTAGGAGTCGATGTACGGCAGGACGACGTCGGCCAGGTCGGCGAGGAAGGAGAAGCGCAGGTCGCGGTCGCGGGGCTGGGGCACGACCAGCAGGCTGGGCGCGTCCCGGTCGGTGCCGACCAGCGCGCCGAGCGGGGCGCCCGCTTCACCGGCGGTGGTGAGCGGCACGAACACCAGCGGGCGCGTCGAGAGATGCCGGTGCCGGACGGTCGCGACGGGCTGGGCGCGGCCGCTGCTCACGGCCTCCAGGCGGGCGAGGGTGGCGATCAGGGACACGGGGCGGCCTCCCGGGCGGACTCCAGGGCCTCCGCGCGCAGGGCCGCCGCCCGGCGCAGGGCCGCGACCGCCGGGTCCTCGGGGCCGCCGCGCTCACCGCGAGCCGCCGCGAGGACGTCCTCGACCGTGGTCAGACCGCCCAGTTCCGCCCGCACCGGCCGGCCCAGGCGGGTGACGGCACCCTCCTCGCGGGAGCGTTCCCGGCAGTGGAAGGCCAGTTCGCACGCGGACAGGCACTCGGGCGCGTACGTCGCCGGCACCGCCTCGACGGCCGCCGTCAGCTCCTCGGCGCTCCGGTCGGGCGCGAAGCACGTGTCCTCGGGCAGGGTCCGGGCGATCTCCTCGATGCGGGTGAGCCGGGCCAGCTGGCGGGCGGTGACCGCGCGCTGCTTGCGGATGTCGACGGCGCAGGCCGCGGGCAGGTTGGAGAAGTCCTTCGGGCACACGAGCAGGATCCGGTGATGCACGCGCGGCGCCCCCTCGACGCCGGAGCCCCCCTCCGGCTCCGCGCCGAGCCGTCCCGCCACCTCCTCCAGGGCCAGTGCGTACACCGCCGCCTGCCGGGCCGCCGCGCCGACCTTCGCCGGGTCCGCCGAACCGTCCAGCATCGGGAAGGACTTGATCTCCACCACCGACCAGCTGCCGTCCGGGTGCACCACCACCGCGTCCGGCTCCAGGAACGCGAGCGAGCCGGCCACGTCCAGGGCGAGCATCGGGTGGTCCAGCAGCGTCCAGCCGCCCGCCTGCGTGGCCTCGCGCAGCGCCAGCGCCGTACGGGCCGTACGCCCCTCGGGGCCGTGCGCGGTCAGGTCGGGTACGGCGGCCCCGGCCGGCGGTTCGGCGCCCGGATCCAGCCGGGCGTGCGCCAGCCGCAGCAGCTCCGCGCCGCCGTCGGCCTTCACCTTCGCCTCGAACGCGTTCCCGCGCGTCAGCGCGAACTGCGACTGACCGAACCCGGACGGGGCGCCCAGCGCGCTCGCCAGCCGCGCCTTGTCCACCCCGGCGCCGTCCAGGATCGCCCGCCGCGCGCACCCGGGGTTCGCGGCGAGCGCCGCGAGGGCGCGCGCGTCCAGGGCCTTGGCCGGTACGTCGGGACCGCGCAGCTCAGCGAGCCGGTGCCGCAGCCCCTTCTCCCGCGTCGCGGGGGGAGGTGTCCGGTTCGGCCCCGGCGTCGAGGTGCGACTCGCGCTGCCGTGGAATTCGCTCACCCGCGGAAGTCTGGCATCCGGCACTGACAATCGGGGAACCCGTGCCCTCCGTGACCGGTGTGCGGCGCGGGAACAGGCGGGCCCGGACGAGGTCCAGGACCCGCGTGACGCGCGGCGCGAGCAGGGCGCCGACGCCCATCACGGCGACGCCCGCGACCGCGTCGAGCAAGTAGTGGTTGGCGGTGCCCATGACCACGAGCGCGGTGCCCAGCGGGTAGAGGACACCGAGGATCTTCGCCACGCGCGTGCCGCCGTGCCGCCACAGCATCACCCCGCACCACAGCGCCCAGCCGACGTGCAGGCTCGGCATGGCCGCGTACTGGTTGGTCATGCCGCCCATGCCGCGCGGCGCGCTCGCCTCGCCGCCCCACCAGCCGTAGGAGCTGTAGTGCGCCATGGTGTCCACGAAACCGTTCCCGGCGGACAGCAGCCGGGGCGGGCAGGTCGGCAGCAGGGTGAAGCCGATCAGGCCGATGAACGTGGACGTCATCAGCCAGGTGCGGGCACGCCGGTAGTGCTCGGCGCGGGCTCGGAACAGCCAGATGAGGATGGCGGGCGTGACCAGGTAGTGCAGCGAGGCGTACCAGAAGTCGGCCGGCACCCCGAGCCAGGGCTCGCGCGTGAAGAGCCGGTTGAGCGGGTGCTCGGCGTTGAGGCTCAGGGCCTTCTCCAGGCGCAGGATCGCCAGGCCGTGGTCGACGGCGGAGGAGACGTCACCGCGGGCGAGGAGGCGGCCGACCGAGTAGCAGCCGTAGACCAGGAGGATCAGGGGCAGCTCGGTCCACCAGCGCAGCCGGGTACGCGGGACCACCTCGGTGCCCGGTGTCTCGGTCTGCGGCATCCGATCGCCCTCCCCCTTCTCGCTGTACGGCGCGCCCCGGAGGGCGACCGTGACACTTTACGGTGTCCGTATCCCCGCCCATGAGGGCGCTCCGGCCCACAAAGACGCCGAGATCGCCCGCCGGGTTGCCCCGGAACCGGTTGAGCGATGATGGGAAGGTCCCCTTCGCTTCCGGAAAGGTCTCTCATGGCACCGCGCATCCTGCTGGCCCGGCACGGACAGACGGAATGGTCACTGTCCGGAAAGCACACCGGCAGGACCGACGTGCCGCTGCTGGAGGAGGGCCGGCGGGGAGCCAAGCTGCTCGGCGAACGACTGCACCGGGCCCCGCTGGACGGGCTGCCCGGGGCGGAGGTGCGCACCAGTCCGCTCGTACGCGCGCGTGAAACCTGCGAACTGGCCGGCTTCGGCGACCGGGCCACCGCCTGGGACACCCTCATGGAGTGGGACTACGGCGCCTACGAGGGCATGACCCCGGCCGAGATCCAGGCCGTGCGGCCGGGGTGGCTGATCTGGCGGGACGGGGTGCCGGAGGGGGAGAGCCTCGCGGAGGTGACCGCACGCGCGGACGAGGTGGTGGCGTGGGCCCGGTCGGCCGACCGCGACGTCCTGGTCTTCGCTCACGGCCACATCCTGCGCTCCATAGGCGCGCGGTGGCTGGGCCTGCCGCTGGACTTCGCGGCCCGGATCCGCCTCAACCCGACCTCACTGTCCGTACTGGGCTGGGCATACGGCGAACCGGCGATCGAGAGCTGGAACGACCTGGGGCACTTGGCGCCCTGAAGGGGTGAGCACGGTCAGGCCCGCCCCGTCCTCGGCGTCCTCGGCATGGAGGCATGCCGGTCCAGGAAGTCGGACACCCCCGACGCCCGCCGGTGAGGCAGCAGCACCCGTGCCGTCCCCGCCAGCATGCTCTGGATGCGCGAGGACTGGACCTGGTCCAGCAGGGACAGCACGCGCATACCGGCGGCCGCCGCCTCGTCCGGCCGCCCCTCACGGGCGAGATCGTCGGCCAGCTCGGCGGTGTACAGCGCGATGTTCCGGGTGAAGTGAGGGTCCTGCAGCTCGGCCGCGCGATGCGCATGCCGTGACGCCCGCCGCCAGTCGCCCAGCATGGACCAGCACTGCGCCTCCAGCCCCTCCAGCTCGGCCTCGCCGTAGAAGCTCATCCACTCGGGGTCGGCCTCCGAGCGGCCCCGGACGAACAGCGCCTGGGCCCGCACGAGGGCCTGTTCACAGCCCGTGCGGTCGGCGAGCCCCGCCCAGCCGCCGGCTTCGCGCAGCGCGAGCAGGGACATCAGGCGCGCCGAACCCAGTGGAGCGGCCGCGCGCTGGGCGGCCTGCGCGGCGCGGACCGCCTCGCGGGGGCGGCCGGCGTCCCGCGCCAGGAACGCGGTGTTGCAGAAGGCGTGCGCCTCCAGCGCCGGGTCCCCGGTCATCCGGGCCGTGGCCAGCGCCTCCGCGTAGTGCGAGCGGGCGTCGTCGAAGCGGCCGGAGTCGTGCGCCAGCCAGCCCACGGAGATGGCGAGTTCACCGGCGCCCGAGTGCAGCCGCTCGGCGGTGGTCTGCCGGGTCGCGCCGGCGTCCAGCAGTGCGTAGGCCGCGCGCAACGGAGCCGCCGCGCGCCGGTAGAGGCCGTCCGCGCCGTGCCGGTCGTCGAGCAGCCGGATCCGGCGGACGGCCTCCTCCAGGGCGAGCGCCTCCGGGGTTCCGGGCCGGCGAGCGGTCCGGACCGCGGCCGCGGCGTCCGTGGTGAGCCCCAGTGGGCCCAGCGTGGCGGCGGCCACCGTGGCGCCTCCGCCGGTCATGAATGCGCGACGCAGCACGTCGCTCTCCTCGTGGTTCAGATGGTCTTTCGCGTACGGTTCTGGCGCGCCGCACGGGTCCTGCGTGTCATACGGTCCGAAGGCCCCCCGTGACTCACCGGGCGGCTGTGCGGCGACGTCCCCGGGCACCTCCGCCGCCGTACGCGCCGTGCGGCCGCGGACGGCCGAGCGGGGCGCGAAGCCGAGGTCGGTGAGCGTGCGGCCGGGGAACATGTGCAGGAACACCCGTTCGTACGCGTAGTTCGGGCAGCGGATCTCGCCCGCCTCGACCCTGCCGACGTACCGCGCGTCACAGCTCACCCGCTCACCGATCTCGTGCGCGGCGCGCCGTACGAGCGCCGCGAACTCGGCCGGTGAGCGCGTGCCGCGCAGCCGCCGGAAGGCGAGGTTCGGCCGGGATGGCCGTTCGGGCTGTGACGCGGTCTCGGTTGACGACGCCATGGCCGGGTCCTCTCGTGCGAACCGTCGAACCATGCCGGGCCCGGGGCGATCCGTGACGAGTTGTCCGAGTGGCGCCCTGGGTCCGGCGGGCATGAACGTACCTGCTGTGAAGGACCCGCCACGCTGTGTTTGGCTACAAACCGGATATCTCATCCACGATCTGCCATGAAGTGCCATCCTTTGCGGCGCACTTGTGCCGTAGCCGTTGACGCGTCCGGGCGTTGGATTCCATGGACCGCAACAGGCTGTGTGGTGGAGGCCGGCATGGAGACCAGGGAGTCCAGCCAGAGCAACGAACCTTGTACGTCGCCGTCGTCGGCCGGTGGAGACGACATGGACGCGGCGTCCTGCGACCTCGTGACGGTACCGGCCCGGCAGGGCCTCGAGGCGGTCGACATCCTGCGGCGCGGCGTCGGCGAGGCGATGGGCCCCGTGCTGCACGACGGCAGCTGCGCCACCCTGGGCTTCCTCGTTCCGGCGGGTACGGCGGCCGGCTGGGACGTGCCGGGCAGCACCTGCACGGAGACCGACGGGCGCGGTCTCAGGCTGAACCCCGAGCCCCCGGTGGAGGGCTCCGACTGGCTGCTGCCGCCCGGCGAGGCCGACCTCGCCACCGACCCGGTGGTGCTGCGCCGGGCCCTCGGGGAGGCGGCCCGGATGATCGAGGCGGCCGACGGCTGCCAGTGAGGCGGTCGCCCACGGCAGCTGCGAAGATGGACCGGTGGGCAGGTCCAGGAACACACGGCGCGGATCGGCGGCGGCCGAGGCCGTCGTGGAGGCGGTCGACGGCGGGCTCGCACAGCTCGTACCCGACCCCGACCGAGGACGCGCCTGGACGCTGCTGATCGACGGTGCCCCCCAGTCGCACGTCGACCTGGACGACCCCGCGTATCTCTCCTTCGAGTACCAGCGCCGGCTCGGCCATGTCATCGACCTCGTCGCCCCGCCCGGCAGGCCCGTGCACGTCGTGCACCTCGGCGGCGGCGCGTTCACCCTCGCCCGGTACGCCGCCGCCACCCGGCCCCGCTCCACCCAGCAGGTCGTCGAGCGGGACGCGAGCCTGGTCCAACTGGTCCGCCGGGAGCTGCCGTTGGACCCGGGCGCCCGGATCCGGGTCAGGTCGGCGGACGCCCGCGCTGGCCTCGCCAAGGTGCCGGACGGCTGGGCGGACCTGGTCATCGCGGACGTCTTCAGCGGCGCCCGCACCCCGGCCCACCTCACCTCCACCGAGTTCCTGGACGAGGTCCGCCGGGCCCTGAAGCCGTCCGGGGTCTACGCCGCCAACCTCGCCGACGGCCCGCCGCTCGCCCATCTGCGCGGCCAGATCGCCACCACGGCCGCCCGGTTCGCCGAACTCGCGCTGATCGCCGACCCGGCCGTGCTGCGCGGCAAGCGCTTCGGCAACGCCGTCCTGGTCGCCTGCGACGCCCCGCTCCCGGTCGCCGAACTCACCCGCCGTGCCGCCTCCGACCCGCACCCCGGCCGCGTCGAACACGGCAAGCAGCTCACGGACTTCACGGGCGGCGCGGCCGCCGTGACCGACGCGGCGGCGGTGGCTTCGCCCGCCCCGCCGTCGTCGGTGTTCCGCTGACCCGGCTCACCCGGGCGCGAGGCTCAGTAGTTCCCGATGTCCACATGCGGCGGCCCGTCGTGCCAGGTGCACATCACCGACACCCGGTCCGTGCCGCTGCTGAACTCCACCCGGATCCAGGCCGAGGTCTTCCACACCTGCATCGACCAGCCGGTCCCCGGGGTCGCCGAGACCAGCGTGGCACTGGACGGGCCCAGGTCGAACACGGCCCGCCCGCCGTCGGTGTCGTACGACTTCACCTCGCCGGACGCGGACGAGGGCGAGGAGGCGGTGGCGGAGGCGCTCGGGGACCGCGTGGGCGTCGGCGCCGGTGCCGTCGGACGGGCCGACGGCCGCTTCGACGGGGACGGGCGATCCGTCGGCGAGGGCAGGGCCTTCGAGCCCTGGGCCGTCGCGTCGGCGGCCGTGACCGGCAGGGCGCGCGGCGGGTCGTACGCCGTCCCGGCCATGACCGTGTGCACGCCCCACCACGACAGCGTGACCGCCGCTGTCGTGGCGAGCAGCCATGCCAGTACGTGTACGAGTCCTCTGCGCATCGCGGGCCATACTGCCCCAGGGGAACCGCCCTGTGCACATAACCCGAGTTATCCACAGGCCCGGACCGCCGTCGCCGCCATGGCGTACGGTGCGGCGCATGGCAAGTGTGCTCGTGGTCGAGGACGACCAGTTCGTACGCTCGGCGCTCATCCGGCATCTGACCGACGCCGCACACACCGTGCGCAGCGTCGGTACGGCACTGGAGGCGCTGCGCGAGGTCGCCCATTTCCGCTTCGACGTGGTCATCCTGGACCTCGGACTGCCGGACCTGGACGGCTCCGAGGCGCTGAAGATGCTGCGCGGCATCACCGACGTCCCCGTGATCATCGCCACCGCCCGGGACGACGAGACGGAGATCGTCCGGCTGCTCAACGCCGGCGCGGACGACTACCTGACCAAGCCGTTCTCCGTCGAGCACCTCTCCGCGCGGATGGCGGCGGTGCTGCGCCGGGCCCGCTCCGGCGGCGCGGAGGCCGCACCCTCCTCCGTGCTGCGCGTCGGCGGCCTGACCGTCGACCCGCTGCGCCGCCAGGCCGAGCTGGACGGGGTCCGCCTCGACCTCACCCGCCGCGAGTTCGACCTGCTCGCCTTCCTCGCCGGCCGGCCCGGTGTGGTCGTCCCGCGCAGGGAACTCCTCGCAGAGGTCTGGCAGCAGTCCTACGGCGACGACCAGACCATCGACGTCCATCTGTCCTGGTTGCGCCGGAAACTGGGGGAGACGGCCGCCTCGCCCCGCTATCTGCACACCCTCCGGGGCGTCGGTGTGAAGCTCGAACCCCCCACGGAACCCGCCGCGGACGGGGGGCCGGTGCGATGAGATGGGCGCTGGTCAAGGTCTGCCTGGCGGTCACCACGATGGTCGTGGTCGCCTTCGCGGTCCCGCTCGGACTGGTCGTCAAGGAGATGGCCCGCGACCGGGCGTTCTCGAACGCCGAGCGGGAGGCCGCCGCGGTCGCACCCGCGCTGTCCATCACCACCGACCGGGACAAACTGGAGCGCGTGGTGGCCTCGGCGGGCGCCGACTCCGGGATGGCCGTGCATCTGCCCGCAGGCGGCGGCAGGCCCGCGCTGGACCTCGGCCCGCATCGCGCCGCCGCCCGCGACATCCAGGCGGTGCGGAAACTGGGCCGGGCCTCCACGACCTCGGTGGCCGGCGGCTCCACACTCCTCCAGCCGGTCGCGCTCGGCTCCGGAGACATCGCGGTCGTCGAGGTGTACGTCCCCGAGTCCGAGGTGACCAACGGCGTCGGCACGGCCTGGGCGGTGCTCGCGGCCGTCGGCCTCGCGCTGATCGTCGGCTCGGTCGCGGTCGCCGACCGGCTCGGGGTGCGCATGGTGCGGCCCGCCCAGCGGCTGGTCGAGGGGGCGCACGATCTGGGCGAGGGCAAGCTGGGGGCGAGAGTGCCGGAGGACGGACCCACCGAACTCCGCCTCGCCGCCGTCGCGTTCAACTCCATGGCCGACCAGGTCGTCCAGCTCCTCGCCAACGAGAGAGAGCTGGCGGCGGACCTCTCGCACCGTCTGCGCACGCCGCTGACCGTGCTGCGGCTCAACGCCGCCTCCCTGGGCGGCGGACCGGCCGCCGAGCAGACCCGGGCCGCGGTCGCCCAGCTGGAGCGCGAGGTCGACACCATCATCCGTACGGCCCGGGAGGCCAAGCCGCAGACGGCCGCCCTCGGCCCCGGCGCCGGGTGCGACGTGGCCGAAGTGGTGCGCGAGCGCATGGAGTTCTGGTCCGCGCTCGCCGAGGACGAGGGCCGCAAGTGGCGGGTGGCCGGCGTCGAGCGGCCGGTGCGCATACCCGTGGCCCGCGCCGATCTGGCCGCCGCGCTCGACGCCCTGCTCGGCAATGTCTTCCGGCACACCGCCGAGGGCACCGCCTTCGCGGTCGACGTGCACAACGGCGAGGACGCGGTGATCGTGCTGGTCTCCGACGCGGGCCCCGGCATACCCGACCCCGAGGCGGCGATGGCCCGTGGGCGCGGCTCCGGGAGCGCCGGTTCGACCGGGCTCGGGCTCGACATCGTGCGCCGGCTCGCCGAGGCCACCGGCGGGGACGTCCGGATCGGCTCCTCGGTGCTGGGCGGCACCGAGGTGCGGATCTGGTTCCAGCTGGACGGGCGGCTGCCGGTGCGGGGGCGGGTGCGCAGACGGCGCCGGTCGGGCAAACCGGTCCTCACTGGTCTCGACCATTAATCGCCCCCGATCCCTTCCTTAAGCGAACCCTAAGGTCTGCAACGGCCGCCCCGATCAAGTCATTTGTCCGATTCCGGATCGCTAGCGTCTGCCGCACCTCACCCCCGTGAACAGCGAAGGCAGGCACGCGCATGACCACGCACCGGCGCAGGATCAGTGGCAGGAACAAGGCGATCGGCGGCCTCGTGGCCGCGGCCGTGGTCGGCGGCGGCGCGGTCCTGCTCACCGGCACCGCCAACGCGGCCGGTGTGAACGCCGCGTACACCAAGACCAGCGACTGGTCGACCGGCTACACCGCGCAGTATGTCGTCACCAACAACAGCGGCCAGACCGAGAAGACCTGGACCCTTCAGTTCGACCTCCCGGCGGGCGCCAGGCTCGGCTCCCTGTGGAACGGCGAGTCGAGCGTCAGCGGTTCGCACGTCACCGTGAAGCCCGCGAAGTGGGACACGGAGGGTCTCGCGCCGGGCAAGTCGGTCACCGTCGGCTTCGTGGTCGACGGCAGCGGCGACCCGACGGGCTGTCGTATCGACAACGCCCAGTGTTCCGCGGACGGCGGTGCCACCCCCGAGCCCAGCGGCCGGCCCACCCAGTCCCAGTCCCCGGCGCCCACCGCCACGCCGAGCAAGAGCGCCACCCCCACCCCGACCAAGACCGCCACCCCCACTCCGACCGCAAGCAAGACGACCGGCACCGGCACCACCGCCTCCGGCGGCTTCGCCCCGTACGTCGACACCTCCCTCTACCCGGCCTTCGACCTGGTCGGCGCGGCCGACGCGACCGGTGTGAAGAACTACAACCTCGCGTTCATCACCGACGGCGGCGGCTGCACCCCCAAGTGGGGCGGTGTGACCGACCTGACCAGCGACGCCGTCGCCGCCCAGATCGGCTCCCTGCGCGCCAAGGGCGGTGACGTCCGGGTCTCCTTCGGCGGCGCGTCCGGCTCCGAACTGGCCACCACCTGCTCCTCGGCGGACGCGCTGGCGGCGGCGTACGGCAAGGCGGTCGACGCGTTCAAGCTGACCAAGGTCGACTTCGACGTCGAGGGCGGCGCGCTGCCGAACACGGCGGCGAACACCCTCCGGGCGAAGGCGATAGCGAAGCTCCAGGCCCAGCACCCCGACCTGGACGTCTCCTTCACCCTCCCGGTGATGCCCGAGGGCCTCACCCAGGACGGAGTGAACCTCCTGTCCGACGCCAAGTCCAACGGCGTGAAGATCTCCACCGTCAACATCATGGCGATGGACTACGGAGCCTCGTACAACGGCGACATGGGCGACTACGCCCAGCAGGCCGCTACGGCCACCCAGGCCCAGGTCAAGAGCGTCCTCGCCCTCTCCGACTCCGCCGCCTGGAAGACGGTCGCCGTCACCCCGATGATCGGCGTCAACGACGTCTCCTCCGAGATCTTCAAGGTGGACGACGCCAACCAGCTGGTGAACTTCGCCAGGTCCAAGGGCCTCGGCGGCCTGTCGATGTGGTCCGCGGCCCGCGACAAGCAGTGCGCCGGCGGCGCGAAGAACTCCGCCGACCCCACCTGCAGCTCGATCGTCCAGGACCCGTTCGCCTTCTCGAAGGCGTTCGGCGCCCTGAACTGACCTACGCACGCCCAAGGGGCGCGGCACTCCGGGGGGATTGCCGCGCCCCTTCGCATGCGTCAGGCCGCCGGCTCCACCGCGGGCAGCGTGCCCGTCCGCGCCACCTCCCCGTACCACCGCGCGCTCGACTTCGGTGTGCGTTCCAGCGTCGCGTAGTCCACGTACACCGCGCCGAAGCGCTTCCCGTAGCCGTACGACCACTCGAAGTTGTCCATCAGGGACCACAGGTAGTAGCCGCGCACATCGGCGCCGTCGGTGATGGCCCGGCGGACCGCCGCGAGGTGGCCGTGCAGATAGGCGATGCGCTCGGGGTCGTGGACGCGGCCGTCGGGATCGGGTTTGTCGTCGTAGGCGGCGCCGTTCTCCGTCACGTACAGCGGCAGACCCGGTGCCTCGCGGGTGTAGCGGACGAGCAGGTCGTACAGGCCGGTCGGATCGATCGTCCAGCCCATCTCCGTGCGCTCGCCCGGCGTCTGGTGGAAGAGCACGTCGTCGGCGCCCGGCCAGGGGGAGTGCTCGCTGGCACCGTGGCCGTCCGCCCGCGGGCCCTTGACCTCGCCGGACGCGGCCGAGACCAGGGCCGGGGTGTAGTAGTTCAGGCCCAGCGCGTCCAGCGGGACGTTGATCGCGCGGGTGTCGCCGTCCAGGACGTACGACCAGTCGGTGACCGAGGCCGTGGCCTCCAGAAGTGTTGAAGGGTACGCGCCGTGCAGCATCGGGCCGTGGAAGATGCCGTTGGCCAGGTCGTCGATCCGGCGGGCCGCGGCCAGGTCGGCCGGGTCCTGGGAAAGGGGCCGTACGACGGACGAGTTGAGGCTGATCGCGATCTCGTTGCGGGCCGGCATCACCGAGCGCAGGGCCGAGGCCGCCAGGCCGTGCGCCAGGTTCAGGTGGTGGGCGGCGCGCAGGGCGGCCGCCGGGTCGGTGCGGCCCGGGGCGTGGACGCCCGATCCGTAGCCCAGGAAGGCGCTGCACCAGGGCTCGTTGAGGGTGATCCACTGCTCCACCCGGTCGCCCAGCGCCGCGCCGACCAGCCGCGCGTACTCGGCGAACCGGAGCGCGGTGTCCCGCTGCGGCCAGCCGCCCGCGTCCTCCAGCTCCTGCGGCAGGTCCCAGTGGTAGAGGGTGAGCGCCGGTTTGATGCCGTGGGCGAGGAGCTCGTCCACCAGACGGCGGTAGAAGTCCAGACCGCGCTGGACCGCCGGGCCCCGGCCGGTGGGCTGCACCCGCGACCAGGAGACCGAGAAGCGGTACGCGGTCAGGCCCAGCTCCGCCATCAGCGCCACGTCCTCGCGGAACCGGTGGTAGTGGTCGACGGCGATGTCACCGGTCTCGCCGCCGGCCGTCCTGCCCGGCGTATGGCTGAAGGTGTCCCAGATCGAGGGGGTGCGGCCGTCCTCCCGCACCGCCCCCTCGATCTGGTACGCCGAGGTCGCGGCGCCCCAGAGGAAGGCGGGAGGAAAGGTCAACGACGTAACGGGTTCAGGCATGGAAGCGCTCCCATTGGGGGTCGGAGGAGACCTGGCGCAGTAGCTGGGGGCCAGGGGGTAAGGAGGGGCAGGGGCCGGAGCGGCGGTGGCCCGGCCCCTGTGCACAGGGGCTTCAGCCCTTGATGGCGCCCTGCATGATCCCGCCCACGATCTGCTTGCCGAACAGGACGAACGCGATCAGCAGCGGCAGCGTGCCCAGCAGCGCACCCGCCATGATCACCGCCTGGTCCGGGACATAGCCGGTGCCGAGCGAGTTCAGGGCCACCTGCACGGTCGGGTTCTGCTGGTTCAACGCGATGATCGGCCACAGGAAGTCGTTCCAGGCGAACACGAACGTCAGCAGGCCGAGGACGGCCATGGCCGGCCGTGCCGCCGGGAAGACCACGTGCCAGACGATCCGGATGCTGCTCGCCCCGTCCACCCGGGCCGCCTCGATCAGCTCCGTCGGCAGCGCCTGCACCAGGTACTGCCGCATGAAGAACGTGCCGAAGGCGGTGACGAGACTCGGCAGGATCACCGTCTGCAGCTGGTTGGACCAGCCGAGGTCCGACATCCACAGATACAGCGGTACGACGGCCAGCTGCGGCGGGATCATCATCGTGCCGACGGTCAGCAGCAACAGCAGGCTGGAGAAGCGGAACCGCAGCTTGGCGAAGGCGAACCCGGCCAGGGTCGAGAACAGCACCGTGCTCACCGTGATCGTGCCCGCGACGATCAGCGAGTTGAACATCGCGGTGCCGAGCCCCGCCTGGTCCCAGGCCGTCTGCAGGTTCCTGAACAGGTTGCCGCCGAACCACAGCGGCGGCGGGGTCTCGGCCAGCCGCCGGTCGGTGCGGGAGGCGGCGATCGCCGTCCACACCAGCGGGGCGAGGGAGACCAGCGCGAAGACGGTCAGCACGACGTACGTCACCGGGCCCGCGTGCAGCTGCTTGCCGGCCCTCGTCCGGCCCCGGCGCCGGACAGCCCTGCGGGGAAGCGTCAGTTCACCGGTCGTCATTGGGACTTCCTCAGCCGTCGGGTGAGCAGCAGATTGACCGCGGCGATCACCAGCAGGATCAGGAACATCGACCAGGCGATCGCGGACGCCTTGCCGAGGTTGCCGATGATCCAGCCCTGGTCGTACATGTACAGACCGAGCGTCTGGTACTGGTGCTCGGAGCCGCCCTTGGAGCCGCTGACCCCGCCGAACAGCAGCGGCTCGCCGAAGAGCTGGGTCGCGCCGATGGTCGAGACGACCACCGTGAACAGGATCGTCGGCCGCAGCTGCGGGATGGTGACATGCCGGAACTGCTGCCAGCGGTTCGCGCCGTCGATGGCCGCCGACTCGTACAGATCGGCCGGGATCGCCTGCATGGCGGCGAGGTAGATCAGCGCGTTGTAGCCCGTCCACCGCCAGATCACGATCGACGACACCGCGAACTGCGAACCCCAGTTGGACTCACGCCAGTTGACCGGGTTCACCCCGAAAAAGTGCAGGATCCAGTTGACCATGCCGCCGTCCCACGAGTACAGCAGCGTGAACACCAGGGTCGCCGCGGCCACCGAGGTGGCGTACGGGGTCAGCATCACCACGCGCCAGACGGTGGAGCCCCGCAGCCGGTAGTTCAGCAGGTGCGCGAGCCCGATCGCGGCCAGCAGCTGCGGCACGGTCGAGATGACACCGATGGTCAGGGTGTTCTTCAGCGCGTTCCAGAAGAACTCCGAGGACCACAGGTTCCTGTAGTTGTCCAGCCCCGCCCAGCTCTGGTGGTCCAGGGAGGACAGCTGCACGTGGTGCAGCGAGTACCAGGCCGTGTAGAGCAGCGGGACCAGCGTGAACGCCCCGAACAGGACGAAGAAGGGGGACACGAACGCGTACGGCGACGCCTTCATGTCCCAGCGGTACAACCGGCTGCGCCAGGAGTCGGCGCCCGCCGGCGCACCGCGACCGCGAGCGCCCCGCGCCGCGCCCGGCGGGATGCCGGGCGCGGCGTCGGCGCTCGACGCGGGATGCGCGAGAGCCTGCTTCGGGCTGGTCACTGGCCGAGCACGTCCTTGATCTCGTTCTTCGCGGCGTCCCAGCCCTGCGCGGGCGTCTTGCCCTTCTGTTCGACCTGGAGGATCCCGATGTCACTGATCGCGTTGTCGATCGGCTTGTCCTTGGGGCCGAGGGGCTGTGCGGGGATGGTCTTGGCCGCATCGGAGAAGATCTGGGTGAGCGGCGCGTTCGAGAAGTACGCCGTGGTGTCCGCGGCCGGCTTCAGGCTCGCGTACGCCGACGGGGTCGACGGGAAGCTGGCCTGCTTGGCGAAGACCTTCTCCTGCTGCTCGGGCGCGGTCAGCCACTTGGCCAGCGCGATGGCCTCCTTCTGGTGCTTGCCGGCCGTCGGCACGCCGAGGAAGGAGCCGCCCCAGTTGGACGCCGCCGGCGCCGCCGCCACGTCCCACTTGCCCTTTCCGGAGTCACCGGACTTCTGCTCGATGTAGCCGATCATCCACGCCGGGCAGGCGACGGAGGCGAAGGTGCCGTTGGCGAAGCCCTGGTCCCAGGTCGGGTCGAACTGCTTGAGCTTCGCCGACATGTTGCTGGTCGCGACGCTCATGGCGGCGTCCCAGGCCTTCTTCACGCCGTCGGACTTGTCCCAGACGACGTTGCCGTCCTTGTCGTAGTACCGCTCGCTCGCGCCGCCCACCGCCGCGTTGTAGACGGAGGAGGCGGAGTCCACGAACTTGGTGCCGCTGGGCGCCTTCTTCATGTACTGCTTGCCGACGTCGACGTACTTGCTCCAGTCGCCCTTCCACATCTCGGCGAGCTTGTTCCGGTCGGTCGGCAGCCCGGCCTTCTGGAACAGGTCCTTGCGGTAGCAGATGGCCATCGGCCCGATGTCGGTCCCGAGCCCGATGAGCTTGCCGTCCTTGGTGGTGGCCTGGGCGTTCTTCCAGTCCAGCCACTGGGACTTGTCGACCTCCTTGCCGAGGTCCACGAACTTGTCGGCCTGGGTCTGCACGGCCTCGGTGATGTTGCCGATCTCGATGGCCTCGATGTCGTCCGTGCCGGAGCCGGCCTGGAGACGGGTGAGCACCTTCGGCCAGTACACGTCGGTGCGGGTGGTGACGTTCTCCTTGATGTTGATGTCGGGATGCAGCTTCATGTACTCGGCGTAGAGGCCGGCCTGCTGGTAGCCGAAGACGCCGAAGGTGCCGATGGTCAGCGTGATCTTGCCCTTGCCACTGCCGTTTCCGCCGCCGTCGGAGTTGTCCGACGAGCTGTTGTCGTCCTTGGCGCAGCCGGCCAGCAGCCCCGTGGTCAACGCGGCAACGGCCGCGAGGGCCATCAGCCGCTGGGACCGGCGGATGCTCGTGCGCATTGCGTCCTCCTGTTGCCTGACGTGCCGACCCCCCGGCCAACTGCATGAATCGGGCCCGTTCGTACGCGCTGCGGCTCGGGCGGGGAACGTGCGGGATGTGTAGGTGCCAGGTAGTGTGGGAGCGCTCCCACGAGTGATGTGTTGAAGAGTCGCGGGTCGGGGGCGGGGTGTCAAGGGAGCGGACGACGGGAACTGCGTTCGGTTATCTGAGTGTTAACTGGCGAGTGCCGGGGCGGAAAACTCAGCCTGTCCGGCGCTTGAGGACGAGGCCGAAGGCCGATGAGCGGGGGTCCAGGGGCGGCAGCCCCTGGGACGGCCACTGCAGCGAGCGGTGCTGTTACATTCCAGGCCAGCACCAGGAGTCGGTCGAGAGAGGCGGAGCCCATGGCAAGCCACGGAGCGCGGGGCCGCAGCGGGGGTCGGCCCACGCTCGAGGAGGTCGCCGCCCGGGCCGGGGTCGGCAGGGGTACGGTCTCGCGGGTGATCAACGGCTCGCCCCGGGTCAGCGACGCCACTCGCGCCGCGGTCGAGGCGGCGGTCGCCGAGCTCGGCTACGTCCCCAACACCGCCGCCCGCGCCCTCGCCGCCAACCGCACCGACGCCATCGCGCTGGTGGTCCCCGAGCCGGAGACCCGCTTCTTCGCGGAGCCCTACTTCTCCGACATGCTGCGCGGAGTCGGCTCCGAACTGTCCGACACCGAGATGCAGTTGCTGCTGATCTTCGCGGGCAGCGACCGTGAGCGCCGGCGCCTCGCGCAGTACCTGGCGGCGCACCGGGTGGACGGCGTCCTGCTGGTCTCGGTCCACGCCGACGACCCCCTGCCCGACCTGCTGGCCCAGCTGGAGATCCCGGCCGTGATCAGCGGCCCCCGCTCGGCCGGCGAGACGCTCACCTCGGTGGACTCGGACAACTACGGCGGCGCCCGCTCGGCCGTGGAGCACCTGCTTTCCCGAGGCCGCACCCGCATCGCCCACATCACCGGCCGCCTCGACGTCTACGGCGCCCAGCGCCGCGTCGACGGCTACCGCGACGCCCTGCGCGACGCGGGCCGGGAGGTGGACGAACTCCTCGTCGAACCGGGGGACTTCACGGAAGAGGGCGGTCGCCGGGCCATGTCCGTGCTCCTCGACCGCCGCCCCGACCTGGACGCGGTCTTCGCCGGCTCGGACGTGATGGCGGCCGGCGCCCGGCAGGTGCTGCGCGAGGCGGGCCGCCGTATCCCGGACGACGTGGCCCTCGTCGGCTACGACGACTCGGCCATCGCCCGCCACATGGAACCGCCGCTGACCAGCGTCCGCCAGCCCATCGAGGAGATGGGCCGGGCCATGATCGACCTGCTCCTCACGGAGATCGCCGACCGCCGCCCACCCGCGTCCCGGGGGCTGGAGCGCCGGCACGCGGTGCTGCCGACGGAACTGGTGGCGCGGGCGTCGTCGTGACGACGGTCGGGCCGCGACGAGGACGGGACCGCGGTGTCGTACCTCTCGGATACCCTGCTGGACGTCGTGCCGATCTTCGGAGGGGGGACTCCGTGGCGGGATCAGTCAGGGAGACGGACGCGGACGGATACCGGTCGCTGCTGTTCTCCATCGCCTACGGGATGACCGGATCCGTGGGCGACGCCGAGGACATCGTGCAGGACGCCTTCCTCGGCCTGACCCGGGCGCGCCAGGCCGGGACCACGGTCGAGAACCTGAAGGCGTACCTGACCACCTCGGTGACGCGGCTGGGCATCAACTACCTGAGCTCGGCGCGCGTACGGCGGGAGACCTATGTCGGCGACTGGCTGCCCGAGCCGGTCGTGATCTCCGCCGACCGGCCCGGACCGGCCGAGCACGCCGAGCTCTCCGATTCCCTGTCGATGGCCTTCCTCGTCCTGCTGGAGGCCCTCTCCCCGGTGGAGCGGGCGGTGTTCGTGCTGCGCGAGGTCTTCGGGTACGGCTACCCGGAGGTGGCGCGGCTCACCGGCAGGTCCGAGCCGAACTGCCGGCAGATCTTCGCTCGCGCCAGAAAGCGCATCGCCCCAGGCGGGCAGGTGGCCGACATCGCGGCGCCCCCGGCGCGGCGGGCGGAGAGCGAGGAGCTCGCCCGTAAGTTCTTCGCGGCCGCCGAGGGCGGCGACATGGACGCGCTGCTCGACATGCTCGCCCCCGACGTGGTCTTCCAGGGCGACGGCGGCGGCAAGGCGCGGGCGCTCGCGAAGTCGATCACCGAGGCGCGCCCCATCGCGCAGCTGCTGGTCGGCGGCCTGCGCCGGGTTGGGAAGCTCGGTGCCTTCCTCAAGGCGGCCCGGGTCAACGGCCGCCCGGGTGGCGTGATCCACGACGCCGAAGGCCGCGTGGCCAGCGTGATCGAGCTCGACATCGCCGACGGCAGGATCCGGGCGATCCGCGCCGTCTCCAACCCCGACAAGCTCGATCATCTGGGACCGGTGTCGGACATCGGGCGGCTGCGGGAGAGGTGACGGTCCGCACACGAAACAGCCGGTGACTCCGACGGAGTCACCGGCTGATCGGTGAGGGTGAGTGACGGGACTCGAACCCGCGACATCCTGGACCACAACCAGGTGCTCTACCAGCTGAGCTACACCCACCACGACCGGCGGTGGAACTTGTCGTTTCCCCGACCGGCCGAGAAGAAGTCTACAGGGTCCGAAGGGGTGCTCGCGCACAGGTTTTCGCGCAGGTCCCCGGGCGGACCCCGAAAGGGCGCAGACGAGTCGTCACTGCGCGGGCAGCACGTGCTTGGCGGCGATCGCCTTCGCGGTGTCGGAGTCCGGGCCGGGCTGCGGGACGAAGATGGCCTCGCGGTAGTAGCGCAGCTCGGCGATCGACTCGCGGATATCGGCGAGGGCCCGGTGGTTGCCGTTCTTCTCCGGGCTGTTGAAGTACGCCCTCGGGTACCAGCGGCGGGCCAGCTCCTTGATCGACGAGACGTCGACGATGCGGTAGTGGAGGTAGTCCTCCAGGGTCGGCATGTCCCGCAGCAGGAAGCCGCGGTCGGTGCCGACGGAGTTGCCGCACAGCGGGGCCTTGCCGGGCTCCTTCACGTACTCCTTCACATAGGCGAGGACCCGCTCCTCGGCGTCCTGGAGTGTCGTGCCGTTCGGGAGCTCGGCGAGCAGCCCGGACGCGGTGTGCATCTGACGCACCACCTCCGGCATCGTCTCCAGCGCCTGGTCCGGCGGGCGGATGACGATGTCCACCCCCTCGCCGAGTACGTTCAGCTCGGAGTCGGTGACGAGGGCGGCCACCTCGATGAGCGCGTCGTCGGACAGCGAGAGGCCGGTCATCTCGCAGTCGATCCACACCATGCGATCGTTCATGCGACCACCCTAAGGCGGACCTGAACTTTTGTGGCGCCCTGTGCCGACGCCGAGCTCGCTGGAGAAGGCGCCGAGGGCGCTGGAGGAGGGGGCGGGCTCGCTGGAGGAGGGGGCGAGCGTGTGCTCGCCCCCTCCCGCCCGGCTACCGGCTCCCGCTCAGCTGCCGGCCCGCGGTCCCGGCAGCAGTCCCACCGCGCCCGCCGCCGTGCGGCGGCTCTGTATCGGTACCCCGCTGTCCCGGTCCGGGTGCAGCACGGGTGCGTGGCCCACCGGTCCGGGACCCGCGAGGCCCGTGGGCGGACCCGGCTGGCCGGAGGCCGGCATCGCCGGTTCCGCGTCGGCCGGTTTCTCGCCCTGCGGCCTGCGGGCCCGGTAGGCGGCCCGGTAGGCGGCGGGGGACGAGCCGAGCTGGCGGCGGAAGTGTCCGCGCAGGGCCACCGGTGAGCGGAAGCCGCAGCGGCCCGCGACCTCGT
Organism: Streptomyces sp. NPDC001393; assembly: GCF_053597455.1. Lineage (NCBI taxonomy): Bacteria > Bacillati > Actinomycetota > Actinomycetes > Kitasatosporales > Streptomycetaceae > Streptomyces > Streptomyces sp. NPDC001393. The sequence goes on from NZ_JBSFIH010000013.1 coordinate 116,141, forward strand.
CCACCGAGTAGTCCGACGTCTCCAGCAGCCGCTGTGCCTGCAGCACCCGCTGGGTGATCAGCCACTGCAGCGGCGCGCTGCCGGTCAGCGAGCGGAACCGGCGGTCGAACGTGCGGCGGCTCATGTAGGCGCGTGCCGCCAGGGTCTCCACGTCGAACTGCTCGTGGAGGTGTTCCAGCGCCCAGGCGACGACCTCGGCGAGCGGGTCGGCGCCGATCTCCTCCGGTAAAGACCGATCGAGGTAGCGCTCCTGGCCGCCCGACCGGCGCGGTGGGACCACCAGGCGGCGGGCCAGCGCGCCGGCCGCCTCGTTGCCGTGGTCCGTCCGCACGATGTGGAGACAGAGATCGATTCCGGCCGCCGTACCCGCCGACGTCAGGACGTCACCGTCGTCCACGAACAGCTCGCGCGGATCGACGTGCACCGACGGATAGCGCTTGGCCAGTGTCGGCGCGTACATCCAGTGGGTCGTCGCCGGGCGGCCGTCCAGCAGGCCGGCCGCCGCGAGGACGAAGGCGCCGGTGCACAGCCCGACGATGCGGGCACCCTCCTCGTGCGCTCGGCGCAGCGCGTCGAGCGCCTCCTCCGGTGGTGGCGCGGTGATCGACCGCCAGGCCGGTACGACGACCGTCCCGGCGCGTGAGATCGCCTCCAGCCCATGTGGCGCGGTGAGTTCCAGGCCCCCTGTGGTCCGCAGCGGGCCCTCCTCGCCGGCGCACACCAGCAGCCGGTAGCGCGGCACGCCGGCGTCCTGGCGGTCTATCCCGAACACCGACAGCGGAATGGAACTCTCGAAGATGGGGCCGCCGCTGAACAGCAGCACCGCGACGATCTCCTTGCGGCGGCGCCCGGAGAGTTTCCGGGCCGCGGCTTCCGGCGCGGCAGTGGAGTCGTGGCTCATACTGCTAAGCCCCCCTCGGTGGTCGCGGCTCCTCGGTTGTGTCGCTCCTGCACGTTTCCCCTCGGTCCTGCACGAGTCCCCCGCCGTAAAGACAGTCAAGATCGAATCTACTGGTTCCCGCGGTCTGACGGTGACCAGTTCCACACGCCCGAGATTGTCGACATGACAACTTGGCGTGAAGCATTCGATCACGAAGCGTTGCACTCGCGGAGCGCGCAGGGAAGTGCGCCTTGTCGCAGTGGCCAAACCGCGTAGGGTGCGCATCCGCCCGTGGGCCCTTTCCGTGCAGGTCGAACCCGGGTTGGAGGGTGGTTGGGGCCCCTCTTGGGCGGTATTCAGAAGTTGGCTGAAAAGAAGCGTTCGAGGGTACGGAAACAGGTCAGTCGACCGGTGTCCGCCGACGGGTGTGACGTCCGCCTCTTTGCACGCCGCAACGCGCTGCACACCGCTCCGACCGGCGCAGCAGGAAGCGGCACGCGGCCGTGACGGCGGCCAGACCGAGGGCGGCGCCCGTCGCGCCGGCCAGCGAGGTGCCGTACCAGACCAGGACCACGGGGACGAGCGCGCAGCTGAAGACGGCCCAGCGGATCACATCGCGCACGGTGTCCGGCGCGGACGGCGGCGCGGAGGTGGATCGGTGACCGGGCATGACGCGTACTCCCTGGGTGGCGGCTCAGCCGGTTCAACGCCCGTTCGACCGGTCGGTCACCGGCCGTACTTCTGTGAATCCCGTGCAAACCGCCTGTACGGGGCAGCAACCATTGCGTTACGGGCGCCGCTCGTGCATGCTCCGGTGAACCCCTACAGACATCGGGGGACCGCTTACGGAGCGTGCGCGGGATCTGGGCTCGGGAGGCGTGCCGCCGTACCCTTGGGGGTATGGGGTTGGGAAGATGTTTCCCGGACACAGCTCCGTGACACAGTTCCGCGCACACTGTCGTCCCCACCCATAAAGGATCACAACGCCGAGACAGCCATGGCCGGTCACGAATTCTTCGAACCCGCGGACCGCAAGCGGCCGGTCGCCGACCCCACGGCGGCCGATCCCCTGGCGGCGGAAGAGCCACGCCCCTCATGCGACCCAGCCTTCCGGCACGGGGTCGTCGTCGGCTTCGACGGCTCCACCTCCAGTGAGCGCGCCCTCGCCTACGCCATCGGCATGGCCCACCGCTCGCACTCGGGCCTGATCATCGTCCATGTCGCCAACCGGCTGCCCACCACGGTGTGGGCCGGCTGCGAGCCGCCCGTCTTCGTGGACGTGCCGGACCACCGCACCGAGGTCCTCGGTCTGGAGCTGGCGTGCGCCGACTATCTGGCCGAGGTGCCGTGGATCCTGGTCGAGCGGGGCGGTGACATCTGCCACGAACTCGAAGAGGTGGGGCGGGAGTACGAGGCGGACGCGATCGTCGTCGGCTCCACGCACGGCATCGTCGGCCGCATCTTCGGCTCCGTCGCGGGGCGGCTCGCCAAGCGGGCGCAGCGGCCCGTGATCGTCATCCCGTGAACCGCGTTCTCTGAGCCCCCCAACTCCCTTTAGCTCCCTTTAACTCCCTTTGTGCAGCGCGAAACTACTCGCGCGTAGAGGTGGTTTGTGCCCTTGTGAAGGGCATATATCGGTCACCGCGCAACAGCACAGCATGAAGGGAGCCCGCCGTGGACAACGGAAGTACTACGGTGGTCGGCCGACTCGCCCTGGGAATCACCCTGTTGGCGTTCGGTCTCGGTACGACAGGCGTGATCCACGGCGTGGCCGCGTCCGACGCCGTGTCACTGGCCCACTATGTGGGCGGAGTTGCCCTGTTCCTGGTCGGCCTGCTGGCCTTCCGTGGCGGTGACGCCGCCTCCGGTACGGGCTTTGTGGCCCTCGGCGCACTGTGGTTCACCTGGGCCGTCGCGGGCAGCGGCTCGGCCGACGCGGCCGGACTCTTCCTGCTCCTCTTCGCCCTGGTGGCGCTCACCCTGACCCTCGCCGGCGGGGACAGCCTCGGTCAGGTCATGCACGGGCTGCTGTTCCTGGCGATGCTGGTGCTGGCCGTCGCGGCCTTCGCCGACAGCTCCTCTCTGGCCAAGGTCGGGGGCTGGGTGGCAGCCGTCTCGGGTGCGGTGGCCTGGTACGCGGCCACGGCCGCGCTGGCGCACTGGCCGACGGCGCTTCCCGGGCGTGCTGCGGGCCGGGGGGTGACGGCCGCCGGCTGAAACGAGCAGCACTGAACGGACCCCCACGTAAAGGTGGCTACGTGGGGGTCCGTTCTGTTTCCGGCTCGGTCTACTCGACCGTCACCGACTTCGCGAGGTTGCGGGGCTTGTCGATGTCGCGGCCCAGGGCCTTCGCCGTGTGGTAGGCGAGGAGCTGGAGGGGGATGCCCATCAGGATGGGGTCGAGCTCGTCCTCGTTCTTCGGAACGACGATCGTCTGGTCGGCCTTCTCCTGGTGCTGGTGGGCCACCGCGAGGATCTTGCCGCTGCGGGCCTTGATCTCCTCCAGGGCCGCGCGGTTCTTCTCCAGCAGGTCGTCGTCGGGGACGATCGCGACCGTCGGCAGGGCCGGCTCGATCAGGGCCAGCGGGCCGTGCTTCAGCTCGGAGGCGGGGTAGGCCTCGGCGTGGATGTAGGAGACCTCCTTGAGCTTCAGGGAGGCCTCGCGGGCCACCGGGTAGCCACGCACGCGGCCGATGAAGAGCATCGAGCGGGCGTCGGCGTACAGCTCGGCCAGCTCCTTGATCTGCTCCTCCTGCTTGAGGATCTCGGTGATCTGCTCGGGCAGCTTGCGCAGGCCCTCGATGATCCGCTTGCCGTCGCGGACCGAGAGGTCACGGGTGCGGCCCAGGTGCAGGGCGAGCAGCGCGAAGGCGACCGTCATGTTGGTGAAGCACTTGGTGGACACCACGCAGACCTCGGGGCCGGCGTGCACGTAGATGCCGGCGTCCGCCTCCCGGGCGATCGCCGAGCCGACCACGTTGACGACGCCGAAGACCTTCGCGCCCTTGCGCTTCAGCTCCTGCACGGCGGCCAGGACGTCGTACGTCTCACCGGACTGGGAGACCGCCACGTACAGGGTGTCGGGGTCGACGACCGCATTGCGGTAGCGGAACTCCGAGGCCGGCTCGGCGTCCGCGGGGATGCGGGCCAGCTCCTCGATCATCTGGGCGCCGATCATGCCCGCGTGGTACGAGGTGCCGCAGCCGAGGATCTTCACGCGGCGGATCTGCCGGGCCTCGCGGGCGTCCAGGTTGAGGCCGCCGAGGTGCACGGTGGAGAAGCGGTCGTCGATGCGGCCGCGCAGCACGCGGTCCACGGCGTCGGCCTGCTCGAAGATCTCCTTGTGCATGTAGGTGTCGTGGCCGCCCATGTCGTACGACTCGGCCTCCCACTCCACCGTGGTGGGCTCGGCGGTGGTGCGCGTGCCCTCGGTGGTGTAGGTACGGAAGTCGTCGGCCTTGAGGGTGGCCATCTCACCGTCGTCCAGGGTCACTATCTGGCGGGTGTGCATGACCAGGGCGGCGATGTCGGAGGCGACGAACATCTCCTTCTCGCCGATGCCGAGGACGACCGGGGAGCCGTTGCGGGCCACCACGATCCGGTCGGGGAAGTCGGCGTGCAGCACGGCGATGCCGTAGGTGCCCTCGATCACCCGGACCGCCTGGCGGACCTTGTCCTCCAGCTTCTCGGCGGTGGAGCGGGCGATCAGGTGGGTGAGGACCTCGGTGTCGGTCTCGGAGAGGAACTCCACGCCGTCCGCTTCCAGCTTGCGGCGCAGGTCGGCGGCGTTGTCGATGATGCCGTTGTGGACGACGGCGACCTTGCTGTCGGCCGACATGTGCGGGTGGGCGTTGACGTCGGAGGGGGCACCGTGGGTGGCCCAGCGGGTGTGGGCGATGCCGGTGGTGCCCTTGAAGCGCGCCGGGACCTTGGCCTCCAGGTCGCGCACCCGGCCCTTGGCCTTGACCATCTTCAGACCGGGCGTCTTCGGGGAGCTGACGACGATGCCCGCGGAGTCGTAGCCGCGGTACTCCAGCCGCTGCAGGCCCTCCAGGAGGAGAGGGGCGACGTCACGCTTCCCGATGTATCCGACAATTCCGCACATGTATTGGTATTCCTAGCCGTAGACGATGCGGCGCAGCTGCCTGAGGGTCAGCTCGGGCGGTGCCACCGCTCGGTACTTGAGGTCCGCCGCGATCCGTTCGAAGATCTCCGTGTTCACCAGGCCCTGGGCCTGCAGTTCACGGTGGCGGCGACGGACGTAGTCCTCCGTCGACTCGTCGAAGTAGGCGAGCACGTCCTGGATCACCCGCAGCGCCTCGCCCCTGGCGAGGGGCGTGGAGCGCGTCAGATGATCAACGAGTTCGTCGTGCACCCGGTAGATCCTGGGGTACCGGCGCCGGTTTCGCAAGAATCCTGCCCGATTTCGGGCAACCCTGGGTTCGGGGCCCCGTGGATCTTTGTTCGCGCGGCGTCCATCCTGTGGCCTGCGTCTCGTTGAAGATGTGGACCATTTTCAGACGCCATGGACATTCCTCGTATGGGAGTACCCGAGAAGCTGGCCGCGCGCATGAGCATGGCCGAGCAGCACGAGTACCTGCGCGCCAGATTCTCCCGGCGCAACCTGATCAGAGGCGGCGCCGTCACGCTCGGCGCCGTCGCGGGTGGCGCGTTCGTGCCGGGCGCCACCGCCCAGGCGGCCGTACCGACGCAAGGCTCCGCCCCCGCCACCGAGACGGTCGACGGCGCCCTCGTCGCCCCCTTCGGCCGTCACCTCGCCTACGGCAACGACCCGCGCACCGAGATGACGGTCTCCTGGCAGGTCCCGGTCGCCGTGAAGAAGCCGTTCATCCGCATCGGCGCGCACCCCTGGGACCTCTCCCGCAGGATCGAGGCCGAGGTCCGGACCCTCTACACCCCGGCCGGCGTCGGCGCGAGCGGCGACCACACGCAGTACTACCTGCACGCCAAGCTCACCCATCTGCGCCCCGGCAGGACCTACTACTACGGCGTCGGCCACGAGGGCTTCGACCCGGCCGAGCGGCACCTGCTGGGCACCCTGGGCACCTTCACCACCGCCCCCGCCCACAAGGCGCCGTTCACCTTCACCGCCTTCGGCGACCAGGGCGTCAGCTACCACGCCCTCGCCAACGACAGCCTGATCCTCGGCCAGAACCCGGCCTTCCACCTGCATGCCGGCGACATCGCGTACGGCGACCCGGCCGGCCAGGGCAAGGCCACCGACACGGGCTTCGACTCGCGCACCTGGGACCAGTTCCTGTACCAGACCGAGTCGGTCGCCAAGTCCGTGCCGTGGATGGTGTCGTACGGCAACCACGACATGGAGGCCTGGTACTCGCCCAACGGCTACGGCGGCGAGGAGGCCCGCTGGACCCTCCCCGACAACGGGCCGGACGCGAAGAACCTGCCCGGTGTCTACTCCTTCGTCCACGGCAACACCGCGGTCATCTCGCTGGACCCCAACGACGTCTCCTTCGAGATCCCGGCGAACCTGGGCATATCGGGTGGAACCCAGACCAAGTGGTTCGAGGCCCGGCTGAAGAGCCTGCGGGCCCGGGACGACATCGACTTCATCGTCGTCTTCTTCCACCACTGCGCGTACTGCACCTCCACGGCGCACGCCTCGGAGGGGGGCGTGCGCCAGGAGTGGGTGCCGCTGTTCGAGAAGTACCAGGTCGACCTGGTCATCAACGGCCACAACCACCAGTACGAGCGCACCGACGTCATCAAGGGCGGCCAGGTCACCAAGAAGCTCCCGATCGGCGGCACGGCGTACCCCGAGACCGAGGGTGTGGTCTACGTCACCGCCGGCGCCGCGGGCCGCAGCCTGTACGCGTTCAGCGCCCCCGACTCCTACGAGGGCCACGAGAACGAGGTCGACTCGGTCGCGTCCTTCATCAACACCAAGGACGGCAAGGTCAACGAGACCGTCACCTGGTCCCGGGTCCGCTACCTCAACTACTCCTTCCTGCGCGTGGACGTCACCCCCGCGCCGAAGGGCCGCCAGACCACGCTGAAGGTGTCGGGCATCGCCGAGACCGGCGACCGCATCGACCACTTCACGGTGTCCCGCACGGCCAGGTAACTCCCCGGCCCGGGCAGCGGGCGGTCCTCACCGGCACTCTTGCACGCGCTCTCACAGGCGCTTGAGGACCGCCTGCTTGGCCAGGGCGAACTCCTCGGCGGTCAGTATCCCGTCGCGGTGCAGTTCGCCCAGCTCGCGCAGGCGGCGCAGCAGGACGTCGTGGTCGTCCCCCGCGGGCTCCGGCACCCCGGTGAGCCGCGGCGGCTCCTCCCGTACGACCGCCTCCGCCGCCGGATGCGGCAGCCGGGCCTGTACGGCGGCCGCCACCAGCGCCATCAGCGGGTCCTTCTTGAACCCCCACAGCTCGACGGCGTTCGGGTCGTACTTGGGCGGCGCCGTCACCGGGGCGCCGCGCACCAGGAAGCGCAGATGGCCGTTCTCCAGGCCCGCCGCCGGCTGCCACTCCACGCCGGTGACGTCCGCGAGGGCGATCGTGCGGGGGCCGCCGGAGGACTTGGCGTCCTCCGTCTTCCAGTTCCACTCCAGCCGCACCCGCTCCCCGTCGAAGCTCGCCGTGCCGTCCCCGGCGGAGGCGGACACCGGCAGCGGCGGCCCCGGCAGCAGGTACTCGGCGACCGGATCAGGTGAAACCCCGTCCAGCAGGAGCGCATTGCGCACCTCCTCCGCGAAGTACTCGGCGACGCCGTACCGGTCGGACTCCACCGTCAGCTGGTACGGGTCGTTCGGCTCGGTGAGCCGGCCTCCGGTGGCCTGCGTCAACGGATCGGCGCCGTCGCGCAGCCGCAGCCTCAGCCGCCCCGACCTCCGCCCCTGCTCGAAGGAGACGCCGGCCAACGCGCCCAGCGGGACGACGACTTCGCCCAGGTCCCGGCGGAGCGGGCTCACACTCTTGTCCCGCCCCGGGGTGAGCCGCAGGGCATCGCCGTCGAACGCCCAGGTGCCGTCCTTCTGGATGATTTCCGCCATGGAGGGATTGTTTCACCGGATGTGCGGGAGAGTGGTCTCGACCACATCTGAAGGGAGCGCATGTGAGACGGAACCACGGCACGACTCCCAAGACGACCCGAATCCTCGGATCCCTGCTGCTTCTGGCCACGGCCGGGGTCTTCACCCTCGGCGCGGCCCCCGCGGCCCCCGCGGCCCCCGCGGCCCCCGCGGCCCCCGCGGCCCCCGCGGCCTCCGCGGCGCAGGCGGCCGCCCCGACCTCGCTGGACCGGGTGGTCCCCGAGCCCGCCTCGGTCCAGCCCGGCGGTGCCCCGTACCGCATCACCCGGGCGACCGGCGTCCACGTCGACGACTCCGTCGAGGTCCGCCGGATCGGCGCCTACCTCACCGGCATCCTGCGGCCCTCCACCGGTTACCCGCTGCCGATCAGCACCGGCCCGGGCGCCGGAGGCACGGGGGGCATCCGACTCCATCTCGCCCAGGGCGACTTCGGTGCCGAGGGCTACCGGCTGCACAGCGACCCGGCCGGTGTCACCATCACCGCGAGCGCGCCCGCCGGCCTCTTCCACGGCGTCCAGACGCTGCGTCAGCTCCTCCCGGCGGCCGTCGAGAAGAAGACGGCCCAGCCCGGCCCCTGGAGAATCGCCGGCGGCACGGTCGAGGACCGCCCCCGCTACTCCTACCGGGGCGCCATGCTGGACGTCTCCCGGCACTTCTTCACCGTGGCCCAGGTCAAGCGCTACATCGACCAGCTGGCCCTCTACAAGATCAACGAGCTGCATCTGCACCTCAGCGACGACCAGGGCTGGCGCATCGCCGTCGACTCCTGGCCGCGCCTCGCCACCTACGGCGGCTCCACCGAGGTCGGCGGCGGCAAGGGCGGCCACTACACCAAGGCGGACTACCGCGAGATCGTCTCCTACGCCGCCTCCCGCTATCTGGAGGTCGTCCCCGAGATCGACATGCCCGGCCACACCAACGCGGCCCTCGCCTCCTACGCCGAGCTGAACTGCAACGGCACGGCACCCCCGCTGTACACCGGCACCCAGGTCGGCTTCAGCTCGCTGTGCGTGCCGAAGGAGGTCACGTACACCTTCGCGGACGACGTGATCAGGGAGCTGGCCGCGCTCACCCCCGGCCGGTACCTCCACATCGGGGGCGACGAGGCCCACTCCACCAGCCACACCGACTACGTGACGTTCATGGACCGGGTGCAGCCGATCGTCGCCAAGTACGGCAAGACGGTCATCGGCTGGCACCAGCTCACCGGCGCCCACCCCGCCCAGGGTGCCCTCGCCCAGTACTGGGGCCTGGACAGCACGAGCGCGGCCGAGAAGGCCCAGGTCGTCCAGGCCGCCCAGAACGGCACCGGGCTGATCCTGTCCCCGGCGGACCGGGTCTACCTCGACATGAAGTACACCAGCAGCACCGGCCTGGGCACGAAGTGGGCCGGTTACGTCGAGGCGCAGCGGTCGTACGACTGGAACCCCGGCACCTACCTCCCCGGCGCCCCGGCTTCGGCCATCCGGGGCGTGGAGGCCCCCCTGTGGTCGGAGACCCTGAGGACAACGGCCGACATCGAGTACATGGCGTTCCCCCGCCTCCCGGGCGCGGCCGAACTGGGCTGGTCCCCGGCGGCCACGCACGACTGGGACACCTACAAACTCCGCCTGGCCGCCCAGGCCCCCCGCTGGGACGCCCTCGGCATCACCTATTACCGCTCGCCGCAGGTTCCCTGGCCGAATAACTGATCACACGCGGACGGGAACCCCGGAGTACGTACTCCGGGGTTCCCGTCCGCGTGTCCAAGCCGGGGCCGTCGGCATTCCGGTGATCCGGATCTTTGCCGTCGCAATGGGAGGCATGTGTGACTGCCGCCACGAATGGCATGTCGGCCCGTCGGGAATTCCGCGGTCAGTAGGCGCTGTTGACGTTGTCGATCGAGCCGTAGCGGTGGTAGGCGTAGTTGCAGGCGGCGGTGATGTTGGCGACCGGGTCGTAGATGTCCGACGAGGTGCCGGGCACGTGGTACGCGTCGAACGTCGGCTGGATCACCTGGAGCAGGCCCTTGGACGGGGTGCCCTTGACCGCGTTGGAGTCCCAGAGGTTGATGGCCTTCGGGTTGCCGGAGGACTCACGCATGATGTTGCGGTAGATCCCGTTGTAGCTCCCCGGAATATTGTTCTTGGCCATGATCGCCAGAGCCTGCTTGATCCAGCCGTCCAGGTTGTTGGTGTAGGTCTGTCCCGCGGACGACGGCGTGCTGGAGGGGGCCGGCGTGGCCGAGGCCGCCCCGGCGGGCAGGGTGAGGGCCTGCCCCGGCTGGATCGCGTAGGGGCTGGTGAGGTGGTTGGCCGACGCGATGGCCTGCCAGCCGCCCGGCACGTGGCGGGATCGGGCGATCGACGCCAGGTGGTCGCCGGCCCGGACGGTGTAGGTGGTCGCGCCGGTGGACGTGGCGGCAGCGGCCTGGGCCGTGCCCGTGGCCGTGCAGGCCAGGACGAGCGTGCCGATGGCGGCGGCGCCGCCGGCGAGGAACCGAGGGGTCCGGGATGAGGGCTTACGGGCATGACGGGGCATGGAGCGGTCCTTTTCCGGGAATTGGATCACCCGCAGTTGCCGGTTCCCTTCGGCAAACAGCACTGCATATCGATTAGCGGTGCGCTGCGGCGGGAACATTGTTAAATCACCGGAATTTAATCGGCAATTGCCCCATGTACTAGCCGGGCTAGTTGTCCCCCCGTTGCCGGGCGGCCCTCAATCCCCCTGGACTCCGGAAATCAAGGCCTTTCAAAGTCCTAAGAAGCCTCGTAAGTGAATTGGGTCACGCGTCCCAGGTGAGATGGCTAAACGGTTTAAATAGTGAAATAGCAAGACTTTGCGCCAAACTGGATTAATTCGGACATCGGGGATGCCTGGGCCGTCAGAAGGCCGCCAGGGGGTTCTTCAGCGTGCCCACCAGTTGCAGGGCGCCCGAGGGATCGGTGAGGTCCACCATCTGCTCGTTGTTGCGGAGCTGGAGGCGGTTCAGGCAGGACAGGGCGAACTCGGGGGCGAACATGTCGTACTGGTGGAACTTGTCGGCCAGCTCCGGGTTCGCCTGCTGGTACTCGCGGGTGATCTCCGCGACCGTGCGCCAGAAGGCGGTCTCCTCCAGGATCCCCTCGGCGGCGAGGTGCGCGGCCAGGAAGCGGAAGAAGCAGTCGAAGACGTCCGTGAAGAGGGAGAGGAGTTTCCTGTCGTCCGGGACCTCGACGCGGATCCGCGCGACCTCCGGCGGCAGGACCGCGTCCGGGTCCATCACCGCGATCTCCTCGGCGATGTCCTTGAAGACCGCCCGCTGCACCGCCCCGTCCTTCAGGACCAGGATCACGTTCTCGCCGTGCGGCATGAAGACGAGGTCGTAGGCGTAGAAGCTGTGCAGCAGCGGGGTGTAGTAGGCACGCAGGTAGCGGCGCAGCCACTCCGTCGGCGTCAGGCCCGAGCGGGCCATCAGCGCGCCCGCGAAGGAGGCGCCGGTGTGGTCCACGTGGAGGAGACAGGCCATGGTGGCGAGGGACTCGCCCTCCGCGAGGGAGGGCACGGGGCTCTCCCGCCACAGTGCGGCCAGCATCTTGCGGTACGGCGAGTAGCGGTCGGTGGCCTGCTCGTACTCCAGGTGGCGGTAACCGACGGCCGCGCGTTCGCGGATGATCGTCAGGCCCGTCGACTTCAGCACGGGGTCGTTCTCGATCAGCTGGGCCAGCCAGTCGTTGATCGCCGGGGTGGCGTCCATGTAGGCGGCCGACAGGCCCCGCATGAAACCCATGTTGAGGACGGACAGGGCCGTCTTGACGTAGTGCTTGTGCGGGTGGCTCGTGTTGAAGAACGTCCGGATGGATTGCTGGGCCAGGTACTCGTCGTCGCCCTCACCGAGGCAGACCAGATGCCGGCGGGCCACCTCGGCGGCGAAGGTGACGGAGAGCTTGTTCCACCACTGCCAGGGGTGGACCGGGATGAGCAGGTAGTCGGCGGGGTCCAGGTCCTGGTCGGTGAGGAGCGTACGGAAACGGTTCAGCGTCTCCTCGCCCAGCTCCTCCCGCAGGAAGGACTCGTACTCGATCCCGGTGCCCGCCGTGAACGCGGCCCGCGAGCGGTGCGCGGCCAGCCACACCAGCCGGATGGGGCTCGCCGTCTCCGGGGCGTACGACAGGTACTCGTGGATGCCGAACCCGAGCCGCCCGTTGTTCGCGACGAAACAGGGGTGGCCCTCGGTCATCGAGGTCTCGATCTCCTGGAAGCCGCTCGCCGCGAGCTCCGCGGAGGTGACGCGGGGCTTGGTCAGCTTGTAGCAGGTGCCGGAGAGGGTGGAGGAGATCTCCTCCAGATAGACCGGCAGGATCTCGTCGCTCAGGCCCAGGGACTCCTTCAGTTCGATGAAGAACTCCAGGGCCGCAAGCGGTACTTCGACTCCGTCGCGGTGCCGGGTGACGGAGCCGGCGTCCACGTGCCAGTGGTCCAGGGCGCCGCGGACGGCCGAGAAACGGTACGCGGTGAGACCGTCGTCGCTGCGGACGACGTACCGTCCGTCGCCGAGGGCCTCGGGCGTGATCAGGCGCTCGTGCGCGAACTCCGCGAGCGCCTTGCGTATGAGCAGACGGTTGGCGGTCGCCCAGCGTTCGGGGGAGAGGTGGGCCACGGCGTCGGCGAGGCTCATGCGGCCACCCCCGTCGCCGCGAGGAACCGTTCCCGTGTGCAGAAGCTCAGCAGCGCTTTCTTCTCCGGCTTGTCGATCTCCCGGTCGGGCACGAACCCGACGGCCTCGTTGAGCGCGTGCACGGCCTTGTTGCGCACGTCCGGTTCGACCACGACGCGCTCCACCGACGGGTCCTGGAACAGCTGGGCCATGATCGCGGTGATGACGGACCTGGTGAAGCCGTGGACGGGGGTGTCGGTTGCCGGGGTGAGAAAGTGCATGCCGACGTCACCCGGCTGCGGCTCGTAGAGCCCGACGAGTTCCCGGTGCGCCGGGTCGTACTTCTCCGTCAGGAACACCGGTTCCCCGTCGCGCAGTCCGAGCAGCGCGTGATGGTGCTCGTCGGCCGCGATCTCCATGTACGCCCGCTCGACGTCCTCCAGCCGGGCGTCCTGCATCATCCAGAAGGCCGCCTTGGGGTGGGTGACCCAGGAGTGCAGCAGACCGGCGTCCCGCAGCGGATCGACGGGGCGGAAGGTGAAGGTGGGGTTCTGGCTGGTCATACGGCGAACTCCTGGAAGGCGATCGTCTTCTCGACCGGGTAGTACTCGGTGCCGAGCAGCTCGCGGACGATGTACGCGTTGCGGTACGCGCCCATGCCCAGGTCGGGGCTGGTGATGCTGTGGGTGTGGACGCCGGCGTTCTGCAGGAAGATGCCGCGGCCCGTGACGTCGATGGCGTAGTTGCGGGCCACGTCGAAGCGGCCGTGGCCGTCGAAGCGGAGGCGGTCGCGGATCGGGGCGAGGAACGCCGGGGGCCGGTAGCGGTAGCCGGTGGCCAGCAGCAGGCCCTCGGTGCGGATCTGGAAGTCCTTGTCCTGCTCGACCTGGTGGAAGCCCAGGGTGTACGCGCCGTCCGCATAAGTGGCGCTGCACAGCGTGGAGTTGGCGAGCAGCCGGGTCGGCAGGGGGCCGGTGAGGTTCTTCTGGTAGAGCAGGTCGAAGATCGAGTCGATCAGGTCCGAGTTGATGCCCTTGAACAGCCCCTTCTGCTGCTTCTCCAGCCGGTAGCGGGTCTCCTCGGGCAGCGCCCGGAAGTAGTCGATGTAGTCCGGGGAGGTCATCTCCAGGGTGAGTTTGGTGTATTCCAGGGGGAAGAAGCGCGGGGAGCGGGTGACCCAGTTGAGCTGGTAGCCGTGGACGTCGATCTCGGTGAGCAGCTCGTGGTAGATCTCGGCCGCGCTCTGGCCGCTGCCGACGATCGTGATGGACTTCTTCGCCTGCAGCTCCGCCTTGCGGTGCAGGTACTGGGAGGTGTGCAGCACACCGTCACCGGCCAGACCCCGACAGGGCTGCGGGACGTAGGGTGTGGTCCCGGTGCCGAGGACCAGGTGCCGGCCGCGGAAGGTCTCGCCGCGTTCGGTGCGGACGACGTACAGCTCGTCCTCGTACGTCACCTCGGTGACCGTCGTGCCGAAGCGGACGCTGCTGAGTTTGCCCGCCGCCCAGCGGCAGTAGTCGTCGTACTCGACCCGCAGCGGATAGAAGTTCTCGCGGATGTAGAACGAGTACAGCCTGCCCTTCTCCTTCAGGTAGTTGAGGAAGGAGTACGGCGAGGTCGGGTCGGCGAGGGTGACCAGGTCCGACATGAACGGGGTCTGGAGGTGGGCGCCGTCCAGGAACATCCCGGCGTGCCACTCGAAGTCCGGCTTGGAGTCCAGGAAGACCCCGTCCAGCGCGTCGATCGGTTCGGTGAGGCAGGCGAGGCCGAGGTTGAAGGGGCCGAGCCCGATCCCCACGAAGTCATGGACACGGGTGGCTTCAGCAAGCGCGGTCAAGGGACTCTCCCAGGTACTGCTCGGCGTGGCCGGCGATCAGGTCGAGAACGGCGGCGATGTCGGCCGGCGTGGTCTCGGGGTTGAGCAGGGTGAACTTCAGATAGTGGCGGCCGCCGACCCTGGTGCCCGCGACCACGGCGTCACCGGAGGCGAACAGGGCCCTGCGGGCGTAGAGGTTGGCGCGGTCGATCTCGGCCGGGTCGGTGACGGCCGCCGGGATGTAGCGGAAGACCAGGGTGGACAGGGCGGGCTCGACGACGACGTCGAAGCGGGGGTCGGCGGCGAGCAGTTCCCAGCCCTCGTGGGCCAGGTCGCAGACCTCGTCGAACAGCGCGCCGATGCCGTCGGCGCCCATCACCCGCAGCGTCATCCAGAGCTTGAGGGCGTCGAAGCGGCGGGTGGTCTGCAGTGATTTGTCGACCTGGTTGGGGATTCGTTCCTGCACCATGCGGCGCGGGTTGAGGTAGTCGGCGTGGTAGGTGGCGTGCCGCAGGGTCGCCGCGTCCCGCACCAGGACGGCCGACGAACTCACCGGCTGGAAGAAGGACTTGTGGTAGTCGACCGTGACGGAGTCCGCGCGTTCGATGCCGGCGAGGCGGTCCCGGTACTTCGGCGACGCGAGCAGCCCGCAGCCGTAGGCCGCGTCGACGTGCAGCCACACGCCGTACTGGGCGCACAGCTCGGCGATCTCCGGGAGCGGGTCGATGGAGCCGAAGTCGGTGGTGCCGGCGGTGGCGACGACCGCCATCGGGACCAGCCCGTCGCGCCGGCAGCGCTCCAGTTCGTGGGCGAGGGCGACGGTCTGCAGCCGCTTGTCGTGGTCGACGGGGACGGGGACGACCGCGTCCTGGCCGAGGCCCAGCAGTTTGGCGGACTTCTGCACGCTGAAGTGGCTGACCTCGGAGGCGAAGATGCGCAGTTTCGCGAGCGAGTCCGTCTTGGCTTCCTCCCTCGCCAGTAGCAGCGCCTGGAGGTTGGACTGGGTGCCGCCGGAGGTGAACACGCCGTCGGCGGCGGGTCCGAGGCCGATCCGGGCGGCCGTCCAGTCGATGAGCTTGCGCTCGATGAGGGTGCCGCCGGCCGACTGGTCCCAGGTGTCGAGGGAGGAGTTGACGGCCGAGAGCACGGCCTCGCCGAGCACCGCCGGGATGACGACGGGGCAGTTGAGGTGGGCGAGGTAGCGGGGGTGGTGGAAGTAGACCGCGTCGCGGAGGTACACGTCCTCCAGCTCGTCCAGGACGGCGGTGGTGTCGCCGAGCGGGCGGTCCAGGTCGATGGCGTCGATCCGGGGGGACAGGGCGTCGACGGTGACGCCGGTGAACGGACGGTCGGTGGTGGCGAGTTTGGCCGCCACCCGCTCGACTCCTTCGGTCACGGAGCTGCGGTAGTGCTCCGCGGTGAGGCCATTGAGCAGGTGCGAGCGCATGTGGGGGTCCTCCGAGGGGACAAGTCCGTGCGGGGATTTCAACTTAGGTTAGCCTAACCTAAGTTTCCGGATCGGATCACTCCGCCGCGCGCAGCTCTTCCTCGGTCATCCCCTGCCGCCAGTACCCGACGAACGTCACCCGCCGCCGGTCCACCCCGCGCTCCCCGACGAAGTGCCGGCGCAACGCCTTGACCTGCCCCGACTCGCCCGCGATCCATACGTACGGCCGCTCGGCGGCGGGCAGTTGCGCGGCCCGTACGGCGTCGACGGCCATGGGGGACCCGTCGTGCCGTACGAGCCACGTGATCTCCGCGTCCGCCTCCGTGCGCACGTCCTGGATGTCCCCGGCGTCCGGCACCTCCAGCCAGGCCCGGACGCGGGCGCCGGCCGGGAGGGACTCCAGGATGGCCGTCGCGGCCGGTACGGCGGTCTCGTCACCCCACAGGACGATGAGGTCGGTGTCCTCGGGCGGGCGGAAGCGAATGGCACGGTTGTCGGCGATCGCGGGCCCGAGCAGCAGCACCCGGTCGCCCGGGGTGGCCCGCGAGGCCCAGTGGGAGGCGGGGCCGGCCGGGGTGTGCAGAACGAAGTCGATGTCGATCTCGTCGGGGGAGCGGCGCAGCGACCGCAGCGTGTACGACCGCATCACCGCCCTTACGTCGTCGGGCAGTTCCCGCCAGGCCTGCCACCACCCGTCCCCCAGATCCAGGGGCACGACGGGCTCCGGCTGACCCGGGTGTGGCAGGAACAGGGAGAGGGACTGGTCGCGCCCGTCGGAGTGGAACGCGTGCAGATCGCTCCCACTGAAGGTGACGCGGACGAGCGACGGCCCCAGCCGCCGGGTCCGCACCACGTGCAGGGAGAAGAAACGGAACGGGGCGGCTACGGCCGTCGTCATAAGGGACTCCTCAGCTGACCTTCTTGGCCTTTTCCAGGGCCTCGGCCAGGTTGTTCAGAAGCGGTACGCACTTGTCGTAGGAGAGGATCGGCTCGGGGGAGCGGGTGATGACCTGGCCCGCCTTCACCGCGGGCAGCTTCTTCCACGTCGGCTTGGTGATGTCGGCCGGTTGGATCGCCGAGGACCGGTCGTCCATCATGATGATGTCGGCCTGGTACTTGTCGACGTTCTCCCAGCTCAGCGACTCGTACCAGCCGCCGCCCTGCTTCTTGGCGCTCTCCGGCGGTTCGACGAAGTTCACGCCGAGGGCCTTGAAGTACTCCAGGTCGACGGAGAGGTTGGTGCCGGAGACGTAGAACAGCGCCTCGCTCGCGCTGCCGGCCATCACCTTGAGGCCGGGCTTGGCCTTGGCCGCGGCCCGCAGCCGGGCGGCCGCCGCCTCGAACCGCCTCTTGGCGTCGGTCACCTTGGCGGCCTTCATGTCCGCGCCGAGCGATTCGGCCAGGTCCCACACGCGCTGCAGGGGCCGGGTGAGCTGGCGGTCGTAGACGGAGATGCCGATGCTGGGGGCCAGCTGGGCGATCTTCTTCTTCGACTCCTCGGGGACGTACCAGAGGGTGCCGGCGCCGTCGAACATCGTCGTGATCAGCACGTCCGGCGCGAGCGAGGCGTACTTCTCGACGCTGAACTGGCCCCAGGCGTTGCCGAGGACCGTCACCTTGCTGACGTCCATGTCGCCGGCCTGCACATCGGCCTTGCCGTCCTTGGTCGTCGTCGGACCGAAGACGCCCTTGACCTGGATGCCGTAGTCGTGGAGCGCGGCGCCGATGCCGGTGAAGGC
The DNA here is from genome assembly GCF_053597455.1 of Streptomyces sp. NPDC001393. Taxonomy (NCBI): domain Bacteria; kingdom Bacillati; phylum Actinomycetota; class Actinomycetes; order Kitasatosporales; family Streptomycetaceae; genus Streptomyces; species Streptomyces sp. NPDC001393. The sequence continues at coordinate 133,710 of NZ_JBSFIH010000013.1, forward strand.
GACGATGTTCGCGGGAACCCTGTCGAGCTTCACGGTCGTGCCGCGGTCGTCCTCGAAGGACCAGGGCCCGGACCGGGCGGCCGTCGTGCCCTTGCCGGAGTCACCGTTTTTGGCCTTGCCGTCCCCGCAGGCGGCGAGCGCGGCGCCGAGTCCGACGGCGCCGCCGGCGGCGAGGAGGCCACGGCGGGTGAGGTGGGTGGCACGGGCAAGGGGCATGGCTGTGACTGCTTTCGAACGGGGCGAAACGCCCGCCGGACAGGTTCGAAGAAAGGTTAGCCTAACCTTTGTTGCCGTCCAGGGAGTGGGGCGGCTCGCGCGGCCCGGGTGGGGAAGCGAATCCGGTCAAGTTGCGTCGTCCGCCGCCTCAACGCCCCTTGTTTCTCTGGCCGTTCCGATCATGTCCCGCTACGTTCGATCGCGTGTCGGCTCCTGTGCGGAGCGGTTCGAGGCGGCCGGAGGTGGGTGTGACGACGATGTCGGACGTGCAGGTGGAGGCGGAGGTCCGCACGGACGCCGCACTCCTGGAGGCGGACCTGGACCGGTTTCTCGCGAGGCTGGGCCCGGCGCCGTCCGGTGCGGCCGGAGCCGTCCACGACGCCGCCCTCGCGCGCGCACTCCACGGGCCGGTCGCCGACGCCGTCGGCTCCAAGGTGGGCCAGGAGGCCCTGCGGCCCGCTCCCGGAGCGCCCGGTGGCGAGCGACCGCTGCGGCCCTCGATGGTCTACTGGGCCTACCGCAACTACCGCGGATTCGGCGACCTGGCACAGCAGGACTCCGGGGCCGAGGGGTTCGGCGCGGTCCGCCGGGCCGCGGTCGCCGTCCGCGTGCTGCTGAAGGCCGCCGTCGCGCTCGACGACGTGCAGGACGGCAGCGCCGTCCGCTACGGCGAACCCGCGCTCCACATCACCCACGGTGTGCCGCTCGCCGTCAACACCGGCTCCTGGCTGATCGCGGCCGCGCTGACACACGCGGCCGCCCCGGCCGTCGTCGACAGCCTGCTCCGGTCGGTGGCCGACGGCTTCAGAGGACAGGCCGTCGACATCGCCACCCGTTCGCCCCGCACCCGGAGCGAGCTGGCCGAGGCGCCGCACGAGCAGCGGGTCGGCTTCTGGGAGTCGATGGCCGCGCTGAAGACCGGCACCCTGTTCCGGATGCCGCTCGACGCGGCGCTGGCGGCCCTGCACGTCGTCGCCGACGAGCGCGACACCCTGAAGGAGGCCATGCGCCAACTCGGCCTGGCCAGCCAGCTGTTCAACGACGTCACCGACTTCGTGCCGGAGTTCGCCGGCGCCCGCACCCACGAGGACTACGACGGACTGAGCAACCGCGTCTTCCTGGAACTCCTCGACTCCGCGGCCCCGGCCGGCCGCGCCGGGCTGTCCGGCGAGCGGCTGCGGTCGTACGTCCTTGGCCATCCGGACCTCGACCGGACGCTGCTCGCCCTGTCCGCGGAGGCGGCCGAGCGCAAACAGGCCGCCAAGGACGCCGTGCGCCACGTGTGCCGCTCCCCGCACAGCGCCGCCTACTTCGATCTCACCGTCGAACGCAAGGGCCACCTCATCGACCGCCTCCACGACACCCTCCGGCGCCGGAGCGCGGCATGACGGCGACGGCAGCGGCCCGCCTGCGCGCCGCCACCCGGGACCGGCACGACACCCTGGAGCGCAGCGCCTTCGCCACCGCACTCCTCGCCGGCACCCTGCCGCTCACCCGCTATGCGGCCCAACTCGCCGCGCTGAAGGTGGTCCTGAGCGCCCTGGAGGCGGCACTCTCGCACGCCACCCATCCGGCCGTCGCCGGCCTGTGGGCGGCGGAGGACCTGCGCAAGGTCCCGCTGATCGAACGCGATCTGCGCCACCTCGCGGGCCGCGGCGCCGCACCCCGCCGATGGCCGGCCGCGCAGGCGGAGGCCTTCGCGGCGGACATCCGTACGACGGCGGCCGCGGACCCGCCCGCGCTGCTCGGCTTCCTGTACGTCCTGGAGGGCTCCACCCTCGGCGCACTGCACCTGTGCCGGTACCTCCACCGCGCCCACGGCCTGTACGGCACCGACGGCACCGCCTACTACACCAGCGGCGACCGGGCCTGCTGGACCCGGTTCACCGCCCGGCTGGACGAGGCCCTGGCCGACCCGGCCGCCCAGGACCGCGCCCTGGCCGCGGCCCGGCTGGCCTACCGGCACACGGCCCGCATCACCGCCGCCCTCTCGGCCGGCCTGACGCAGGCGGAGGCTAGCTCACCAGCCCCAACTCCCGTGCGATGAGCATCCGCTGCACCTCGCTCGTGCCCTCGCCGATCTCCAGGATCTTGGAGTCGCGCCACATGCGCGCCACCGGGTACTCGTTCATGAAGCCGTAGCCGCCGTGGATCTGGGTGGCGTCGCGGGCGTTGTCCACGGCGACGGTGGAGGAGTACAGCTTGGCCAGGGCCGCCTCCTTCTTGAAGGGCTCGCCCGCGACCAGGCGGGAGGCGGCGTCGCGCCAGGCCAGACGGGCCGTGTGGGCCTTCATCTCCATGTCGGCGATCTTGAACTGGATGGCCTGGTTGGCGCCGATGGGCCTGCCGAAGGCGTGGCGCTCCTTGGCGTACTTCACCGACTCGTCGACGCAGCCCTGGGCCAGGCCGGTGGCGAGGGCCGCGATGGCGATCCGGCCCTCGTCCAGGATGCGCAGGAACTGGGCGTAGCCGCGGCCCTCCTCGCCGAGCAGGTTGGCGGCCGGTACCCGCACGTCCTGGAAGGACAGCTCGCGGGTGTCGGAGGCGTTCCAGCCGACCTTCGAGTAGGGCGCCGCCACCGTGAAGCCCGGGGTGCCGGACGGCACGATGATCGCCGAGATCTGCGGCCTGCCGTCCGGCTTGCGGCCCGTCACCGCCGTGACCGTCACCAACCCGGTGATGTCCGTCCCCGAGTTGGTGATGAAGCACTTCGTGCCGTTGATCACCCATTCGTTCGTGTCCGCGTCGAGACGGGCCGTGGTGCGGGTCGCGCCCGCGTCGCTGCCGCCGTCCGGCTCCGTCAGGCCGAAGGCACCGAGCATCTCACCCGCGCAAAGGCGGGGCAGCCACGCGCGCTTCTGCTCCTCCGTGCCGAACAGGTGCAGCGGCATCGCGCCCAGCGAGACACCCGCCTCCAGGGTGATCGCCACCGACGAGTCGACCCTCGCCAGTTCCTCCAGGGCGATGCCGAGCGCCAGATAGTCGCCGCCCATGCCGCCGTACTCCTCCGGGAACGGCAGCCCGAACAGGCCCATGCGGCCCATCTCGCGGACGATCTCGTACGGGAACTCGTGCCGCTCGTAGAAGTCGCCGATCTTCGGCGCCACCACGTCGTGCGCGAACTCCTCCACCGTACGGCGGAGTTCCTCCAGCTCGGGGCTGAGACGGTGGTCCATGCTGATCACTGGTCCTTGTGGGAGAGAGCGCGGACGGTACGGGACGGGCTGGGCCGGTCCAGATGGGCGGCCATCCACACGCTGGTGGCGGTCAGACGGCCGAGGTCGACCCCGGTCTCGATGCCGAGGCCCTGCAGCATCCAGACGAGGTCCTCGGTGGCGAGGTTGCCGGTGGCGGACTTCGCGTACGGGCAGCCGCCGAGGCCCCCGGCGGACGCGTCGATCGTCGTCACGCCGTGTTCCAGCGCCGCGTAGGTGTTCGCGAGCGCCTGGCCGTAGGTGTCGTGGAAGTGCACGCCGATCATGTCGGTCGGCACGCCCTCCTCGTTGAGCAGATTGAGCAGTTCCAGCACATGGCCGGGCGTGGCCACGCCGATCGTGTCGCCGAGGCTCAGCTCGTCGCAGCCCATGTCCCTGAGGGCCGTGCAGACCCGGGCGACCTGGTGCAGCGGGACGGCGCCCTCCCACGGGTCGCCGAAGCACATCGACACATAGCCGCGCACGTGCACGCCCCGGTCCTTCGCCTGCCGGACCACCGGCTCGAACACGGCCAGCGACTCGTCCAGTGTGCGGTTGAGATTGGCCTTCGCGAAGGACTCGGTGGCGCTGGCGAAGACGGCGATCCGGTCGGCGCCGAGCGCCAGCGCCCGGTCCAGACCGCGCTGGTTGGGCACCAGCACGGGCAGCTCGACCCCCGGGAGGTCGCCGACCATCGGGAACAGCTGCTCGGCGTCGGCCAGTTGGGGCACCCACCTGGGGTGCACGAAGCTCGTCGCCTCGATGGTCGTCAGGCCCGCGTCGGCCAGCCGGCGGATGAACTCCGCCTTGATCTCGGCCGGTACGGTCCGCTGCTCGTTCTGCAGGCCGTCGCGCGCGCCGACCTCGTAGATGCGCACCCGGGCGGGCAGGTCCGTTGCCGGTACGACCATGGGCAGTCCCTCGGCGGTCACTGCGCCACCTCCTCGTGCGGTGCGATCACGGCGAGCACCTGGTCCATCGCGACCGTCGTGCCCACAGTCACGTCCAGCTCGGCGACCGTGCCGGCGTGCGGGGCGGAGATGACGTGCTCCATCTTCATCGCCTCCACCACCACGAGGCTCTGCCCGGCGGCCACCTCGTCGCCGACGGCCACCTTGACCACGGTCACCGTGCCCGGCATCGGCGCGGTGAGGGAGTCGGCGCCGGCGTGCGCGGAGCGGCTGAGGGACGCGGCCACCGGGTCGTGGTCCCGCACCTGCCAGGCGTCGCCGTCGCGGCCGAGCCAGTCACCGGCCCGGTGGAAGGCGTGCCGGACGCCGTCGAGGGTGACGGAGACCGTGGCATCGGTGACGGTCGCCGCGCCGCGCGGGGTGTACGTCACCGGGTCCTGGACCCGGAGGTGGAAGGCGGGCGGTTTCGGGGTGCCGCCCAGCCGCCAGCCGCTCGGCACCGAGAAGGGGTCGACCCAGCCGTCCGTGCGGGGATGGAGCGCCTTCGCGCGTACCGCCGCGGCCGCCTCGTACACCTCCTCCGGCACGTCCGTGGTGACCAGCTCGTCCACGACCCGTTCGACCAGTCCGGTGTCCAGGTCCCCCTGCACGACCGCCGGATGGGTCAGCAGCCGCCGCAGGAAGCCCGCGTTGGTCTGCACGCCCAGCGTGACCGTCTCCGCGAGGGCTGCCCGGAGCTTGCGCAGCGCCGTCTCGCGGTCGGGGCCGTGTGCGATGACCTTGGACAGCATCGGGTCGTACAGGCTGCCCACCTCGGTGCCCTCGCTGAGCCCGGAGTCGGTGCGGACGCCGTCGCCCTGGGGTTCGCGGAGCCTGAGGACCGTGCCGCCGGAGGGCAGGAAGCCGCGGGCGGGGTCTTCCGCGCAGATGCGGGCCTCGATCGCGTGGCCGGTGAGCGTCACGTCCTCCTGCGCGAAGCCCAGCTTCGCCCCGGCGGCCACCCTGAGCTGCCACTCCACCAGGTCCACCCCGGTGATGAGCTCGGTGACCGGGTGCTCCACCTGGAGGCGGGTGTTCATCTCCATGAAGTAGTACTGCGAGGGGTCCCCGCCCGGCACGATGAACTCCACCGTGCCCGCGCCCCGGTACCCGCAACTGCGCGCCGCCTGCACGGCCGCCTCGCCCATCGACGCACGCGTCCGCTCGTCCAGCAGGACCGAGGGCGCCTCCTCGATGATCTTCTGGTGCCGCCGCTGGAGCGAGCACTCGCGCTCGCCGAGGTGGACGACGTTCCCGTGCCCGTCGGCCAGCACCTGGATCTCGATGTGCCGGGGCCGGTCGATCCACCGCTCCACCAGCAGCGTGTCGTCGCCGAAGGAGGCGCGGGCCTCGCGACGGGCGGCGGCGATCTCCTCCTCCAGCACGGTCATGTCCCGCACCAGCCGCATGCCCTTGCCGCCACCGCCGGCGGAGGGCTTGAGCAGCACGGGCGCGCCCAGTTCGCGGGCCGCCCCGGCGAGGTCGGGGTCCCTGCCGCCCGGCACGACCGGCACCCCGGCCGCCTGCACCGTCTCCTTGGCGCGGATCTTGTCGCCCATGAGCGCGATCGCGTCCGCGGGCGGCCCGATGAAGACGAGCCCCGCCTCCGCGCAGGCGCGCGCGAAGCCGGCGTTCTCGGCGAGGAAGCCGTACCCGGGGTGGACGGCCTGCGCTCCGGTGCGGGCGGCGGCCTGAAGCAGCCGCTCCACCGACAGATAGCTCTCGGCCGCGGGCGCCGGACCGATCCGTACCGCCGTGTCGGCCTCCCGGACGTGCCGCGCGTCGGCGTCGGCGTCGGAGAAGACCGCCACCGAGCGCACGCCCAGCGAGCGGAGCGTACGGATGACGCGTACGGCGATCTCGCCCCGGTTGGCGACCAGCACTGTGTCGAACACGGTTCCCCTCCTCACATCCGGAAGACGCCGAACTGGGGCTCTCCCAGGGGCGCGTTGGCACAGGCCGTCAGGGCGAGTCCGAGCACCTGACGGGTTTCCAGTGGGTCGATCACGCCGTCGTCCCACAGGCGGGCGGTGGCGTAGTAGGCGTTGCCCTGGCGCTCGTACTGCGCGCGGATCGGAGCCTTGAAGGCCTCCTCGTCCTCGGCGGGCCAGGACTCTCCCCGGGCCTCCAGCTGGTCCCGCTTGACGGTCGCCAGCACGGACGCGGCCTGCTCGCCGCCCATCACGGAGATCTTGGCGTTGGGCCACATCCACAGGAAGCGGGGGGAGTAGGCCCGGCCGCACATCGAGTAGTTGCCCGCGCCGTACGACCCGCCGACCACCACCGTCAGCTTCGGCACGCGCGTGCAGGCGACGGCCGTCACCATCTTGGCGCCGTGCTTGGCGATACCGCCCGCCTCGTAGTCCCTGCCGACCATGAACCCGGAGATGTTCTGCAGGAACACCAGCGGGATGCCGCGCTGGTCGCACAGCTCGATGAAGTGGGCGCCCTTCTGGGCGGACTCGGAGAACAGGATGCCGTTGTTGGCGACGATCCCGACCGGGTGGCCGTGGATGCGCGCGAAGCCGGTGACGAGGGTCTGCCCGAACTCGCTCTTGAACTCGGCGAAACGGGAGCCGTCGACCACGCGCGCGATGATCTCCCGGACGTCGTAGGGGGTGCGGGAGTCGACCGGGACGGCGCCGTACAGCCCGTAGGGGTCCACCTTGGGTTCCGTGGCGGGCGTGACCTCCCAGGGGAGGGACCGCCGGGCCGGGAGCGTGGCGACGATGTTCCGCACGATCCTGAGGGCGTGCGCGTCGTCCTCGGCGAGGTGGTCGGTGACCCCGGAGATCCGCGAGTGGACCTCGCCGCCGCCCAGCTCCTCCGCCGTGACGACCTCGCCGGTGGCGGCCTTCACCAGCGGAGGCCCGCCGAGGAAGATCGTCCCCTGGTTGCGGACGATCACGGCCTCGTCGCTCATCGCCGGCACATACGCCCCGCCGGCGGTGCAGGAGCCGAGCACGGCCGCGATCTGCGGGATCCCGGCGCCGGACATCCGGGCCTGGTTGTAGAAGATCCGGCCGAAGTGCTCGCGGTCCGGGAACACCTCGTCCTGCATGGGCAGGAAGGCGCCGCCGGAGTCGACGAGGTAGACGCACGGCAGCCGGTTGTCGAGGGCCACCTCCTGCGCGCGCAGGTGCTTCTTCACGGTCATCGGGTAGTACGTGCCGCCCTTGACGGTGGCGTCGTTGGCCACGATCACGCACTCGCGCCCGCTGACCCGCCCGATCCCGGCGATCACTCCGGCGGCCGGGGCCTGTCCGTCGTACATCCCGTCCGCCGCGAGGGGCGCCAGCTCGAGGAACGGCGAGCCCGCATCGAGCAGCGTGTCCACCCTGTCCCTCGGCAGCAGCTTGCCCCGCGCGGTGTGCCGGGCCCGCGCCTTCTCGCCGCCGCCGAGGGCCGCCGCGGCCAGCTTGCCGCGCAGTTCCTCCACGAGCGCGAGATGCGCCTGTTCATTGGCCCGCCAGGCCTCCGACGCGGGATCTGCCGCGCTCCGAAGCTCCGGTGCCTCCTGCATCCTGCGGTCCCCTCACCGGTGATCGAACCTGTTGGTCGAACGTGTTAATGAGCGTTAACCATTTCCTCCAGGTTAACGACCGCTAACCTCGCTGTCTAGAATTGCCTGCATGGTCACCAGAACCGACGCCCCGACCCGCCGCGAGCAGATCCTCAAGGAGGCCGCCCGGCTCTTCGCCGAGCGCGGTTTCCATGGCGTCGGCGTGGACGAGATAGGCGCCGCGGTGGGCATCAGCGGCCCCGGCCTGTACCGGCACTTCCCCGGCAAGGACGCGATGCTCGCCGAGCTGCTGGTCGGCATCAGCGGCCAGCTGCTGACGGGCGCGAAGCGCCGCCTGGCGGAGGCCGACGGGGAGAGGGGTGCCTCGGCCGTCCTCGACTCCCTCATCGAGGGCCACATCGACTTCGCCCTGGACGACCGCCCTCTCATCACCCTGCACGACCGCGAGCTGGACCGCCTGCGCGACAGCGACCGCAAGCTGGTGCGCCAGCTCCAGCGGCAGTACGTCGAGCTGTGGGTGGAGGTGGTCCGCGAGGTCTACCCGGGGCTGTCCGAGCCGTCGGCCCGCTCGGCCGTCCACTCGGTCTTCGGCCTGCTGAACTCCACCCCCCACCTGGGCCGCGCGGGAACCCTGCCCGGTCGCGGCGCCACGGCGGCGCTGCTGCACCGGATGGCGCGGGGGGCGTTCGAGGCGGCGGGGGAGGACTGACCGGGCCGACGTGGTCAAGGTCACCCTGGACGCCGGAAGATACTCACCAGTACCTTGGAGTCTGAGCAAGCGCTTAGACAGGTAGCGGAGGTGGGCGGCGTGCGCCGTACGGTGTTCAACGAGGATCACGAGGCGTTCCGGGAGACCCTGCGCGCCTTCATCGAGGCCGAGGTCGTCCCGGTCTACGACGAGTGGTTCGCCGCCGGCCAGGCGCCGCGCGACTTCTACTACAAGCTCGGCGAGCTGGGCATCTTCGGCATCAACGTCCCCGAGGAGTTCGGTGGCGCGGGCCTGGACAGCCACAAGTTCGAGGCCGTCCTCTACGAGGAGACCGCCCGCGCGGGCGTCCAGTTCGGCGGCTCCGGCGTGCACGTGCTGCTCGCCCTGCCGTACATCAAGATGCTCGCCACCGACGAGCAGAAGAAGCGCTACCTGCCGAAGTTCGTCACCGGCGAGGAGATGTGGGCCATCGCGATGACGGAGCCGGGCACCGGTTCCGACCTCGCGGGCATGAAGTCGACCGCCAAGCTGAGCGAGGACGGCACGCACTACGTCCTCAACGGCGCCAAGACCTTCATCACCGGCGGCGTCCACGCCGACCGCGTCATCGTCTGCGCCCGCACCTCCGCGCCGACCGCCGAGGACCGCCGCCACGGCATCTCCCTGTTCGCCGTGGACACCAAGTCCGAGGGCTACTCCGTCGGCCGCAAGCTCGACAAGCTGGGCCTGAAGACCTCCGACACCGCCGAGCTGGCCTTCGTCGACGTCAAGGTCCCGGTCGAGGACCTGCTCGGCGAGGAGAACAAGGGCTTCTACTACCTCGGCCACAACCTCGCCTCCGAGCGCTGGGGCATCGCCTTCGGCGCCTACGCGCAGGCCAAGGCCGCCGTCCGGTTCGCCAAGCAGTACGTGCAGGAGCGCACCGTCTTCGGCAAGCCGGTCGCCCACTTCCAGAACACCAAGTTCGAGCTGGCCGCCTGCCAAGCCGAGGTGGACGCCGCCGAGGCCGTCGCCGACCGCGCGACGGAGGCCCTGGACGCCGGCGAGCTGACCCCGGCCGAGGCCGCCTCCGCCAAGCTGTTCTGCACCGAGGTCGCCCACCGCGTGATCGACCGCTGCCTGCAGCTGCACGGCGGCTACGGCTACATGAACGAGTACCCGATCGCCCGCCTGTACGCGGACAACCGCGTCAACCGCATCTACGGCGGCACCAGCGAGATCATGAAGACGATCATCGCGAAGGACATGGGCCTGTAGGACGCCGGTAATCACTGGCCGGTACAACTACCAACCATGAGCCAGGCACTCCAGGATCTCCTCGATCTGCTCGACCTCGAGCAGATCGAGGAGAACATCTTCCGCGGCCAGTCCCGCTCCGCCGTCGTACCCCGCGTCTTCGGCGGGCAGGTCGCGGCGCAGGCGCTGGTCGCCGCGGGGCGCACGGTCCCCGCCGACCGCCCCGCCCACTCCCTCCACGCGTACTTCCTGCGCCCGGGCGACCCCGGCGCGCCGATCGTCTACACCGTCGACCGCATCCGCGACGGCCGGTCCTTCACCACCCGCCGCGTGGTTGCCGTCCAGCACGGCAAGCCGATCTTCCATCTCTCGGCGTCCTTCCAGACGTACGAGGAGGGACTGGAGCACCAGGCGCCCATGCCCGCCTCGCCCGACCCGGCGACGCTGCCCACCTCGCAGGAGCGGCTGCGCGGTTACGGCCACCTCGCCCCCGAGGTCGTCGAGAAGTTCCTCGAGGCCCGCGAGGCGATCGACCTCAGGTACGTGGAGGAGCCGCCGTACGGGCAGTTCGGCGCGCCCCGCGAACCGCACAGCCAGGTGTGGTTCCGCACCAACGGCAAGCTCGACGACGACCCGCTGCTGCACGTCGTACTCGCCACCTATGTCTCGGACATGACCCTCCTCGACTCCGTGCTGCTCGCGCACGGCCGCGGCGGCTGGGCGGTCGGGGACGTCGTGGGCGCCTCCCTGGACCACGCGATGTGGTTCCACCGCCCCTTCCGCGCCGACGACTGGCTGCTGTACGACCAGGAGTCGCCGTCCGCGCACGGCGGCCGCGGCCTCGGCCAGGCCCGCATCTACACACAGGACGGGCGGCTCGCCATCACCGTCATCCAGGAGGGTGTCGTCCGCGTGCCGCGCTGAGCCCGGACGCTCGAGGTGCCGAGTGACGGGTGGGGAACTAATCTCTATGAGTGACGGCCGCAGCACATGGCGTAACCGGTTGACGGTTTCCCCTGCGGCGACACCTGAAGAGCGCGCCGTGCCTTCCCCCTTCCGTGAGCACGGCGCCGCCATCCACCCCGCGTACTCCTCACGGAGCCGCGGGGAGGGTGGAGACAGAAGGGTACTTTCCCATGCGAGCACAGCGCGTTAGGCGTTATGTCGTGATGTCCGCGGCGGGCTTTCTGCTGGCGGGCGGAGCCGCGATCGGCGCGGCGGGCACCGCCTCGGCGGCCCCGGCACACCACCACGGCCGGCACGGTGACCATTGCGGTCGGCACCACGGCCACCACGGTCGCCACCACGACCGTGGCTGGGGCGGTGACCGGAACAACGGCAACTGGAACAACGGCAATTGGAACAACGACAACGGCAACAAGGGGAACAACGACAACGGGAACAAGGGCAACGGCAACGAGAACAACGGCAACGGCAACGAGAACAACGGCAAGAGCTGATCCGACGCCGGTCGTGCCCGCACTGTGCGGCTCCGTCCGAGGGGCCGCACAGCGCCGTGCCGAGTGCCCGGGACGGTCAGGAGAGCCCGGCCTCCGCCAGCAGATACGCCGTCATGGGGTCGTAGTGGCGCGGGCTCACCACATGGTCGTCGAGCGGTACGACGACCTGGAGGGTGCCCTCGGACTCGGCGAGGAACAGTGCCGGGTCGTTGCAGTCGGCGTATCCCACCGAGTCCAGGCCGTGCTGCCCCGCGTAACCCGCCCACCCGTGGTCGGCGACGACCAGGTCCGGCAGCGGGCGGCCCGCGCGCTCAAGTCCCGTCAGAATGGCCCGCATCGGCTCCCCGGAGTGGGTGTGCCACAGCGTCGCCCCGTGCTCCAGCACCGCGACGTCCGCGAACTGCATGACGTACCCCTCGTCCGTCTGCAGCCCGTCCGGGATGACCACGATCTCGCAGCCCGCGGCGCGCAACGCGGCGGCGGTGGCCCGGTGCACGTCCAGCAGCCCGCCCGGATGCCCGGTCGCGAACAGCACCCGCTGCTGCCCCTCGGCCGCCTTGCGCAGCCGCGCCGCCATCCGCTCCAGCGCGTCCACGGTCAGCTCGGGGTCGATGGTGTCCCCTCCGTACCGGTACTCGGGATCGTCGTTGACGCCGACCCTCTCGGCCATCACCGCGAGCACGTCCTGCTCGTCCGTCCAGCGCTCGCCCAGCTCCAGGCCGAGCCAGAAGCCCCGGACACCGTTGGCGAGCTGACGGTAGTGGGAGAGGTTGTTCTCGCGGGGCGTGGCGACGTCCCCCGCGATACGGGTCCTCACCAGGTGGTCGACGAGCTGGGCGCGGCTGGGTGTCCCGGGTATCGGCATGCCTCCATTGTGAGGCAGCGTTCGACCGCCGTCCTCGGCATACCGCCCGCTGGGACGTGGCTCACGCGGGTGCCCGGTCAGCTGTGCCGCAGCGCGAACCACAGCTCCATGCGCACGTCCGGATCGTCCAGGTCGGTGTCCAACAGGGCGGCGCAGCGGGCGATGCGCTGCCGCACGGTGTTGCGGTGCACCTCAAGGGCCACCGCGGTACGGTCCCAACTGCCATGCAAGGCAAGCCAGTTGCGCAGTGTCTCGGTGAGCTCGGGCCGGCCGGCGAGCGGTGCGAGCAGCGCGCGGGCGTGTGCCTCGGCGTCCGCCCGCGGCACCAGGTCCTCGAACCCGGGCCGGTCGCCGTGCCGGACCAGCGGGGCGCGGACGGCACGGGCCCGGGCGAGCGCCCGCCCCGCCTGCGCGTCGGCTGCCGCCCACTCCCGCGGCTCCACGGCCGTGCTCACCCCGAGCGTCCAGCCGGCCTGCGCCTGAGGCACCCGCCCGCCCGGCACCAGCACCCGTACGACGTCGTGCCCGAGGTCGACCAGCGGCGAGCCCAGGGCGGCACCGAGCGCGGAGGCGGCGACGGCATCGGGCAGCTGGGCCTCCGGCCGCGCGTGCACCACCAGCCAACTTCCGGTGCCGAGCAGCGGGGCCACCTCCTCGGGCGGGGAGCCCAGCAGCAGCCGCACGAGAGCGGAGGAACGGGCGGCACCGGCACCGCTGTGGTGCTCTCCGGTCAGCAGGGACAGCAGTACGGCGGCGACGGAGGCGATGGTGTGGTCGCCGGGGTCGCGCCGGGGGGTGGCCACGCCGAGCACGAACCCCTCGCCGACGCCGAGGGCGTAGACGGCCAGGTGGGTGTCGCCGACGGTGTTGGTGGCGGAGGTGGCCCTGGGCGCCGTACGCCCCGTGGGCCGCACCACGCCCGAGAGCTCCGCGAGCGCCGCCCGCACCCCCTCGACCGGCTCCCGGCCCGCCGCGGCGATCTCGGTGCCGTCGGGGCCGTGCAGGACCGCGTGCCCGGCCAGGCGCTGGGCCAGCTGGCGCAGTACCGAGGGGACCGGATCCGGTCGGGAGGCCGCCGCCGCCAGGCTCTGCTGGGCCTCCGTGACGCGGCGGAGCTCGGCCAGGCGGGCCTGGGCCATCAGCTGCCACACCGCGCGGGCCACCCCGGAGAAGGTGGTCTGGGGCGGGACCTCCAGGAGGGGCAGCCCGTAGCGCTCGCAGGCCGCGACCAGGGCGCGCGGAACCGTGTCGTGCACCGGGGCCAGACCGAAGCCGAGGGCCGCGCCGCCCGCCGCGACGATCCGGGAGACATAGTCGTCGAAGTACGTGCCCGAGCCCGCCGCCTCCGGGATGTGCACCCCCGCCGTGAGCAGCAGCTCGCCGCCCAGCAGATACGGGTACGGGTCGGCCATCTCCGAGGTGTGCGCCCAGTGGATCACGGTCCCCCGGTCTTCCGGGCCGGCGATCTGGCGCAGGGCGAGGTCCTCGCGGGCCAGCAGGGCCGAGAGCGGTACCGGTGGGGTCGGCGGGACCGCCGGGGCGGCCGAGGCGCTTGTTTCCGGCATGGTGTGCGTTCCCTCCATCCCGCCCCGTTCAGATGGATGAAACGTACACTTCGCAGTCGCTTTCCGGCCACCTAGTGTCGATGGACATCACCCGCCGGCGATCCCCAGCACGACTTCGAGTGGAGGTGGCCCCATGGCCGTCGACTACACAGTGATCGTCGTCTATCTCGCCGGCATGCTGGCGATGGGCTGGTGGGGCATGCGCCGCGCCAGGTCCAAGAGCGAGTTCCTGGTGGCGGGCCGCCGTCTGGGCCCGGCCATGTACTCCGGCACCATGGCGGCGATCGTCCTCGGTGGCGCCTCCACCATCGGCGGCGTGGGCCTCGGCTACCAGTACGGCCTCTCCGGCGCCTGGATGGTCTTCACCATCGGCCTCGGTCTGCTCGCCCTGTCCGTGTTCTTCTCCGCCCGCATCGCCCGGCTGAAGGTCTACACCGTCTCCGAGATGCTCGACCTGCGCTACGGCGGCCGGGCCGGGGTCATCTCCGGCGTGGTCATGTGGGCGTACACCCTCATGCTGGCCGTCACCTCGACCATCGCCTACGCCACGATCTTCGACGTCCTGTTCGACATGAACCGGACCGTCGCGATCATCCTCGGCGGCTCGATCGTCGTCGCCTACTCCACCCTCGGCGGCATGTGGTCCATCACGCTGACCGACATGGTCCAGTTCGTGGTGAAGACCATCGGCGTGCTGCTCCTGCTGCTGCCCATCGCGGTCGTCAAGGCGGGCGGCTTCTCCGAGATGAAGGCCAAGCTGCCGACCTCGTACTTCGACCCGCTGGGCATCGGCGGCCAGACGATCTTCACCTATGTGCTGATCTACACCTTCGGCATGCTGATCGGCCAGGACATCTGGCAGCGCGTGTTCACCGCCCGCAGCGACCGGACCGCAAGGTGGGGCGGCACCGTGGCCGGAACCTACTGTCTGGCCTACGCCCTCGCCGGTGCAGTGATCGGCACGGCCGCCAAGGTGCTGTACCCCAGGCTCGGCAGCCCCGACGACGCCTTCGCCACCATCGTCAAGGACGAACTCCCCATCGGCGTGCGCGGCCTGGTCCTGGCCGCCGCCCTCGCCGCCGTCATGTCCACCTCCTCGGGCGCCCTGATCGCCTGCGCCACGGTCGCCAACAACGACATCTGGTCGCGGCTGAAGGGTGCCGTACGACGCGATGGCGAGGAGCACGACGAGGTCGGCGGCAACCGGGCCTTCATCCTGATCATGGGCGTGGCGGTGATCGGTACGGCGATCGCCCTGAACAACGTGGTCGAGGCGCTGACCGTGGCGTACAACCTCCTCGTCGCCGGCCTGCTCGTGCCGATCCTCGGCGGCCTGCTGTGGAAGCGCGGCACGGTCCAGGGCGCGCTGGCCTCCGTGATCGTCGGCGGCCTCGCGGTCATCGGCCTGATGGCGGGCTACGGCATCCTCGCCAACGAGCCCGTCTACTACGGCCTGCTCGCCTCCCTGGCCGCCTATGTCGCCGTCTCCCTGGCGACCAGGCCCACCGACGAGACCGTCCTCGCCGTCTGGCGCGAACGCCTCGCCGGCCGCGACCCCGAACTCGCCCCCGAACCGGTCCCGGCTCACCAGTAGAGTCGTATGACAAGCAGTACATGCGACACAAGCAGTACATGCGCGATGAAGCGCAAGAAAGAAGGCAATTGACCATGAGCAGCAACGAGACGCCCCGCGGCCCCGTCGACTCCTCCCGCATCCCGCGGTACGCCGGCCCCGCGACCTTCGCCCGGCTGCCCCGCCTGGACGAGGTCGGCACCGCCGACGTCGCCGTGGTGGGCGTGCCGTTCGACTCCGGCGTCTCGTACCGGCCGGGCGCCCGCTTCGGCGGCAACGCCATCCGCGAGGCGTCCCGGCTGCTGCGCCCGTACAACCCCGCGCAGGACGCCTCCCCCTTCGCCCTGGCGCAGGTGGCGGACGGCGGTGACATCGCCGTGAACCCGTTCAACATCAACGAGGCCGTCGAGACCATCGAGGCCGCGGCGGACGAACTGCTCGGCACGGGCGCCCGCCTGATGACCCTGGGCGGCGACCACACCATCGCCCTGCCGCTCCTGCGCTCGGTGGCGAAGAAGCACGGCCCCGTGGCCCTGCTCCACTTCGACGCCCACCTGGACACCTGGGACACCTACTTCGGCGCCGAGTACACCCACGGCACCCCGTTCCGCCGCGCCGTGGAGGAGGGCATCCTCGACACCTCGGCCCTGTCCCACGTGGGCACCCGCGGCCCGCTGTACGGCAAGCAGGACCTGACGGACGACGAGAAGATGGGCTTCGGCATCGTCACGTCCGCCGACATCTACCGCCGGGGCGCCGACGAGGTCGCCGACCAGCTGCGCCAGCGCATCGGCGACCGCCCGCTGTACATCTCCATCGACATCGACTGCCTGGACCCGGCGCACGCGCCCGGCACCGGCACGCCGGAGGCCGGCGGCATGACCTCGCGGGAGCTGCTGGAGATCCTGCGCGGTCTGTCATCCTGCAACCTGGTCTCGGCGGACGTGGTCGAGGTGGCGCCCGCGTACGACCACGCCGAGATCACCTCGGTGGCGGCCTCGCACACGGCGTACGAACTGACCACCATCATGAGCCGCCAGATCGCGGCGGCCCGGAAGGACTCGGAAGCGAAGTGACTCACGACCACGACCTGGTACTCCGCCCGACCGACCAGCAGACGGCGGCCGCGCTGAATCCCCCTCCCGGCCGCAGCGGCGGAGACCTGGTCGTGGAGACCCTGGCCGGGCTCGGCGCGACCACGGTCTTCGGCCTGCCCGGCCAGCACGCCCTCGGCATGTTCGACGCCCTGCGCCGGTCCTCTCTTCGCTATGTGGGCCTGCGCGTGGAGAACAACGCGGGCTTCGCGGCGGACGCGTACGGCCGTGTGACGGGCGAGGCGGCGCCGCTGCTGCTGTCGACCGGCCCGGGCGCGCTGACGTCGCTGGCGGCGCTCCAGGAGGCAGCCGCCGCCTCGGCTCCGGTGCTGGCGATCAGCAGCCAGATCCCCACGGCGGGCCTGGGCGGCGGCCGCCACGGCTACCTCCACGAACTCCCCGACCAGGCGGCCTCGTTCCGGGGCGTGGTGAAGTCGGTCCACACGGTCCGCACGCAGTCCCAGATCCCGTCCGCGATCGCGGCGGCCTGGAAGTCGGCGCTGACGGCACCGCACGGCCCGGTGTGGGTGGAGATCCCGCAGGACGTGCTGCTGGCTCCGACCGCCCTGCCGGTGGTGACGGCGCCGGACGCGACTCCCGAGGACTTGGTCCCGCGCCCCGAACTGACGGCGGTGGCCGCCGACTTGCTGTCGCGGGCCGAACGTCCGGCGATCATCGCCGGCGGCGGGGTCGTACGGTCGGATGCCTCGGGCAAGCTGCTTCAGCTGGCCGAGAAGCTGCGGGCGCCGGTCGTGACCACCTTCGGCGGCAAGGGCGCGTTCCCGTGGGAGCACCCGCTGTCGATGCAGTCCTGGCTGGAGGACCGGTACACGACGGACTTCCTGGAGGACGCGGACGTACTCCTGGTGGTCGGCTCGGGCCTCGGTGAACTCTCCTCCAACTACCACACGTTCAAGCCGCGCGGCCGGGTCGTCCAGATCGAGGCCGACCTCGGCAAGCTGGAGTCCAACCACCCGGCGCTGGGCATCCACGCGGACGCGCGCCTGGCGTTGCAGGCGCTGCTGGAGACGGTGGAGGAGCGCACGGACGACTCGGCCCCGGAGCGGGTGCGGGGGCTGCTGTCCCGAGTCGGTGAGCGCATCGCGTCCCAGGAACTCACCCTGGAACACGAGGTGCTGGGAGCCGTACGGCGCGCCCTGCCCGCCGACTCCCCGTCCTTCTGGGACATGACGATCCTGGCGTACTGGGCGTGGTCGGCCTTCGACCCCCGGGGCACGAACACCATGCACTCCGCGCAGGGCGCCGGCGGCCTCGGCTACGGCTTCCCGGCGGCGCTGGGCGCGGCGGCGGCCGACCCGGCTCGCCCGGTGCTGGCGGTGTCGGGCGACGGCGGAGCTCTGTACTCGATCGCCGAGCTGGCCACGGCCAAGCAGTACGACCTCCCCGTCACCTGGCTGATCGTCGACGACGGCGGCTACGGCATTCTCCGCGAGTACATGACGGACGCCTTCGGCCAGGCGACGGCGACGGAGCTGACGCGCCCGGACTACGTGGCGCTGGCGCAGTCCTTCGGGGTGCCGGGCGTCCGTACGACCCCGGAGACCCTGGAGGAGGACCTGCGGAAGGCGCTGTCGGCTCCGGGGCCGTCGGTGGTCGTCCTCCCGGCGGTGCTGCGGATGTTCGCGCCGACGCATCTCGGTCAGTGAGCGCCCGGCGCCGCCCCGGCGCGGGTGCGGAACCTGCGCCGGGGCGGACCGTCCGGGGCCGGGGCGGCCTCAGTGGCAGGTGCTGGAGCTGCTGATGTGGACCTGCGTCGGGTGCGCCCCGTTGAATGCCCATCCCTCGCCGGGCTTCATGCAGATGGCCGGGTGGTTGGAGAACCTCACGTAGGCCACGTCGTCGGTCGGCCGGCCTCGGCGCATGCCACACATGGGGGGTGCTGCGGAAATGACCTCCGGTGACCCGTCCGCCGGCCGTCCGTTGGAGTGCGAGCGGCTGGCGGAGACCCTGCGCGGGCTGCGGGCCCGGACCGGGCTGAGCCTGGCCGCGCTGGCCGCGAAGACGCCGTACAGCAAGTCGTCCTGGGACCGCTACCTGAACGGCAGGACCGTCCCGCCCCGGCAGGCCGTCGCGGACCTGTGCGACCTGGCGGGCGAGGACCCCGGACGGGCGCTCGCGCTGTGGCAGCTGGCCGACGCGGTGTCCAGTGGGCGGGCGGCGAGCGGACGTACGGCGGGTGGGGCGGCCTCTGCCGGGCGTGCGGCGGGCGGGCTCCCTCCTACGGCAGTGCCCGCGCCTGACCCCGCCGAGTCCCTCCCGCTTTCGGTTCCGCGTCCGGCCCGGCGCGGCCTGATCGCCGGAGTCATGGGCGGTGGGCTCACGGTAGCCGCGCTCGTCCTGACACTGGCGGCCACCGGCGCCTTCAGCGAGTCCGGCTCGGACGCATCCCCGTCCCCGTCTCCCTCCGCACCCGTACCGGTGCAGGGATGCCACGGCACCGGCTGCACGGGCAAGGACCCCGAGATGTACGGCTGCGGAGCCGACCCCGTGCCGGTGACCCTGGGGCGGCAGAGCTTCCCCGGGCCGACAGTGGTGAAGATCCGGCACAGTACGGCCTGCGGTGCGGTGTGGGCGCGGATCGACCTGGGCGAGGTGGGGGACCGCGCGGAGATCCTCGTACCGCATCACGCGCCCTGGCGGATCGAGGTCAAGGACCGGTACGACGCCAAGGACTCACTGTCGACCCCGATGGTCGCCGCCACCCCGTCCGACCTGGACCAGGTGCGCGCCTGCCTGGTCCGGGACGGCAAACGGCACTGCTTCGGTCCGGAGCTGTAGGGGCTAGTCGGAGTTCTCCCAGACGAGCACCCCGGGCCCGTCGGGGGTGACGACCGGCACCCACGCCTCGTCGACGTCGGCGAGGCGGGACTCGTCGAGGGCGAGCGGGGTGGGGAAGAGGTCGTCCCGGTTCGCGGAACCGTACACATGGGAGGCGACGGCCGCGCGCAGCCGGTCGAGCAGCGCCGGAGGCCAGTCCGCGTGGCGGGCACCGTGTCCCTTCCAGGCGCCGACGAAGATCTCCTTCACCACCCTGCACCTCGTAGACGACGCCGGTCTCGGCCGCGACGATGACGAACACCCAACCGGTGCCTGTGCCGTCCGGGTCGAGGTAGATGTACCTCACCGGTGAGTGAAGCCCGCCTGCGTGGAGTGAGCCTCCTTCAGGGCTTCGAGGAACGGGGCGAAGGCGGCGGCCGGGAAGGTGAGGGTGGCCCGGGCGGGGGCCTTTGAGTCGCGGACGGCTATGTGGGAGTCCAGGTGGGCGACTTCGACACAGTCGTTCCCCTCGCCTCCGCCGGAGAAGGGCGACTTCTTCCATGAGGCAGGGGTGATCATGCTGGTCCTCACAGCTCCTTCGCCAACTGGTGGATGAGGTCACGTGACTGCTCTGGGGGCAGTGCCTGTTCCTTCACCTTACGGAAAAGTGTTCGAAAGCGCTCCAGTTGGGCTTCGGAGTCGACGAAGGCCGTGCCGTGTGGAGCGTCGCGTACGACGGTGTCCAGCCGGGGGACTGCTCCGCCGAGGTACACCATGGTGCTTCCGGCTCCCGCGAAGTCGTGCAAGGCGAAGGGAATGACCCGCACGGAGACGTGGTCGGCCTCGGACGCTTCGAGAATGCGACTCAGCTGAGTCCGGGAGGCCGCCCGTCCGGCGACCTGGATGCGGAGTGCCGCCTCATGGATCACGGTCTCGTACGGGATGGGCTCGGGCCCGTCGATGACGACCCTCCGCTTCATTCGGTGCTCCACGCGGAGGTCCACTTCGCTGTCCTGGAACTCGGGGTTCATGTAGGCGAAGAGGGCTCGGGCGTAGTCCTCCGTCTGGAAGAGCCCCGGTACGTGGATGACGGCCACGTCGTTGCGGAACGTCGCGTGATGGTCCAGCTCGGCGAGATCCTGGTAGGCGGCGGGAAGGACGCTCCGGTACTCCTCCCACCAACCTTGGGTCCGGTCGGACGCGATGGCTACGAGGGCATCGATCAGCTCTGCATCGGCACAGGCGTAGTTGGCAGCCATGCGACGCAGGCGCTGCTCACTCACCCCTGAGGTACCGGCCTCGATCTGACTGATCTGAACGGAGTTCACACCGAGCATCGCGGCCGCCTCGCGGGAGCTGAGGCCTGCTGCCTCCCGGAGTCGGCGCAGTTCCACGGCCAGCCGCATTTGCCGCGCTGTGGGTTCGCGCTTGGTCCCCATCGGCCGCTCCTCGTTTCAACACGCCTGACTATGCGACTCGTTCGGGGTCAGATTACGGGATCGGCTTGCTTGCTCTTAATTCTAAGGTCTACCTTCGGTGACGTACCGCACACGCAGCGGAAGCGCACCGCGCCGTCCTGCCATGACGGCTGCGGCAGGCCACCGCGCGCGAACTCCCCACTCACCGACTGGAGTCGATGACGCATGCCCGAAATCGAGACCTGGGACGACACGCTCTACATCCCGAACGACCTCAGAGCCGGGACGGTCTGCCGCCACACCCTGCGTCTGATCCTGACTCTGCACGGTCTGATCGGCCTGGTGGACCCGGCGGAGCTGCTGGCGACGGAGCTGGTGTCGAACGCCGTACGCCACACGAAGGGACCGGCCGCGCTCAGGGTCCGCCGAACCCCGGAGGGCACCGTGTGGATCGGGGCGTGGGACACCGACCCGGCGCCGCCGGACCCGCCGCGTCCGCTGGAGCACGTGGGGGAGTTGGAGGAGGGGCGGGGGCTGGGCCTGGTGAAGGCGTGTGCGGAGTACTGGGGGTGGCAGCCGACGGCTCGGTTCGGGGACCGGGGGAAGTACGTGTGGTGTGAGCTGGGGGTCGCGTGATGGTCGGCTCGTCGCAGGAGGCGTTGCACCGGATCTTCCAGAAGGATCCGACGCTGCTGACGAAGGCGTTACAGAAAGTTATCTACTGGTGGTGGAGTCGCAGGGGAAGGTGGACGAGCGCAAGCGGGGCAGCTGGCCGTACTACCTGTCCTACCTGTACGAGAAGTACCGCTGCGAGCCGGTGCTGATCGTCATCACCCAGAGCAGCAGGACCGCCCAGTGGGCCTCGCGCCCGATCCGGCTCGGCTTCCGCGACTGGCACTCGCTGACGGTACGTCCGCTGGTGCTGGGTCCGGACAATGTGCCGGTGATCGCGGACGAGCGGCAGGCCGAGAAGGACGTCCCCCTTGCGGTGCTCTCGGCCATGACACACGGGCGTGGACCGCAGGCTGCGGCCAAACTGCAATCCCTGGCCGCCGCCCTGCGGACCATCGATGCGCGTCCCGAGCCTCTCCCGGAACTGCAGGCTCTGCGGGGCCTGGCCCTCAAGGGTGCCGAACTGCTCGAGTGGACGGGCAAGGATGTCGCTCAGGGGAACGTCGACGTCCGCTTCGCCTTCGAGACAGGCCGAGTGACGATCTTCAACGCCCTCGACGAGAACGGGCTGAGCTTCGACCCTGCTCCGAGCCGGCCGGCCGGCTGATCGAACAGCACAGCGCGCCAGCGGCATCGAGGCCCTTGGCGCGCTGTCGACGTCCGTCTCAGCTCACGTCCGACGGGTCCAGACGGTAGAGCGTGGACTGGTTGGCGGAGGAGGAAGAGCTTGAACTCTTGCTGTACGCGCTCTCCTTCACCAGCGTCCCGTGCTTCTTCACCCAGGCCGTCACCAGGGACGACA
Organism: Streptomyces sp. NPDC001393; assembly: GCF_053597455.1. Classification (NCBI taxonomy): domain Bacteria; kingdom Bacillati; phylum Actinomycetota; class Actinomycetes; order Kitasatosporales; family Streptomycetaceae; genus Streptomyces; species Streptomyces sp. NPDC001393. The sequence continues at coordinate 155,765 of NZ_JBSFIH010000013.1, forward strand.
CGCTGTTGTTGTTCCCTCCGGGGCCGCCGCCCATCATGCCGCCGCCGAGCTGGATGTAGTGCAGCTCGCCCTTCTTCACCAGTTCCTCGAGCTTGGCGACGGTCATCGCCTTGTCGGTGCCGGTGAACCCCCACATGGAGATGACCGGGACCTTGGCGCTCAGCTCGATCTGGGCCGCGCTCTGCGAGTTGGAGACCGCGAGCAGCCAGGTGGCGCCGTCCTGGTGCTTCTTCAGGTAGGCGATCAGCTCGCTGTTCGCCCCGCCCATGCCGCCGCGCATCATGCCGCCGCGCATTCCGGCTCCCATACGGCCGCCCGTGCCTGCCGTGCCGCCGTTCGGGGCGCCGGTTCCGCCCGGGGCCGTATCGCCCGACGCGCCCTGGCCTCCGGGGAGTTCGCCGCCGGGGAAGCCACCGGACTGCTGTCCGCCGCTCGGCATCTGTCCACCGGAGGCTCCGCCCGGCACTCCGCCCGAGGCGCCCCCGGGCGCGCCGCTCGCCGGTCCGTCGGGCACGGTCCCGCCGCTCTGCCCCGGCAGCTCACCACCGCCCGGGAAGCCGCCCCGGCTCCCGCCGAAGCCCCGGCCCCCACCGGGGCCGCCGAAGCCGCCACCCGTCGAGGGCCCAGCCGTCGGGTTCACCCCGCTCATGCCGCCACCCGAACCGGACGGCACCGACCAGGCGTACGCCGCCGGGCCCGCGAGCGCCGCCACCACGGCCGCCGCCACGGATGCCGCGAGCAGCCGTACCCGGCCCCCCGACCGGAAGACGAACAGGCCGGCGATCGCCGCCGTCATGAGCACACCGACGGCCGGCCACAGCCAGGTGTTCCAGCCGGCGGCCCGGCGCAGCAACACGACCGCCCAGACAGCCGTCACCGCCAGACCCGTCGGCAGCACCCACGCCCAGCGCTTGTCGGTACGGAACGCGCGCAGCAACAGCACGCCACCGCCTGCGCACAGCGCCGCGATGCCGGGTGCCAGGGCCGTCGTGTAGTACGGGTGCATCGTGCCCTCGGCGGTCGCGAAGGTCACGTAGTGCAGCACCGTCCAGCCGCCCCAGAGGATCAGCGCGGCCCGGGTGAGGTCGGTGCGCGGGGCTCGGCCGCACAGGATCAGGCCGGCGGCCAGCGCCACGGCGGAGAAGGGAAGCAGCCAGGAGATCTGGCCGCCGAGGATGTCGTTGAACATCCGGCCGAGGCCCGCGGAGCCGGAGAAGCCGCCTCCGCCGCCCCCGCCGCCGTTGCCCTCGCCGCCGAAGATCCGGCCGAGGCCGTTGTAACCCATGATCAGGTCCCAGGCGGTGCCGTCCGTCGAACCGCCGATGTACGGCCGTTCGGAGGCGGGGACGAGGGACACGGCGACCGCCCACCAGAAGCTGGAGACCGCCAGGACCACACCGGCGAGCAGCAGGTTCACGATCCGTCGTGCGAGCTTCGGGCGCGCCGCGAGCAGGTAGACCGCGAAGACGCCGGGGAGGGCGATGTAGCCCGCCAGCATCTTGGTGTTGAAGGCCAGGCCGAAGCACACCGCCGAGCCGAGCAGCGGCAGCAGGCGGCCGTTCGTCACCGCGCGCAGGGCGAGGGCCGCGCCCCCGACCATCAGCAGGACGAGGATCGTGTCGGGGTTGTTGTCCCGGTTGATGGCGACCGTGATCGGGGTCAGCGCGAGGACCAGCGCGGCCACGGCCGCCGCCGCGTGCCCGAACACCCGCTTCACGGAGGAGTGCAGGATCCAGATCGTGGCGAGCCCGGCCGCGACCTCCGGCAGCATCATCTGCCAGGTGCCGAAGCCGAAGATCCGGCACGACAGGCTCATGACCATGTCGGCGACCGGCGGTTTGTCGACGGTGAGGAAGTTCCCGGCGTCGAGTGAGCCGAAGAACCACGCCTTCCAGTTCTGCGTGCCGCTGTAGATGGCCGCGCTGTAGAAGCTGTTGAGGCCGGCGCCCGAGAGGTTCCAGGTGTAGAGCACGGCCGCCAGCAGCAGGATCGCGAGCAGCGCCGGCAGCGACCAGCGCGGTGCGCGCTCCGGCGGTACGGCGTCCGGTGCCCAGGGAGCGGGGGTCGTCGTCGTGGCGCGAGGGAGGGGATCGGTGGCAGATGTCACCACTGCACCCTGCAGACCGGCGATGGGTGCGCGCTGTGGTGCACCTGGGCGGAAGCTGTGGGTCGGTGAAAGCCGGGTAAGGTCCCCGATCCCCTCGGTAAGAACGGAGTGCAACCATTGGACCGCCTCCGTGAGTCAACTGGGGCATGAATTCCCGGACATCGAGGCGTACCGGCGCGCTCGTCGCCGCCCTGCTCATACCGGCGGTCACCGCCGTCACCGCCGCCACCCCCGCCGTCGCGGCCACGCCCACCGTCAGCTGCACGTCCGCCAAGGCGGGCCTCGCCGCCAAGCTGCAGAAGGACATCACGGCCGCCCTCGCGAACCGCAGGAGCACGGTCGCCCTCGGCCTGTACGACCGCAGCACGAGCACGACCTGCACCCTGCGCGCCACCAGCTCCTACGACTCGGCCAGTACCGTCAAGGTCACCGTGCTCGCCACGCTGCTGTGGGACGCCAAGAAGCACAACCGGTACCTGACGGACCGGGAGGCCTCGCTCGCCAAGGCCATGATCACCCAGTCGGACAACAACGCCACGACCACGCTGTGGAAACAGCTGGGCCTGACGAAGATCAAGGGCTTCCTGGCCGCCGCCGGGATGACGAAGACCGTGCCGGGCGCGAACGGCTACTGGGGCCTGACCCAGGAGAACGTCACCGACGAGCAGAAGCTCCTCAAGCTCATCACCGCAAGCAACAGCGTGCTGAGCGACAACTCCCGCGCCTACATCCTGAAGTTGATGGGCCAGGTCATCTCCTCGCAGCGCTGGGGCACCCCGGCCGGGGCGCCGTCCACGGTCTCCGTGCACGTCAAGAACGGCTGGCTGCAGCGCGCGACCCACGGCTGGCGGGTGCACAGCCTCGGCACCTTCAACGGCGCCGGGCACGACTACATGATCTCGGTGCTGACGCAGGACAACAGCACCATGGACTACGGCGTCACCACCATCCAGAACGTCGCCAAGGCCATCCACAAGGACATCGTGCCGACCAGCCCCGGCACGGCGGTGTACACCCCGACCAGCCGGCCCAGCGAGGCGTTCGTCGCGGTGCCGCCCCAGGGCTGACGCGGTGCCCCGCCGGACGATCACCAGGGTTCGGATCTGACTTCGGGAGGGGCGGCCAACCCAGGGGCGCGGGGCGGTATCGATATGCGGCTCCGCCGCGTGGGCGCGACAAGCCACAACGGACCCGCACGTGGAAGACGGCCGAACCAGCGGAGCGTTTTGTTGCGGAGGGATGAAATCCGCTCACCTGCGCGTTGGTGCTCTCTGGTAGAGCAGGACAACAGGAAGGCACCGGCGTGGCAGCGCAACGGGGATGGGCACGGCGCCTGGCGGCATACGCCTGGCGGTATCCGAAGGACGTCGTCCTCGCCCTCGGCTCCTCCCTCGCCGGCATGGCCGTCATGGCCGTCGTGCCGCTGATCACCAAGGTGATCATCGACGACGTGATCGGGAACCACACCCGCTCCATGGCCCCCTGGGCCGGCGCCCTCATGGCCGCCGCCCTGCTCGTCTACGTCCTCACCTTCATCCGCCGCTACTACGGCGGCCGCCTCGCCCTCGACGTCCAGCACGACCTGCGGACCGAGATGTACGGCACGATCACCCGGCTCGACGGCCGCCGCCAGGACGAGCTGTCCACGGGCCAGGTCGTCGGCCGGGCCACCAGCGACCTGCAGCTGATACAAGGGCTGCTGTTCATGTTGCCCATGACGCTGGGTAACGTCCTGCTCTTCCTGATCTCCCTGGTGATCATGGCCTGGCTGTCGCTGCCCCTGACCCTGGTCGCCCTGGCCGTCGCGCCCGCGCTCGGCTACATCGCCAAGCGGAGCCGCACCAAGCTGCACCCCGCCACCTGGTACGCCCAGGCCCAGGCCGCGGCCGTCGCGGGCGTGGTCGACGGTGCCGTCAGCGGCGTACGCGTGGTGAAGGGCTTCGGGCAGGAGGAGCAGGAGACCGGCAAGCTCCGGGAGGTCGGGCGCAGGCTGTTCGCGGGGCGGCTGCGCACCATCCGGCTGAACAGCAAGTACACGCCCGCCCTGCAGGCCGTCCCCGCCCTCGGCCAGGTCGCGATGCTGGCCCTCGGCGGCTGGCTGGCCGTGCGCGGGCACATCACGCTCGGCACCTTCGTCGCCTTCTCCTCCTACCTCGCCCAGCTGGTCGGGCCGGTCCGCATGCTCGCGATGGTCCTCACCGTCGGCCAGCAGGCCCGCGCCGGCACCGAGCGCGTCCTGGAGCTGATCGACACCGAGCCGACGCTCCGGGAGGGCGGCAAGACCCTCCCGGCCGACGCGCCCGCGACCGTCGAGTTCGACGACGTGTCCTTCGGGTACGACCATCAGCGCCCGGTCCTGGACGGGCTGACCTTCGAGATCCGGCCCGGCGAGACCCTCGCCGTCGTCGGCTCCTCCGGCTCCGGCAAGTCCACGCTCTCCCTGCTGCTGCCGCGCTTCTACGACGTCACCCACGGCGCGGTCCTGATCGGCGGCCACGACGTCCGCGAGCTCACCCTGGAGAGCCTGCGGGCGGCGATCGGGCTCGTCCCCGAGGACTCCTTCCTCTTCTCGGACACCGTGCGCAACAACATCGCGTACGGCCGCCCGGACGCCACCCGGGAGGAGATCGAGGCCGCCGCCCGCGCCGCCCAGGCGGACCGTTTCATCGCCGAGCTGCCCGAGGGCTACGACACCAAGGTCGGCGAGCAGGGCCTGACCCTCTCCGGCGGCCAGCGCCAGCGCATCGCGCTCGCCCGCGCCCTGCTCACCGACCCGCGGCTGCTGGTCCTGGACGACGCCACCTCGGCCGTGGACGCCCGCGTGGAGCACGAGATCCACGAGGCGCTGAAGCAGGTCATGGAGGGCCGTACGACCCTGCTGATCGCGCACCGCCGCTCCACCCTCAACCTCGCCGACCGCATCGCCGTCCTGGACGGCGGCCGGCTCGCGGACCTCGGCACCCACGAGGAACTCCAGCAGCGGTCCGCCCTCTACCGCCGCCTGCTCACCGACCCGGACGAGCTGGGCGGGGTATCCCCGGGGCACGCCGAGCCCGCCGCAGTGCACGAGGACACCTCGGTCCGTGAGGAGCTGGACGCCGAGTTCGACGCCGAGCGGGGGGTGACCCCCAGGCTGTGGACCGGCGATCGCACCCCCAGGGACCAGCCGCTCAGCGGCACCCCCGCCACCCCGGAACTCCTCGCCCAGGTGGCGGCGCTGCCCCCGGCCACCGACACCCCCGGCGTCGACGAGGCCCGGGCGGTCAGGCCGGAGGACTCCTACGGCGTGCGCCGCCTGCTGCACGGGTTCGGCCTGCCCCTGCTGCTCAGCCTGCTGCTGGTCGCCGTGGACGCGGGCGCGGGCCTGCTGCTGCCGGTGCTGATCCGGCACGGCATCGACTCGGGCGTGTCGAAGATGGCCCTCGGCGCGGTCTGGGCGGCCTCACTGCTCGCCCTGCTGACCGTGCTGGTGCAGTGGGCCGCGCAGATCGGCGAGACCCGGATGACCGGCCGTACCGGCGAGCGGGTGTTGTACACGCTGCGGCTGAAGATCTTCGCCCAGCTGCAGCGGCTCGGCCTCGACTACTACGAGCGCGAGCTGACCGGCCGGATCATGACCCGGATGACGACGGACGTCGACGCCCTGTCCACCTTCCTGCAGACGGGGCTCGTCACCGCGTTCGTCTCGGTCGTCACCTTCTTCGGCATCATGGTCGTCCTGCTGGTGATCGACGTCCAGCTCGCCCTGGTGGTCTTCGCGACGCTGCCCCCGCTGATCGTCGCGACCTTCTTCTTCCGCCGGGCGAGCGTGAAGGCGTACGAACTCGCGCGGGAACGCGTCTCGGTGGTCAACGCCGACCTGCAGGAGTCGGTCGCCGGGCTGCGGATCGTGCAGGCCTTCCGGCGCGAGCGGGACGGCGGGCGGCGGTTCGCCGAGCGCAGCGCCGACTACCGGCGCGCCCGCATCCGCGGCCAGTGGCTGATATCGGTCTACTTCCCGTTCGTGCAGCTGCTGTCCTCGGTGGCGGCGGCGAGCGTGCTGATCGCGGGCGCCCACCGTATCGAGGCCGCCACCCTGACGACCGGTGCCCTGGTCGCCTACCTGCTCTACATCGACCTGTTCTTCGCGCCGGTCCAGCAGCTGTCCCAGGTCTTCGACGGCTACCAGCAGGCCACCGTCTCCCTGGGCCGCATCCAGGAGCTGCTGCGCGAGCCGACGTCCACGAGGTCGGCGGACGAGCCCCGGGAAGTGTTGTCCCTGCGGGGCGAGATCGCCTTCGAGGACGTCCACTTCGCGTACGGCGCCGACGAAGAGGCACTCACCGGCATCGAGTTGACGATTCCCGCCGGGCAGACGGTGGCCTTCGTCGGCGAGACGGGCGCCGGCAAGTCGACCCTCGTCAAGCTGGTCGCGCGGTTCTACGACCCCACCGCGGGGCGGGTCACGGTCGACGGCACGGATCTGCGCGCCCTGGACCTGACCTCGTACCGGCACCGGCTGGGGGTCGTCCCGCAGGAGGCGTACCTGTTCCCCGGCACCGTCCGGGACGCCATTGCCTACGGCCGTCCCGACGCCACCGACGCCGAGGTGGAGGCGGCGGCACGGGCGGTCGGCGCGCACGAGATGATCGCGACGCTGGAGGGCGGCTATCTGCACGAGGTCGCCGAGCGCGGCCGCAACCTCTCGGCCGGCCAGCGCCAGCTGATCGCCCTGGCGCGCGCCGAACTGGTCGACCCGGACGTGCTGTTGCTGGACGAGGCCACGGCCGCCCTGGACCTGGCCACGGAGGCCCAGGTCAACCAGGCCACCGACCGCCTGGCCGGCCGCCGTACGACGCTGGTGGTCGCCCACCGGCTGACCACGGCGGCCCGTGCGGACCGGGTGGTGGTGATGGACCACGGCCGGGTCGCGGAGGACGGCACCCACGACGAACTCCTCGCCCGCGACGGCCGGTACGCCGAACTGTGGCGCACCTTCGTCGGCCGCCCCGAACCGGAGGAGCCGGTCACCGCCACCCGCTGAGGCCCGCGTTGCCTCCGGCTGCTCCCTCCCGCCGACCCTGTCGACGCGTGTCGCTGACGGCCGTGCAACCATCCGACATACGTCGTGCGTCCGTACATCAGTACGGCCGGCGGGGGAGTACGAGTAGTACGGGGAGGACGACAGTGGACAGTGGTGGGATACGCAGGCGTCTGGCGCTCGGAGCGGCTGTGCTGGCCGCGAGCGGGGTGCTCGCCCTCGTGACGTCCGGCACCGCCCAGGCGGACACGGGCGGCGGCTGCGCCGGGCCGGAGGTGCGGTCCCTGCCGTTCAGTACCGGGGTCACCCACATCTACAAGAGCGACGGGTACGTCTGCGCCGTCACCGTCGCCCGGCAGCCCGGCCCCGCCCAGACGATGTCCGTGAGCGTCCAGGCCCGCGGCAGCCGCCCGGTCGTCGACACGGGCACCTACCGGTACCACGCCGGGCCGGTGACGGTGCACGCAGGCCACCGGTGTGTGTGGATCAAGGGCGCGGTGGGCCAGGGGTCGGTCAGCAAGGGGTGGATTCTCTGCTGACGCGGTACGCATAGGCCTCTCGGTGTCGTCGTGTCGTCGCAGCACAGGGGGCGCGCACTGGACGGCCGGGTCCTCGGGGGAACCGTCGTCGGCCCGCGCCCGTCCAACGGCCAGGCTGCCGGACGAGTCTCCGTGGTGCGGTGTCGGCCTGTACGCCTGGCAGCGAGCGCCGACGCACCCTCTCCGCCGCACCCGGCCGACAGCCCGCCGCCGTCGGCGCGCGCCCCCTCAATGCGCCGACGGCGGCCCCTCGCTGGGTACTGTGCCTTGCCTGTGCATTGCCTTGACGGAAAGAAACCTCCCGGATATTGGTGACTCCCTGGAAGTTTCCTTCAGTGGTTCCTCCTCCGGAAGGAGCGCACGTGTCCGACCCCAGCAGACCCTCCAGACGCGCCGTTCTCGCCGCGACCGCGGGCCTCACCGCCGCGCTCACCGTACCGACGACCGCCCGCGCCGCCACGCCCGGCGACGAGAGCCGGCTGCGCGCCCTGATCTCCCGGATGACGCTCCAGGAGAAGGTCGGCCAGCTCTTCGTGATGCGGGTCTACGGCCACTCCGCCACCGCTCCCGACCAGGCCGACATCGACGCCAACCTCAAGGAGATCGGCGTCCGCACGGCCGCCGAGCTGATCGCGAAGTACCGGGTCGGCGGGATCATCTACTTCACCTGGACGCACAACACCCGCGACCCGCACCAGATCGCCGGCCTCTCCGACGGCATCCAGCAGGCCTCCCTGGACCAGCCGCGCGGCCTGCCGGTGCTCATCGCCACCGACCAGGAGCACGGCGCGGTCTGCCGGGTCGGCAAGCCCGCCACCCTCTTCCCCGGCGCCATGGCCCTCGGCGCCGCCGGCTCCCGCGCGGACGCGCACACCCTCGGCCGGATCTCCGGCGCCGAACTGCGCGCGATGGGCATCAACCAGGACTACTCCCCGGACGCCGACGTCAACGTCAACCCGGCCAACCCGGTCATCGGCGTACGGTCGTTCGGCGCCGACCCGGACGCGGTCGCCGCGCTGGTGGCCGCCGAGGTGAAGGGCTATCAGGCGTCCCGGGTCGCGGCAACCGCCAAGCACTTCCCGGGCCACGGCGACACGGCCACCGACAGCCACACCGGCTTCCCGGTCATCACCCACAGCCGTGAAGTGTGGGAGAAGCTGGACGCCGTCCCCTTCCGGGCCGCGATCGCCGCGGGCATCGACTGCATCATGACCGCGCACATCCAGTTCCCCGCCCTGGACGACTCCGGCGACCCGGCCACCCTCTCGCCCCCGATCCTCACCGGCATCCTGCGCGGCGAACTCGGTTACGACGGGGTCGTGATCACCGACTCCCTCGGCATGGAGGGCGTCCGCACCAAGTACGGCGACGACCGGGTGCCGGTGCTCGCGCTGAAGGCCGGGGTGGACCAGCTGCTGAACCCGCCGTCCCTCGACGTGGCGTGGAACGCCGTACTGCGGGCCGTCCAGGACGGCGAGCTGACCGAGGCCCGCCTCGACGAATCGATCCTGCGCATCCTGCGCATGAAGGCCCGGCTCGGCCTCTTCGACGACCGGCGGGCCGGCCGGACGAGCATCGAGCGCACGGTGGGCACCCAGGCGCATCTGGCCGCCGCCGACCGGATCGCCGAACGCACCACGACCCTGCTGGTCAACGAGGACGCCACCCTCCCCTTCTCCCCGAGCGCCGTGCCCCGCCTCCTGGTCGTCGGCGCGGACCCGGCCTCCCCCACCGGCACCGACGGCCCGCCCACCGCCGTCCTGGCCGCCGCCCTCACCGAGCTGGGCTTCACCGCCACGGCCCTGTCCACCGGCACCGCACCCTCCGCCGCGGCCATCGCCCGTGCCGTCACGGCCGCGCAGGACGCGGACGCCGTGGTCGTCGCGACCTACAACGTGACGGCGGGCGACGCGCAGCGCACCCTGGTGGAGCAGCTGGCGGCCACCGGCAGGCCGGTCGCGGCACTGGCCGTCCGCAACCCGTACGACGTGGCCCAGTTCCCCTCCCTCAAGGCCTGTCTGACGTCCTACGGCTGGACGGATGTCGAGGTGCGCGCCGCAGCACGGGTGATCGCCGGACGCGTCGGCCCGCGCGGCAGGCTGCCGGTACCGGTGCAGCGGGCCGACGACCCCACGCAGGTGCTGTACCCGATCGGGCATGGGCTGACGTACCAGCCGTACGCCACACACCGGGCGCAATACCCCCAACAGGGGTAAATCCTCCCGCACGTCTGGCGTGGCCGTGCCGCCGAGGGCCACGCTGGACCGGGGTGTCAGGGGGGTGGCCATGCGTGGGAAAGGTGCCGTGAGGGCCGCGTGCCTCGCCTGCCTGCTGCCGGCCGCCCTGCTGGCCGGCTGCCGGGGCACGGCGGGCACCCCCGTCGGTGACGCCCGCCCCACCCCCGTCACGAGCGGCTACGGCGCCGAGTTCCTCGCGGTCGGCGCGTGCAGCTCCTTCGGTACGACCAGCTTCACCGAGGTGCCCTGCGCCAGCGAGCGGGCGGCGGCCAGGGTCGTCGCCCGCTACGACGGCGCGAGCACCGACGGCCCGCTGTGCCCGGCGACGACCGACTTCGTGCTGCACATCAGCGACCGGTCCGCGGCCGGTGCCGAGAACGGCGACGGCGCCGTCCCCCAGGGCTACGCCTGCATGCGCAACCTGGAGCCCCCGCACCCCGGCGACCCCGGCGGCGGGGGAGGCCCCCGGACGATCCCCGGCGACTGCGTGTACGCCTCCGGCAAGGGCCAGGTCCGCGAGACCCCCTGCAACGGCTCCGGCGCCCACCGCCCCCAGTACCGCATCACCAGGGCGGCACGGACGCGCGCGGACTGCCCGCCGTCGACGGCGCTGTACGTCCAACTGGGCGGAACCGACCCGGTGGGCTGCGCACGACGGCTCTGACGGCCTGAAGCTGCGGCCCGCTGAACTCGCCTGCTACCCGCAGGAGTTGGACGCTCCGGACGAGCGGCTCGCCCTCGCGCCGCCGCCCCAGGCCACCAAGCCGCCGCGCACATCCACCGCCCCTACGCCGCCTCGTCCAGCAGCCTCAGCAAGTGTTCCCTCCCCGCCCCCAGCAACCCCTCCAGCGGCGCGGCAGCCGAATACCACCGCTTCTCGTACTCCCAGCAGAGCCACCCGTCCCACCCGTGCCGGCACAGCACGTCCACGCACTCGGTGAGCGGAAGCACCCCTGAGCCCAGCGGCAGCGGCGCCGTGTCCTGGGCCGACGCGATGTCCTTGACCTGCACATACCCCAGGTGCGGAGCCAGCGCCGCGTAGGTGTCGGCGGGCTGCTCGCCGCCCAGCCAGGTGTGCATGACGTCCCACAGCGCACCCACCTGCCGGTGCCCGACCGGGCCCAGCACCCGGATCGCGTCGGCACCGGTGCGATGCGAGTCGTGCGTCTCCAGCAGGATCCGCACCCCCAGCGCGGCGGCGTCCTCCGCGGCGCTGCCGAGCCGCCGGGCGGCCAGGGCGTCGGACTCCTCGACGGGGCGCTCGGGGTCCGCGCCGGGGAAGACCCGGACGTAGGGCGCGCCCAGGTCGTGGGCGAGGTGGAGGAGGTCCCGGATCTCCGCCAGTACGGGTGCGTCGTCACCGGGCGCGGCGGCACGCGCGTACCCGGCGAGGCCCAGCACCTCGATCCCGGCCTCCTTGAACAGGGCCGCGGCCGCGGCGCGTTCGGCGGCGGAGAGGCCGGGGTGGACCGGCTCTTCCGGGTGGGCGCGCAGTTCGACGCCGTGGTAGCCGTGCGCGGTCGCGAGCGCCAGGACCTCAGGGAGGGGCAGGCCGGGGACACCGAGAGTGGAGAACGCCAGCTTCATGGCCCGGACCCTACTCGTCATCGGCCCCGTGTGTGACTCCTCATTCGCCCGATTCGTGTAGATCCAGTCGCCAGTCCTGGCCCACGAGGTCCTTGCCGAAGGAGCGGTGCGGTTTCTCCGCGACGAGCACGAAGCCGTGCCGCTGGTAGATCCGGCGGGCGCCGCTGAGCACGTCGTTGGTCCACAGCACCAGATCGCGGTAGCCGACCCCGCGCGCGAAGTCGATCACGGCCCGCACCAGCCGGTCGCCGATGCCGAGCCCGCGCGCCTCCGGCTCGACGAGCAGCAGCCGCAGCCGCGCGGTACCGGGCGCGTCGTCCCGTACGCACATCACGCAGCCCACCGGGCGCCCGCTCTGCTCGGCGATCCACACCCGCTCCAGATGCGGGTCGTGGTCCGCCGCGAAGTCGGCGACGATCCGGGCGACCAGCCCCTCGTAGTCGGCGTTCCAGCCGTACTCCGCCGCGTAGAGGGAGGCATTGCGCTGCACGATCCAGCCCAGGTCGCCCGGTCGCGGCTCGCGCAGCACCACCTCGCCGGGCCGGGCCCCGCCCTCGCCGAGGACCTCCCGGATGGTCCGCATGGCGTCCGCCAGCCGGGGCCGGTCGGCCGGGGGCACGGTGTCGAGCATGGCCCCGACCGTCTCCCGGGCCCGCTCGTCGAGCAGGGCGGCGGCCTCTCGTCCCCGCTCGGTGAGCCGTACCCGACGCCGGCGCGGGTCGCTCTGCGAGGGCCCGCGCTCGATCAGCCCCGAGTCCTCGAACTTGTTCAGGATCCGGCTCAGATACCCGGCGTCCAGGTCGAGCAGGGTGCGCAGATCGGCCGCGTCCAGATGCGGGACCTGGGCGAGTTCGTACAGCACACGGGACTCGGTGAGGGTGTACGGGGCGTAGAGATGGCGCCCGTAGTCGAGGGCGCCGATGACGCCCGTGTAGAAGCGGTTGAAGGCGCGGACGTCCTGGACGGTCATGATCGCCCCTGGATACTTGACTCAGTCAGAGATACCTCCCTCAGAGGCTAGGCCCGCCGCCCGCCCGCGTCCACACCCCGGCCCGGCGGCGTACGAAATGTCCTTACGGTGCACGGGTGTTGGCCGGACCGGACCTGGGTCCGCTTCTTTGCCCGTTCTTTATCCTGAGGTGGAGTCCTGCTTTTGACTACGTCGCGGTCTCGTCGTAGGTTGAAGGGGAAAACGTCACTTATGCCCGATTTACCCCGGGAAGTGGCGGTCCGTCGTCGGAGCGCGGAGAGCGGGCGGCGGGCGGCGCACAGGGCGACGCGCAGGCTCTGGAGCGCATGCGGAACGGCCCGTCGAGGCCGGCCGGAAAATCAATTACACCCTCCGGAGAGGGGCTCATCATGCGCGCGCACACCACCCGTATCAAGAGAGTGGCCATCGCAGTCTGCTCGGCACCGATCCTGGCCATCGCGGCCGGAGCCGGAGCGGCCCACGCAGCCACCACCACCGCTGCCCCGCAGAACGTCGTCTCGTACCACCACGACGGCGGCGGCTGGGGATGGGGAGACGAAGGCGGCTGGGGCGGCGGCTGGGGCTGGGGCGACGGCGGCTGGGGTTGGGGAGACCACGGCGGCTGGGGCTGGGGAGATGGCGGCTGGGGTGGGGGCTGGGGCTGGGGCTGCGACTGAGCAGTGAGCCACACCCCCCACTGAGCCACACCCCCCACTGAGCCACACCCAGTGAGCCACCCCTGACAAAGCGAAAGGCGGATCCGGGTGCCCGACCCCACGGGCACCCGGATCCATATGCCGGAACCCGTGACGGAAGCGATGTTCCGGTGTGGCCGTGACGACGGAGGTACCGGATGAGGATCGTCTGCGTGGGCGGAGGCCCGGCCGGGCTGTACTTCGCGATCTCCGCGAAACTGCGTGACGCCGGTCATGAGATCACCGTGATCGAGCGCGACCCGCCGGAGGCGACGTACGGCTGGGGTGTCGTGTACTGGAACGATCTGCTGGACATCCTGCACCACAACGACCCCGAGAGCGCACGCGCGGTGAGCGCCGGTTCCGTGCTCTGGCAGGACCAGGAGATCCGCGTGCACGGCAGCCGGCACGACGGCACGGCGTACTTCGGCGGCTACGGCTACAGCATGGGCCGCGCCGCCCTGCTGGACGTCCTGACCCGCCGCGCCCGCTCGCTCGGCGTCGACGTCCGGCACGGGGAGTGGCTCGCCGACCCCGCCGACCTGCCCGAGGCCGACCTGATCCTGGCCGCCGACGGTGCGGGCAGCAGGATCCGGCAGAGCCGCGCCGAGCGCTTCGGCACCCAGGTGGAGACCGGCCGCAACCCCTACATCTGGCTCGGCACCGACCAGCAGTTCCAGAGCTTCGTCTTCGACTTCGAGGAGACCCCCGCGGGCTGGATCTGGTTCCACGCCTACCCGTCGGTCAAGGGCAGGATCAGCACCTGCATCGTGGAGTGCTCACCGCAGACCTGGCAGGGACTGGGCCTCGACACGCTCGACCCCGAGGACGCCGTGCCCCTGCTGGAGAAGATCTTCCACCGCGCCCTCGACGGCCACTCCCTGATCAGCAGATCACGCGGTGAACCGGCGAAGTGGCAGCGCTTCCAGCACCTGCGCAACCGGACCTGGGTCGACGGCAACGTCGTCCTGGCCGGCGACGCCGCGCACACCACCCACTTCACGCTCGGCTCCGGCACCCGGCTCGCCATGATCGACGCGATCGTGCTGGCCCACAGCCTCGCGCAGTACCCGGATCCGCGGGCGGCGCTGCGCGCGTACGACGAGCACCGCCGCGCCGAACTGCACCCCGTACAGGCCGGAGCGCGTTCCAGCATGGCCTGGTTCGAGCACCTGGACGACTACCTGGACCGCGACCCGGTCTCCTTCGCCTACGCCATGGCGGTGCGCCAGGGCCACCAGACCCCCTGGCGCTACCAGCTCCACCTCGCCACCCAGATCTCCGCCATTCGCAGGGCCCGCCGGGCCTACGACACCGGTAAACGCTGGTACCGGGACCGCAGGAGGGGCGAGGCACCACTGCCGCTGCTGGGACGGTCACTTCCCGGCGGACAGTGAACGGTGCGTGGCTGGGAAACCCCTCTGCGGCCACTCAAACCCGGGGCACCCCTGAAGATCCCCGCACCATCAGCTCCCCCCGGATCACAGCGATGGCGCCCGGCGGCGGCTCCTCCAGGCCCATCGCGATACGCCCGGCCCGCGCCCCCGCCTCGCCGAGAGGCAACCGCACGGTCGTGAGAGAAGGCACCGCGTCCACACTGAACGGCAGATCGTCGAACCCGGCGACCGACACGTCCTCGGGAATCCGCAGCCCGGAGTCCCGCAGCGCCGCGCACGCCCCCAGCGCGACGGAGTCGTTCGCGGCGACCACGGCGGTCAGGGACGGGTCGCGGCGCAGCAGCTCCAGCGTCGCCTCGTACCCGGACTGCCGGTCGTAGCGGCCGTGCACCGTCCAGCGCGGGTCCTCCTCGACCCCCGCCGCCGCGAGCGCCGCCCGGTGGCCCTCCAGCCGGTGCCGGGTCGTCGTACGCTCCTCGGGGCCCGCGATGTAGCCGAGGCGGCGGTGGCCCAGCCCGAGCAGATGCTCGGTGAGCCGGCGCGCGCCGCCGCGGTTGTCGAAGGTGAGCGCGACGGCGTCGGTGCCGGGCGCCGGCGGCCGGCCGCACAGCACCACCCGGGTGCCGGCCTCGGCGAGCTTGCGCAGCTTCGCCGCGACCGCCGCCGCGTGCGGCGCGTCCTCCACGGCCCCGCCGGTCAGCACCACGGCCGCCGCCCGCTGCCGCTGGAGCAGGGTCAGGTACGTCAGCTCACGCTCCGGTGAGCCGCCCGTGTTGCAGACCACCGCGAGCCGTTCCCCGCCCGCCCGGCCGCCCCCGACGCCCCCGATCTCGGCCTGAATGGCACTTGCCATGATCCCGAAGAAGGGGTCGGCGATGTCGTTGACGAGGATGCCGACCAGATCGGAGGTGGCCGCGGCGAGGGCGCTCGCCGGGCCGTTGAGGACGTAGTCCAGTTCGTCCACCGCCCGCAGCACCCGCTCGCGCGTGGAGGCGGCCACCGGGTAGTTGCCGTTCAGCACGCGCGACACCGTCGCGGGTGAGACCTGGGCGCGGGCCGCCACATCCGCCAGGGTCACCGTCATGTCGTCGTCCTCCGGTCGCGCATCGTGTCGTACGCCCTCGTAGACAGCCAGGTCGTGCTGCTGGTTCCGAGAATCCGTCGAGCAGACCTTAAAGCCATGGCCCCCGGTTGTTCGCCCCCTCGAACAACTCGAAGGGGACACGGTCTTGTACGGACCACCGTCCAGAGGCTAGCTTCTCAGTGTAGAAAGCGCTTGCTGTAAGAGCTCTGGATGTATCTGGGTGTTGTTCGACAGAGGGGACTGACGTGACACGCAAGACGGTGCGTATCGCCATGAACGGCGTGACCGGGCGCATGGGCTACCGCCAGCACCTCGTCCGGTCGATCCTCGCCCTGCGCGACCAGGGCGGCCTCGACCTCGGCGACGGCACCGTGCTGTGGCCGGAGCCGATCCTGCTCGGCCGCCGCGAGCAGGCCCTGCGGGAGATCGCCGACCGCCACGGCCTGGAGCACGTCTCGACGGACGTCGACGCGGTCCTCGCCGACGACAGCGTCGACATCTACTTCGACTCCCAGGTCACCTCCGCCCGCGAGGAGGCCGTCAAGAAGGCGATCGCGGCCGGAAAGCACATCTACACCGAGAAGCCGACGGCGACGGGTCTCGACGGCGCCCTGGAACTGGCCCGCCTGGCGCGGGAGAAGGGCGCCAAGCACGGCGTGGTCCAGGACAAGATCTTCCTGCCGGGCCTGCTGAAGCTGAAGCGGCTCATCGACGGCGGCTTCTTCGGCCGGATCCTCTCCGTCCGGGGCGAGTTCGGCTACTGGGTGTTCGAGGGCGACTGGCAGCCCGCCCAGCGTCCCTCCTGGAACTACCGTGCCGAGGACGGCGGTGGCATCGTTGTCGACATGTTCCCGCACTGGGAATACGTCCTGCACGAACTGTTCGGCCGCGTGAAGTCCGTCCAGGCCCTCGCCACCACCCACATCCCGCAGCGCTGGGACGAACAGGGCAAGCCGTACGACGCGACGGCGGACGACGCGGCCTACGGCGTCTTCGAGCTGGAGGGCGGCGCCATCGCCCAGATCAACTCCTCCTGGGCGGTGCGTGTGAACCGCGACGAACTGGTCGAGTTCCAGGTCGACGGCACCGAGGGCTCGGCGGTGGCGGGACTGAGGAAGTGCCGGGTGCAGCACAGGTCGGCGACTCCCAAGCCGGTGTGGAACCCCGACATCCCGGCCACCGAGGTCTTCCGCGACCAGTGGCAGGAGGTACCGGACAACGGGGACTTCGACAACGGCTTCAAGGCCCAGTGGGAGCTGTTCCTCAGGCACGTCTTCGCCGACGCGCCGTACCACTGGGACCTGCTGGCCGGCGCCCGTGGCGTCCAGCTCGCCGAACTGGGCCTGAAGTCCTCGGCCGAGGGCCGCCGGATCGACGTCCCGGAGATCTCCCTGTGACCATCCAACTCCCCTCCGCTGACGGCACCTTGCGGACGTACGAGCCCCGCACCGAACCGCTTGCAGTCTCGCCCGGCACCCCCTTCACCTCCCGTACGGTCTTCTCGGCGGCCCACGTCGTGGCCGACCCGTACGCCGACGTCTCGCCCGACTCGCCCGCCGCCGTCGACTGGGACGCCACCCTCGCCTTCCGCCGCCACCTGTGGTCCCACGGACTCGGCGTCGCCGAGGCGATGGACACCGCCCAGCGCGGCATGGGCCTGGACTGGGCGGGCGCGGCCGAGCTGATCCGCCGGAGCGCGGCCGAGGCACAGTCGGTCGGCGGCCGGATCGCCTGCGGGGCCGGCACCGACCAGCTCACGGGCGGCACCCTGGCGGAGATCCGCGCGGCCTACGAGGAACAGCTCGCGGTGGTGGAGGAGTCGGGCGCCCAGGCGATCCTGATGGCGTCGCGCGCGCTCGCCTCTGCGGCGAAGGGCCCCGAGGACTACCTGGAGACCTATGGCCATCTCCTGCGCCAGTCCGCCGAGCCGGTGATCCTGCACTGGCTGGGCCCGATGTTCGACCCGGCACTGGAGGGCTACTGGGGCTCGGCCGACCTCGACGCGGCGACGGGGACGTTCCTGCAGGTCATCGCCGCCCACCCGGACAAGGTGGACGGCATCAAGGTGTCGCTGCTGGACGCGCAGCGCGAGATCGCCCTGCGCCGCCGCCTCCCCGACGGGGTCCGCTGCTACACCGGCGACGACTTCCACTACCCCGAGCTGATCGCGGGCGACGAGCACGGATTCAGCCACGCCCTGCTCGGCATCTTCGACCCGCTGGGCCCGCTGGCGGCCGAGGCGGTACGGGTGCTGGACACGGGGGACACGGCAGGCTTCCGGGCCCTGCTGGACCCGACCGTCGAACTGTCCCGCCACCTCTTCAAGGCCCCGACCCGCTTCTACAAGACGGGCGTGGTCCTCCTGGCCTGGCTCGCGGGCCACCAGGCGCACTTCACCATGGTGGGCGGCCTGCAGTCGGCCCGCTCCCTCCCGCACCTGGCCCGCGCCTACGAACTGGCCGACGGCCTGGGCCTGTTCCCGGACCCGAAGCTCGCTCAGGAGCGGATGAAGAACCTGCTCGCGCTGCACGGGGTGAACCAGTGACCGACCTGACGCGCTTCAGCATCAACCAGATGACGGTGAAACAGCTGTCGATGCCGGAACTGACCGAGGCATGCCTGGCGTTGGGCGTCACCCAGGTGGGCCTGTGGCGGGAGCCGGTCCAGGAGTACGGCCTTGACGCCACGGCGAAACTGGTCCGGGACGCGGGCCTGACGGTGACGACCCTGTGCCGGGGCGGCTTCCTCACGGCGATCGATGCCGAGGAGCGGGCGGCGGCACTGGCGGACAACCGGCGTGCGGTGGACGAGGCGGCCGCCCTCGGCACCGACACCCTGGTCCTGGTCTCCGGCGGCCTGCCGCCGGGCAGCAGGGACCTGCGGGCGGCCCGCGAACGCATCGCCGACGCCCTGGCCGAACTGGGCCCGTACGCCGAGGACCACGGTGTCCGCCTGGCCATCGAGCCCCTGCACCCCATGTACGCCGCCGACCGCTGCGTGGTGTCGACGCTGGCCCAGGCCCTGGACCTCGCCGAACGCTTCCCCGCCCGGCAAGTGGGCGTCACGGTGGACACGTACCACATCTGGTGGGACGACCAGGCGCCGGCGCAGATCGCCCGTGCGGGCGCGAGCGGCCGCATCCACACCTTCCAACTGGCCGACTGGGTCACCCCGCTGCCCGCGGGCGTCCTCAACGGCCGGGGCCAGATCGGCGACGGCGCGATCGACATGCGCGAGTGGCGGGGTTACGTGGAGGCGGCCGGCTACACCGGCCCGATCGAGGTCGAACTCTTCAACGAGCGGCTGTGGGTCCGGGACGGGCGGGAGGTGCTGGCGGAGACGGTGGAGCGGTTCCACGGCGCTTTCCTGTAGGCGCGGCTTGGGGCTTGCCCGGTCGACGGTCCGGGGCGAGCCCTTCGCTTGTCAGCCGTGGATGCGGCCCTGCTTGACGGCGGTCACGAAGGAGGTCCAGCCGTGGGCCGAGAAGATCAGCGCAGGGCCGGAGGTGTCCTTGCTGTCGTGGACGGGTACGACGGTGTGGCCGCAGGCGACTTCGAGGCACTCGCCTTGGTCACCGCCGCTGTGGCTGGACTTGTACCACCCGGTGAGCGTGGACGAGTCGTTGACGGTGTGCTCACTGCTGACCATGTACGTGTTCCTCTGCTGCCGCCCTGACGAGGGCCAGTGACTGCTTGTGCGACAACGCGTCGCTCAAGGCCAGAGCGCAGGCGGTCTGACAGGCACTCACCAGGGCTGGATCATCCATCACGGACGGCAAGCCCTGCTACCTCATGGGTGACGGAGCGGGGTACATCTCCCGGCTCGCGGACCAGATCGAAAGTGTGCAGCTCGGTATGGCGGACGGTCTGCTGGGCCACGCGGCCGAACTGCTCGCCGAGCAGCGGCTGACCGGTGAGGAACTGCGCTATCTGGCCCGGCGGCTCAGCGAGTCCCTGGCGGACGTCAAGCGGATCGCGGAGAGCAGGGGTGCGCGGCTCGTCCGGAAGGAGTGAACGGCCGGACGCGTTCCCTCGTGCCACAGACCGTCGCCGAGCGGCCCTCGCCCGAGGCAGGCACAAAGAATCTTGAGATTGCGTGCAACCCTTCCCGGCGTCAGGGTGTCGTAACTGTCATCAGAGCCCGGGAGGGGACCCGGGGGGGGATTCACGGGGCTCTGGTACGGAGGGGAAAGCCGAGGGGGTGGCCCCGGTCGACGGACCGGGGCCACCCCCTCGAAACATCCCGGACGATGCCTGGCGAAACCCCCGGGACGGTGCCTAGAAAAACCCCCCGCACCGCAGCAGCACATTCGCGTACGGCCGTGCCTCGCCCGTGCGGACCACCAGCCGTGCGCCCGCCGAGAGCTCCTTCAGGCGTTCGTGCGGGACCAGGGACAGCCCCGGGAAGTGGCCGTCCAGCAGGGCCCGGTTGCGCCCGCGCAGCTCCTCCGCCGCCGTGGCGCCCTCCACCACCAGCTCGGCCAGCAACCCCTCCACCACCTCCGCGAACGACGGCACCCCGGCGCGGAACGCCAGGTCCACCACGCGCGGCCCGTCCGGGATCGGCATGCCCGCGTCGCACACCAGCACCCCGTCCCCGTGCCCCAACTCGGCGAGGGCGCCGGAGAGATGGCGGTTGAGTATGCCCGCCTTCTTCACAGCGATGCACCTCGCTGCGAGTCGCCGGGCGCCTGGTCCGAGCCCCGGCCGGGGGTCCGGAGGTCAGCCCACGGGACGGCACGGCACAGGGCCTCGACCTCCTCCGCCGTCGGATACGACTCCTGCGCGCCCCGTTTCGTCACGGCTGCCGCCCCGACCCGGGCCGCGTAGGCCGCCGCCTGAGCCAGCGAGGCACCCGTGCCCAGCCGCCAGGCCAGTGCCGCCGTGAACGCGTCCCCGGCACCTGTCGTGTCCACCGCGTCCACCTTCACCGACGCCACCCGCGTCACCGTGGACCCGTCACACACCAGCGCCCCCTCCGCGCCCAGCGTCACCACCACCGACCGCGGACCCTTGGCCAGCAGCAGCCGCGCCCAGTCCGCCGGGTCCTCGCTCACGCAGGCCTCGCCGAGGATCACCCGGGCCTCGTGCTCGTTGACGATCAGCGGGTCGCAGGCCGCGAGCACCTCCGTGGGCAGGGGCCGCGGTGGGGACGGGTTCAGCACGAAACGGCTGTCCGGGGACAGGTTCCGTACGACTTCCACGACCGTCTCCAGCGGGATCTCCAGCTGCGCCGACACCACCCGCGAGGCCAGGAACAGGCTCACCGCCGCCCGGACGTCCACCGGGGTGAGCCGGGCATTGGCCCCCGGCGACACCACGATGCTGTTGTCCCCCGAGGGGTCCACGGTGATCAGCGCCACGCCCGTCGGCGCCCCGCCCACCAGCACGCCGACCGTGTCGACCCCGGCCGCGCGCAGGGAGCCCAGCAGGAGCCGGCCGTAGCCGTCGTCGCCGACCCGGGCCAGCAGGGCCGTACCGGCGCCGAGCCGGGCGGCGGCGACCGCCTGGTTGGCGCCCTTGCCGCCGGGGTGGACGGCCAGGTCGCCGCCGAGCACCGTCTCGCCGGCGGCCGGCCGCCGCTCGACGTCGATCACCAGGTCGGCGTTGGCCGAACCCACGACCAGCAGGTCGTAGCCGTACATCAGTTGACTCCCCTGATTCCCGTGATTCCCCGGACTTCCCTGAGAGACGCCCCCGTTGTCAGCCGCTGAAACCGGCCACATTGTCCTTCGTGACCACCTTCACCGGTACCTTCACCGTCGGCTCCACCTTCTTGCCCCGGACCGCCTTCAGCGCGTTGTCCACGGCGATCCTCCCCAACTGCGTCGGCTGCTGGGCGACCGACGCGTACAGCGTGCCGTTCCTCACCGCCGTCAGCCCGTCCGGGGTGCCGTCGAAACCGACGACCTGCACGGACTTCCCGGCCTTGGAACCGAGCGCCTTGACCGCGCCGAGCGCCATCTCGTGGTGCGGTCGAAGTCGGCTGGCTGCTGGGCCACCACCGGGATGCGTACCGCCCCCGCGCAAGGGCGCGTCGACGGTGAGCTCCAGAACTTCGAGGACGGTCCCGCCGGCGAACAAGGTGGGCATGCGCAGAGCGAGCACGTACCCGACCACGCGCGCGTCCTGCTCGGCGACCAGGAACTCGGCACCGCCGTTCACGGCCGCATCGAGGACACGAGGAAACGTGACGCGGTCGAAGACGTCACGCTGGGGGCGGTAACTGGTCACGAGCCCGCCGAGCAGTTGGTAGACGTCAGCGGCGTCGGCGGGCCGACGGCGCTAGCGTCGTCGATTGGCAGCTTTGGGCCACACCCGGGACGGAAGAGGCCCGCAAACCGGGGCCGACACCTCAGACGCATGGCACAAATCCGCCAGACGCGCGCCGTTACGCCGCTGCTCTCGTCCGTCTCAGTGACCGTTGTCAGACCCCACCGATACCGTCGGATCACCGCTCAACGAATCGCGACGTCTGGGGGCCTCGCGGCTCTGTGGCGGGGTTGTGACGTAAGGCGGTTGCACGTGCGATGACCAGCTGTGAACATGGCAAGGGTAGAAACGACTGTTATCAGCCCGTACGGGGGAGGCCAGATGAAGTTCGACATGGGTGCGCAGACGCTGTCGACGTTGATGCGTGATTCGCGGGGTTCGAGTCAGGATCTGGGGACGTTGATCCGGCAGTTGG
>NZ_JBSFIH010000014.1:0-168506 GCF_053597455.1 Streptomyces sp. NPDC001393
CAGGACCAGCCCGTCATCGACCGCAGCCTCGGCCCGGACGGCCGGGACGACCCCGAGGTCCTGCGCTGGGCCGCCGTCAACGCCTGGTGGACCCTCTTCGAGTTCCGCGGAATGACGCTGCTGGAACCGCTCCGCGAGGGTCTTCAGGGCGCTGGGGCTCAGCGTCGTCCCGAACGTCGCCTGGATGTTGTCACCAAGAACCCGCGGCGTGGGATAGCTGCCGTCGATCGACTGACGGAAGACCTGGTAGTACGCCTCCTCGTCCGGCTCCGGCGACCCACCGCCCTCGCCCAGCTCGCGCGTACGGTTCGGGCCCACCGGGATCGGGAAACTCCCCGTCTCCTCCGGCGAGGGCTGCTGGAAGTCCTCCGGCTGCTGCTCCTCGTACCACTCCTCGTACTGCTCGTCCGGCGCGTACTGAGGCTCCTGCATCATCGGGTCGTAGGTGGGGTCGTAGCCGCCGTGGTAGTCGACCTGGCGCTGCGCCTGGAACCAAGGGCTCTCCTCGTCCACCGGGGCGCTGTCCGCCTGCCCGGCGTCCTGACCGGGCCCGGCGTTCTGACCGGGCAGCTCCAGGCGCTGCCCGCCCGCAGGCGCCGCCTTCTGCGGGACCGGCGCCACCCCAGCGGCACGACCGCCCGCAGCCCCGGCCGGTATCAGCGCCGGCTCTATGCCCGCCGCCGCCAGCCCCGCCGCAGCCGTCTCCGCCAGCGGCACCCCGTACCTCGCCAGCCGCAGAGGCATCAAGGACTCCACCGGAGCCTTCCGCCGCCAGGCACGGCCGAAGCGGGAACGCAGACGGGCCTGATAGACGAGACGTTCCTGCTCCAACTTGATCACCTGGTCGTACGAGCGCAGCTCCCACAGCTTCATACGACGCCACAGAAGAAACGTGGGCACCGGCGAGAGCAGCCAGCGCGTCAGGCGGACACCCTCCATGTGCTTGTCCGCCGTGATGTCGGCGATCCGCCCGATCGCATGCCGGGCCGCCTCCACCGCGACCACGAACAGCACCGGGATGACCGCGTGCATACCCACGCCCAGCGGATCCGGCCAGGCGGCGGCACCGTTGAACGCGATCGTCGCCGCCGTCAGCAACCACGCCGTCTGACGCAGCAGCGGGAACGGGATACGGATCCAGGTCAGCAGCAGGTCCAGGGCCAGAAGCACACAGATACCCGCGTCGATGCCCACCGGGAAGACATAGGAGAAGTTCCCGAAGCCCTTCTTGATGGCCAGCTCTCGCACGGCCGCGTAAGAGCCGGCGAAGCCGATACCAGCGATGATCAAGGCGCCGGTCACGACCACGCCGATGAGAACGCGGTGCATCCGAGTCAGCTGCAGTGGCGCGGCCACGCGTACTCCCCTCCCCTTGCCTGTTGTTGCGCGCAACAGGGTGGCACACGCGAACGGCGAACGTGGTATCGGTCGGGCTTCGAAAACCCCTCAGACCCCTCGCTCAGCCCTTCTGCGCGGCCGACTTGGACGGAGAAGCACTGGAAGAAGCCGACTTGGACGGAGAACCCGAGGGGGACGTCGAAGGCGAAGCCGACTTCGACGGCGCCGCCGACGCCGAACCCGCCGACGCCGAGCCGTCATTGGCGGACGACACCGCCCCGACGACCTCCTTCACCGCGCCCTCCGCTGCCTTCGTCAGCTCGTCCGCGTCCGGAGTCTTCTCACCCGCCAGACCGGCCCCGTTGTAGTCGAGCGTGACGACCACGTTCTCGACCCGCGCGACCACCGTCTGCTGCTTGAAGAGACCCTCCTTCTTCTGCAGGTCGTAGCGCACGGCCGTAGCCTCCGCGCCCGTACCCGACAGCGGGATCTCCTTGGTGTTCTTCGCACCCGCCACCGACGCGGCGTCCTTGACCTGCTGGGCGAAGTAGGTGTGCGCCTGCGCGTCACCGGCACCGCGCGTGCTGTCCGAGTCAAAACGCAGCAGCGACACATTCAGCCACCGGAACTGCGAGCCCTTCACACCGTTGTTGTCCAGGCTGCTCCACGAACAGGAGGCACGCGACGACGGATCGTCCGAACCGCCCTTCTTGCCCGACGTGCCCTGCGGCACCAGATCCGTGAGCGTCTTCTTCGACAACACCGCGCACGCGTCCGGCAGCCTCTTGTACGCCGCCGCCTGCACGGACGGGGACGCCGCCGACGACTGCGCGCCGCCGCCCGCGGACTGCTGCGCACTGCTGCCGGAGCCCTTGCCCTTGGCATCACCCGAGTTCGAAGAACAGGCGGCGGTGATCAGCACCGCCGGCACGGCTGCCGCGCAGACAAGTACACGGCTCAGGCGCTTGCCACGCATTCCTCGCTGGGCACGGTCGTCTCGCTGGGCTGCTCGCTGCATGGTTCCTTCACTCATGACGCTCGGTGGTCGTGCGGGTTCCTGCGGGGGCCCACGGTACGCGGTGAAGGAGCTGTGCGGTTTCCGTTCGGTGCTTTGCGCACGGCGGGACGAACGGCTCCCGCCGCCGTCAACCGCCCAGCGTGTCATCCAGATGAGAGGCCAGATTACGGGCCCTGTCCTGCATTTCCTTGCTGTCCGGGACCGTTCCGACAGCCGTCGGCTGCTCCTCGTACTCGATGGTGACGACGACGTTGGACGTGCGGAACACCACAGTCACCGTCCGCTGTTCGGCCGTCGAACCGGACGAACCGAGCTGGTCGTCGATATACGCCTCGTCACCGAGATCGGACAGCACCCGCGGCTGCAGATCGGCGGCGGAGCCGGAGGGCGAGGCATCACCGGCGGAGGCCGAGGGACTGCCGCTGGACGCGGACGAGGAGGAGGACGAAGAGGGGGAGGCGGAGGAGGAGGCCGAGGGCGACGACGAAGACGAGGAAGACGGGGAAGTGGGCGTGGGTGCCCCGCTAGCCGTCCCGCTCGCCGTCGAGGAACCGCTCGGCTCCGGGAGGTCGGCCGCCACCTCCTTGCCCTCGAACAGCTTCGTCGCCTGGTCGTCGTCGCTGACCGTGTTGTCGTACGACACCACACGCTCGAAGTCGACCGAGAGACGGTCGGTCGCGTCGGCGGACTCCACCTTCCAGTGGCAACCGACCTTGCGATCGGTGTCATACGTGAGCTCGGCCTCACCCTGGTACGCCTTGTCCCGCTGGGCGGGATCGGCGATCTGCTTGATGCCGGGCAGCATCGAGTCGAGGGTGTCGTGACCGACCGCACCGCAGGGCTCGGGCAGCGTGCGGTACTTGCCGGGCTGGGCGGCGACCGTGGCGGTGCCGGCGTCGCCGGGGTTGGCGTTGTCCGCCGAACTGTCGCTTTCCGAGCCGCTCGTGCAGCCGGCCAGCAGCGCCGCGAGGAGGGCGGCGGTGCCGGTTACGTACGCCTTCCGCTGCACGGTCGGGCTCCTCTCGGATGTGCGCTCGCTCGGTGATCCAGTGTCCCCGCTGGTTATTCGCTTGCCGCAGCGGGGCGCCCCCTGGAGACAATGTGTATCGCACGCGCCGCCGTGGCCGCCGGTCCCTTGTCCCTTTTCGCCGGCGTCGGCGCTGAATTTCCGCTTCGCTGCTTATAAGCCTTGCGTAAGCCTTTGTTGTCGTTTTCGGGGGAAAGAGGAACGTATGTCGTACGTGGAGATGCCGGGCGCGAAGGTCCCGATCCGGATGTGGACCGACCCCGCGACGGTCGAGGACGTGGCCCTGCGCCAGCTCCAGAACGTGGCGACCCTGCCCTGGATCAAGGGCCTCGCCGTGATGCCGGACGTGCACTACGGCAAGGGCGCGACGGTCGGGTCCGTCATCGCCATGCAGGGCGCGGTGTGTCCGGCGGCGGTGGGGGTGGACATCGGGTGCGGGATGTCGGCGGTGAAGACGTCCCTGACGGCCAACGACCTGCCGGGTGACCTGTCACGGCTGCGGTCGAAGATCGAGCAGGCGATTCCGGTGGGGCGGGGGATGCATGAGGATCCCGTGGAGCCGGGGGACTTCCATGGGCTGGCTACGGCTGGGTGGGATGAGTTCTGGGGGCGGTTCGACGGGGTCGCGGAGGCGGTGAAGTTCCGTCGGGAGCGGGCGGCTTTGCAGATGGGTACGCTCGGATCCGGGAATCATTTTGCAGAGGTCTGCATAGATATGCAGGATGGAGTGTGGCTGATGCTCCACTCCGGCTCCCGGAACATCGGCAAGGAACTCGCCGAGCACCACATCGGCGTGGCCCAGAAGCTTCCGCACAACCAGGGGTTGGTCGACCGTGACTTGGCGGTCTTCGTCGCGGATACCCCCCATATGGCAGCCTACGAGAACGACCTCTTCTGGGCTCAGGAGTACGCGAAGTACAACCGGTCGATCATGATGGCGCTCCTCAAGGACGTGATCCGCAAGGAGTTCAAGAAGGCCAAGGTGACGTTCGAGCCCGAGGTGAGCTGCCACCACAACTACGTGAGCCGCGAGCGGTACGAGGGCATGGACCTGCTCGTGACCCGCAAGGGCGCGATCCGCGCCGGCTCCGGCGAGTACGGGATCATCCCGGGCTCCATGGGTACGGGGTCGTACATCGTGAGGGGTCTCGGAAACGAGAAGTCCTTCAACTCGGCCTCGCACGGCGCCGGTCGGCGGATGAGCCGTAACGCGGCGAAGAAGCGCTTCTCCACGAAGGACCTGGAGGAGCAGACCCGGGGCGTGGAGTGCCGTAAGGACTCCGGTGTCGTGGACGAGATCCCGGGCGCCTATAAGTCGATCGACCAGGTCATCGACCAGCAGCGAGACTTGGTGGAGGTCGTCGCGAAGCTGAAGCAGGTCGTCTGCGTCAAGGGCTGACCTACGGCTGAACCAGGGCCCGGTCCGGGAAGACCGGGCCCTCGGTGTCGGCGGGATGAGCTACAGAGCCGACTGGGTGGACAGAGGCGTCGGTGAGTGCGTGGCCCGCCATACGGGGACGACCAGAGTGGGGTCGAAGTGGTGGGATCCCTTGACCCCGGGAAGGATGATCACCGAATCGAGCAGGCCACGGAGGATCTGGTGCTTCGCGTCCATGCTCAAGCCGGCCCAGTGTGCGCGCACGTCGGCGCTCTCACCCTCATCGGAGCGGTGCCTGACCGACCAGGCTCGCTGCTCAGTCACGAGCTGTTTGACTTCTGCCTCTTCTTGTGTCAGGCGGCAGAAGTACACGGGGTCGCTGATTTCCCCGGCGTACCACCGTTCCTGGAGGAATGCCTTGCGTTGCATGGCGACCGCGAGGTCATGGGCACCGGGCCAGGGAACGGTGATCGGCGCACTGCGTGCGCCTTTTTCCTCCAGCTTGGTCAGTGCGTATTCGGTGATGAGATCGTCAACAGCCTTGCCTTGGCGACTCAGTCGCCCGCAGCCTCCATCCAGCGCGGATCGGCAGCGGTATGCGTACGACGCGTTGGTCTGGTGCCCGTGCATGGCTGCGCCACACCGTTGTCCGTCAAGCGCGAGGGGCCTCCCGCACCGCACCAGTCCGGTAAGCAGGTACTGGACGTTTCCTTGTGGGGCAGCTCCGAGCCGATGCCAACCTCCGGGATGCCGCTGACCGTCCAGCATTTTCGTCACCGCGAGCCATTCCTCGGGCGACACGATGGGCTCCCATCGGCCGACAACGGGTTCACCATCGGCAGTGCAGACCAGAACTCCATTGAGCTTGCGGTACCCGCAAAGTCTAGGATTCCGGAGGAGTTGCTTGACCGTCTGGCGCTGCCATGGGTTTCCCAGGGAACTCGGGTAGCCGGATGCGACGAAGTCCTGGGTGACTGCTGTCAGTGTCTTGCCCGCCAACAGGCTTTGCACTCCATGTCGCACGACCTTTGATTCACCAGGGTGCAGCGTCACCCTGTCGGCGTTCCAGCCGAATGGGCGACGGGATACGACCGGCTCGCCTCGCTCGGCGCGGGCCCGGTGGTTAAGCCTTGCCCGATGCTGCTGCTTGGTGCTTTCCGCGCGGGCGGCCGCGGCTCCCAGCAGGCCCCGCTGAGCGGAGTCCTGGTCGTAGAGATCGTGCAGGCCGAAGCCGTCGGCGTATGCCCGCAAGGGGCGTGCGGTGAAGCATTCGATGAAACGCCGGTAGGTGTGGACGTCCCGGTACAGCCGGTCATCGGAGACGCACACGACACCGTCGACCGGATATCCCGTCGCGCTGACTCCGGCCCCGAGTGCGTCGAGCATGGCGTCGAAGTCGTGCCGCTTGACGCCCGCCTTGGAAGCCGACTTGTCGTTGTCCACGTAGCGGTGAACGATGATCATCCGATGCCGCGCCGCAATGCGCGCGCAGTGCTGTGCCTGGTCTCTGACGCCGTGGCCGTCCTTGCGGTGTCGGTCGCTGGAGATGCGGCAGTAGGCGACGACAAGCCGCCAGCCGTCCTGGCGGAGAACCAGCGCCTGGGGGAGGGTTGGGGTTCCGGCGGGTACACCACGGAGGTTGTCGACCAGGAGATCGAGGTCGGAGATCTGCCCCCTTCGTTTGGTGCGTTGCACAGGGGGTGACTTCTTGGCCCCGGTAGGCTCGCATTCAGCCACAGGAAGCCTCCACTTCCATGCTGGTGAGGCCCTCGGCGGGGCTGCTTCCCTGCCGAGGGCCGTCGAAGTGATCGTGTGGCGCGAGCCTAGATCGCCAGTTCGTACGGCGATCGGGTGATCGGTGAGGTTCCCCCGTGTGAGTGAACGGGGGCGGAGTGGCAGGTCAGTGGCCGTGGCGGACGGCGTAGATCATGACGAAGGCCACGACGTGGATGCCGAAGAGGAAGTAGCCCAGGAACCACCAGACCCTGCGTTCGTCGTGGGTTTCCTGGGCCAGGCGGGCCTTTTCCAGGGAGGCGGCGTCGTCGGGGGTTTCGGGGGTTTCTTCGGACATCACAGCTCCCGGTGGACCTTGGTGTTGGACGCCTGGGCGCGGGGGCGGAGGACGAGGAGGTCGACGTTGACGTGGCTGGGGCGGGTGACCGCCCAGGTGATCGTCTCGGCGACGTCGTCGGCCGTGAGGGGCTCGGCGACGCCCTCGTAGACCTTGGCCGCCTTCGTCTCGTCGCCGGCGAAGCGGGTCAGGGCGAACTCCTCCGTCTTCACCATGCCGGGGGCGATCTCGATGACGCGGACCGGCTGGCCGACGATCTCCAGGCGGAGGGTCTCGGCGAGGACGTGGGCTCCGTGCTTGGCGGCGACGTAGCCCCCGCCGCCCTCGTAGGTGCCGTGGCCGGCGGTGGAGGAGACGACGACGATCACGCCGTCGCCGCTGGCGACCAGCTTGGGCAGCAGGGCCTGGGTGAGGTTGAGGGTGCCGATGACGTTGGTCTCGTACATCGTGCGCCAGTCGGCCGGGTCGCCGGTGGCCACCGGGTCCGCGCCGAGGGCGCCGCCCGCGTTGTTGACCAGGACGCCGATGGTCTGGAAGGCCGTCGCGAACTCGTCGACGGCGGTGCGGTCGGTGACGTCGAGCTGGTAGGCGACCGCCGAGTGGCCCGCCTTGGTCAGTTCCTCCGCCAGCGCCTCGATCCGGTCCTTGCGGCGGGCGGTGAGGACGACGCGGTAGCCGGCCTCTGCGAGCTGCCGGGCCGTGGCGGCGCCGATGCCGCTGCTCGCACCGGTGACGACGGCGATGCGGGAGGCGGGGGCCATGGGCAGCTCCTGGAGTCTGGCGGCTTTTCGAGGTCCCGTCCAGCGTAGGTGAGGCTCAGGCGCCGTTGCGGGGGGCCCACATGATCACGGCCATGCCGGCGAGGCAGATCAGCGCCCCGGTCACGTCCCAGCGGTCGGGGCGGTAGCCGTCGGCGACCGCGCCCCACAGAAGGGAGCCGGCGACGAAGATGCCGCCGTACGCGGCCAGGATGCGGCCGAAGTGGGCGTCGGGCTGGAAGGTGGCGACGAAGCCGTACGCGCCGAGGGCGAGGACCCCGCCGGCCATCCACAGCCAGCCCCGGTGCTCGCGCATGCCCTGCCAGATCAGCCAGGCACCGCCGATCTCGAAGACGGCGGCGACGACGAACAGGGCGGCGGAGCGGAGGATCGACATGGGCAGCAGCTTGGCATGGGGTGCGGGAGCCGGTGCGCGGCTCGTCGGCTGCCGGAGGCGGAGCGCGGGGTGCGGACGCAGAACGGGTGGGGGCGGGCGGACGGCGCGCAGCTCGCGGAGCTGGTCAGGCTGGTGGACGAGGGGGTGCTGACCCTGAGGGTGGCTCGGACGTCCGCGCTGGAGGAGGCGGCGAAGGCGCACGCGCGGCCGGCGGAGGGCGGGGTGCGCGGGCGGCTGGTGCTGGTGGCGCCGTTCGGCGGGCGGGCGACGGCCTGACCGCTCCGGCCTGGGGCCGGCGGGTTTACGGCTTGGACCTGGATGGGGTGAGAAGACGGTAGGGCGGCGGGCCGGGTTGCCCCTGTGACGGTGAGAGGGGGGTAAAAAGGGTGATCGTAGGTCCGCCCGCCCCGACCGAACCGCCCGGGGCCTTGGCAAACTGGGTGCGTGCCCCAGACTGTGCTGCTCGCTGAAGACGACCGTGCCATCCGTCATGCCCTGGAGCGTGCCCTGACGCTGGAGGGGTACGAGGTGACGGCGGTGGCCGACGGCGTAGAGGCGCTGGCGCAGGCCCACAAGACCCCGCCGGACGTCCTCCTGCTCGACGTGATGATGCCGGGGATCGACGGCCTCCAGGTCTGCCGGGTGCTGCGGGCCGAGGGTGACCGCACCCCGATCCTGATGCTCACCGCGCTCGTGGAGACCGCCGACCGCATCGCGGGACTGGACGCCGGCGCGGACGACTACGTGGTCAAGCCGTTCGACGTCGAGGAGGTCTTCGCCCGGCTGCGCGCCCTGCTCCGCCGTACCAGCCCGGTGCCCGCCGGCGGCAACGGCGGCGGCGGTGAGAGCGGTGGCCGGGAGCCCCAGCTCTCCGACCGGCAGGTCGAGGCCGCCGGCATCCGCATGGACCTGCAGGCCCGCCGGGCCTGGCGCGGCAAGCGTGAGCTGGAGCTGACCCGCACGGAGTTCGAGCTGCTGGAGCTGCTCGTGCGCAACGCGGGCATCGTGCTCGACCACTCCACGATCTACGACCGGATCTGGGGCTACGACTTCGGGCCCGGCTCGAAGAACCTCGCCGTGTACGTCGGCTACCTGCGCCGCAAGCTCGACGAACCGGGTGCGCCGCAGCTGATCCACACCGTGCGGGGCGTGGGTTACGTGCTTCGGGAGGACTAGGTGGGCCGCCTGCGGCGGCTGCTGGCGCCCGGCCGGCCCAAGCTGGTCTCGCTGCGCACCACCTTCGCCGTGTCCTTCGCGGCCGTCACCGCCGCCGTCACGGTCCTCGTCGGCATCCTGTCCTACAGCAGTGCCGCGCGGCTCGTCCGGGTCGACCAGCAGTCGGTGTTCACGCAGGTCGTGCAGGACGTGCAGGGCGAGGTGCGGGGGCACGAGATGCTCCCCGAGGACTTCTCCTCCTCCCGTCCCGGGCACGACCTGGTGCGGCCGGCCCGCACCGATGTGCAGGTGCTGGGCGCGCAGGGGCAGATCGTGGACCACGGCAACCCGAGCCTGCCCGTCACCTCCCGTGACAAGGCCATGGCGCTCGCGACGACGGCGGGGAAGGTGGTCCAGCACAAGGACGTGCCGGTGGACTCGGACGTGTACCGCATCGCCACCGTCTCGCTCGGCGACGGGCGGGGCGCGGTCCAGGTCGCGCAGGAGTTCAGTGACACCGAGGACCTGCTGCGGACGCTGCAGCGGCGGACGCTGGTCCTGATGGTGGCGGTCGTGGTGGCGGCCGGCCTGTTCGGCTGGTGGCTGGCCCGCCGGATCACCCGGCGCCTGGTGATCCTCACCTCCGCCGCGGAGGACGTGGCCCGCACCCGGCAGCTGGGCATCGAGGTGCCGGTGGCCGGGCTGGACGAGGTGGGCCGGCTGGGCCGCGCCTTCGACCGCATGCTGGGCCGCCTGGCCCAGTCCGAGGAGGACCAGCGGCGCCTGGTGCAGGACGCGGGGCACGAACTGCGCACTCCGCTGACGTCGCTGCGTACGAACATCTCCCTGCTGCGCCGGATCGACGAGCTGTCGCCTGCCATGCGGGAGGAACTGGTCGCCGATCTCAGCCAGGAGGCGCGGGAGCTGACCGACCTGGTCAACGAGCTGGTCGATCTCGCCGCGGGGCAGTCCGACACCGAGCCGCCGCAGCGGGTGGACCTCGCCGACATCGCCGAGGACGTCGTGGGGCTGGCCAAGCGCCGTACCGGGCGGGAGATCGTCCTGCGCACCAGCGGTGACACGACGACCGACGGGCGGCCGGGGATGCTGCAGCGGGCCATGTCGAACCTGGTGGAGAACGCGGCCAAGTTCGACCGGGAGAGGAAGGGGCCCATCGAGGTCCAGATCACCGGGCCGGCGCGGTCGGGGCCCGTGCGGGTGGAGGTGCTGGACCGGGGGCCTGGCATCGCCGAGGGCGATCTGATCCGGATCTTCGACCGCTTCTACCGGGCCGCCGACGCGAGGTCCCTGCCGGGCTCGGGGCT
Source organism: Streptomyces sp. NPDC001393 (assembly GCF_053597455.1). Classification (NCBI taxonomy): domain Bacteria; kingdom Bacillati; phylum Actinomycetota; class Actinomycetes; order Kitasatosporales; family Streptomycetaceae; genus Streptomyces; species Streptomyces sp. NPDC001393. The sequence continues at coordinate 10,468 of NZ_JBSFIH010000014.1, forward strand.
GGGGTTGTCCATCGTCCGCGAGGTCGCCATGGCGCACGGCGGAGCGCCGTTCGCCTTCCGGCGGGAGGGCGGCGGAGCGGTGATCGGTTTCACCGTGGGCGGCTGAGCGCCCAAGGGTCGCCAAGGGTGCTTCGGCGTCGCCGGGTGCGGGTCCGTGGTGGTGGCTCGCGCCGAGGGGGCCGGGGGGCCGACGTACATCGACTCGGCCGCGCGCCCTTGGTCGTGGGGTTACGCACCGCTGGTCGTAGGGTTGCGGACCGCTGGTCGTACGGTTGTGGACCGCCGGGGTGAAGTGAGCCCGGCGGTCCGCAACACCGTGACGCCCCTACGACTTGCGGCCGCCGATTCCCGGGATTTCGAGGAACCCCTCCGCCCGGGCGCTCGCCAGGCCGATCCGGGGGATGTCGCTGCTCTTGGCGAAGAGCAGGAAGCGCGGTTCCCACACCGGGCGGTACTTGGCGTTGGCGCGGTAGAGGGACTCGATCTGCCACCAGCGTGAGAAGAAGGTGAGGGTGGAGCGCCACAGGCGCAGGACGGGGCCTGCGCCCAGGCGGGCGCCGCGTTCGAAGACCGAGCGGAACATCGCGAAGTTCAGCGACACCCGCTTGATCCCCAACTCCTTCCCGCGCAGCAGGAGTTCCACGACCATGTACTCCATCAGGCCGTTCTCGCAGTCGCGGTCGCGGCGCATCAGGTCCAGCGAGAGGCCGTGCTCGCCCCAGGGCACGAAGCTGAGCAGGGCGCGCGGTTCGTCGTTGCCGTCGCGGCACTCCAGCATCACGCAGCGGCCGTCCGCCGGGTCGCCGAGGCGGCCGAGGGCCATGGAGAAGCCGCGTTCGGTGGCGCCGTCGCGCCAGTCGTCGGCGCGCTTCATCAGCAGGGCCATCTCGTCGGCGGGGATGTCCTCGTGGCGGCGGATGCGGACGGTGTAGCCGGCCCGCTTGACCCGGTTGTGGGCCTGGCGGACCACGCGCATGGCGCGGCCCTCGAGGGTGAAGTCGGCGATGTCGACGATGGCCTCGTCGCCGAGTTCGAGGGCGTCCAGGCCGTGCCGGGCGTAGATGGTGCCGGCCTCCTCGCTCGCGCCCATGACGGCCGGGGTCCAGGCGTGCCGGCGGGCCTCGGCGAGCCAGGCGTCGATGGCGCCGGGCCAGGCCTCGGGGTCGCCGATCGGGTCGCCGGAGGCGAGCGAGACGGCGCCGACGACGCGGTAGGTGACGGCGGCCTTGCCGGTGGGGGAGAAGATGGCGGCCTTGTCGCGGCGCAGCGCGAAGTAGCCGAGGGAGTCGCGCGCGCCGTGCTTGTCCAGCAGGGCCCGCAGACGGGTCTCGTCCTCCTCGGTGAGCCGCCGGCGGCCGCGCGGGGAGCGGAAGCAGGCGTACAGGACCAGGAGGAAGGCCGCGGCGAGCAGGATGTTGAGGATGATGTCGGCCCAGCGGGGCGCGTGCACGGAGTCGACCCGGTCGGCGAGCGGGCCGACGCTGATGCCGCGCAGCAGGCTGTAGGCGAGCTCGTCGTACCAGGTGGCGCCGGTCAGCTTGTTGGTGGCGTGTACGAGGAGGGTGCCGAGTCCGCCGGTGACCAGGAGGCCGCCGGCGCCGACGGCCAGCGCGAGCTTGGGGTTGGAGGGGTCGCCGATGGCGTTGAACTCGCGGCGGCCGATCAGCAGCGCGGCCACGAAGAGGCCGGTGAGGGCGGTGGAGACCCAGTTGAAGGCGTGGTCGCGGAACGGGTGCTGGGTGAGCGCGAGGACGTAGAGCACGAACAGGGGGCCCGCGCACAGCAGGTTGACCACCCACGCGGCACGCTTCCCGCGCCGCATCACCAGCGCCAGGAAGATCGCCGCCGCGGCCGAGGCCAGGCCGGCGGTGGCCAGGTACGGGGTGAAGAACTGGCCGGCGTGGTGGGTGTGCGCGTGCACGTGGCGGGCGGTGAAGAGCTTGCCGTCGTTGTGTTCCTGCACCTCTTTGCGGAACGGCAGCGACATGACCGCGATGACGTTGAAGACGGCGATGAGCCGCAGGTACCACACGGTGGCCGAGGCGGCCCGCGCGCGCAGGCGGGGCCCGGGCACGGGCAGCTGCGGCACACGGCGCGTGCCGCGCTGTGCGGGGACCTGTGAGGAGAGCAGGGTCTGCTGCTGAGCGGGCATGGTGACTGGTCACCTTGAAGAGTGGGGGACGGTCGACCCCGGTCGGGGCCACCTTTGACCCTACAGCTTGTAGGGTAGTCCGGTTGGATGGTCTTCCGGGACAGGAGCGTACCGACAACCGCTCTTACCCGGCCCTTCCCGTGCCATGCCTCTTACCCGGCCCTTCCCCTGGCACGCCGGGCCGCCACCAGATGCCAGCCCAGGTTGCCCACCGCCGCGCCGGCCGCGACCGCGGCGACGATCACCCCGCCGGTCGCGAGTCCGTCGCTGAACAGATGCGGCCGCCGGTCGAGGCTGTGCAGCCCGAACCCGCACAGCTCGTACACGCCGACGGCGGCGACGAGAAGGCTGACGGCCAGCAGGATCAGCGTCGGCGCGAGACTGCGCACCCCGACCTGCACGGCTGCCTCTGTTTCCGTGTCCTGCATGGATCCCCCGATGAACAGACGAATGAACAGCCCTGCGATCGCCGCCGGTTGGGAACCTACAATACGTAGGGTCGGCCGGGGGTGATGACGGCGGCGTGGGTCCGCGAGTCGTGGTCCGGGTGCGCTCAGTCCTCCTCGGTGCGTCCCGTGCGACGGGCGTAGGCGCGGGCGGCGCGGGCGCGGTCGCCGCAGCGGGTGGAGCACCAGTGCCGGCGGCCGTGGCGGAGCAGGTAGCGGTTGCAGGGGGGCGAGCCGCAGGCGGTGAGGCGGTCGGCGTCGGGGCCGGTGAGCAGGTCGGCGGCGTCGGCGGCGAGGGCGGCCAGGGCGTGTTCGAGGATCTGCGTGGTGGGGTGGGTCGTCGCTCGGTACGGGCCGCGCTCCGGGGACCAGTGCAGCAGTGCCGCCGCGGGGGCGCGGGTGAGCGCGTCGTTGACGGCGTTCAGGGCGCCGGCCGGAGGGGTCTGGCCCTCGACCCGGGCGGCGATCAGCGACCGGAGGTGCTCGCGCAGGGAGCGCAACTGGGCCGCGCAGGTCTCCCGCAGTCCGGCGTCGGCCGGGGCGAGCCCGTGCGCGGTGAGCCAGTGGTTCGCGGCCTGCGGAGTGCCGAGCAGGTCGGTGAACCGGCCGCCGGGCAGGGCGGGTGCGCTGTTGGCGAGGTCGAGCGCGGGGTGCTGCTCGGCGCCCGGTGCGGGCGGCAGCCCCATGTCGTCGGTCAGGCTTCCCTTCACATCCCTCATGGTAAGGCTTGCGCGCATCCGTGAGATGGAGCTAGCTTCTTCTCATGGAAAGCAACGGATCCAACCGTGAGGACTTCGCCATGACTGCTACGGCCGAGCCGGTTCCCGTGCGCGTACTCGGTGGCCCGACCGTTCTCATCGAGTACGGCGGTCTCCGCCTCCTCACCGACCCCACCTTCGACACCCCGGGCGACTACCCGCGCGGCAGCGGCCGGTTCCTGAGCAAGACCGCCCCGCCCCGCCTGCCGCAGACCGACCTCGGCCCGGTCGACGTCGTCCTGCTCTCCCACGACGAGCACCCCGACAACCTCGACCACTCCGGCCGGGCCCTGCTCGCCTCCGTACCGCGCACCCTCACCACGAGCGGCGGCGCCGTCCGCCTCGGCGGCACCGCCGAGGGCCTCGCTCCCTGGCAGTCCGTCGAGCTGCCCCGGCCCGACGGCGGCACGCTCACCGTCACCGGCGTACCCGCCCTGCACGGCCCCGACGGCGCCGACGCGGTCATCGGTGAGGTCATCGGCTTCGTCCTCACCTCGGCCGACCTGCCCACCGTCTACGTCAGCGGGGACAACGCCTCCCTGGAACTGGTGAAGGAGATCGCCGACCGCTTCGGCCCGGTGGACACCGCGGTGCTGTTCGCCGGGGCGCCGCGCATCCCGGGCATCCTCGACGGCGCCCTGCTCGTCCTGGACGCCGCCGGCGCCGTGACCGCCGCCGGGCTCCTCGGCGCCCGCCGGGTGGTCCCGGCCCACTGCGACAGCTGGGCCCACTTCACCGAGACCCGTGACGACGTGCTGGCGGCGTTCGAGGAGGCGGGGCTGGCCGACCTGCTCCAGCTGGACTGAACCGGAAGCCGACCGTCTCCGACCAGCGCAGCGCGGTGCGGGCGACGGAAGCCGCCGGAGAGCGACGACCCCGAGGTGACGCCGGTCGCGGTGGACGCGGCCGACCGGCGCGCCGTACAGGAGGCGCTGACCGGCGCCGACGCCGTCGTACTGACCGTACGGACGCGCTGCGCGGCCCCGGTGACCGGCATCGCCCAGCTGCGCGCCTGCCGGGCCCACGCCGCCGCCGACTGGCTAGTCCATGTCCACGGGACCGTCGTCCGACTTCCGCTCCTTGCCGGAGCGCAGCTGGAGCAGGCCGTTGACGTCACCCCTCGGGCCCTGGCCGTCCTTGTCCTGGCCCAGGCCCTGCCGGACCGAGTCGAGGATCGTCAGACCCTGGGACACCAGGCCCGCGGCGATCTCGCCGAGGCCGTCCGCGCCGTTCAGGACGTTGACGTTGGCGCCGGACAGGCCGCCGGCGGCCTCCTTCACGATCTGCGGGAGCTGGTCGATGAGCATCCGGTCGAGTGCGACCCGGTCGTAGGAGGCCGCGGCCTCCGCCTGGATCTTCATGCGCTGGGCCTCGGCGGCGGCGAGGATCCGCACCCGCTCGGCCTCGGCCTCGGCGGGCTTGACGACCTCGGCCACCAGCTGCTTCTGCCGCAGCTCGGCCTGGCGCTGCGCCAGCTCCGTCTGGGCCTCGAGCACCTCCTGCTGCGCGTGGGCCTGGGCGAGCGGTCCGGCCTGCGCGGCCTGCGCCTGGGCGCGGTCCACCTCGGCCGAGTACTCGGCCTTGACGATGGCGGTCTGCCGGGCGTACTCGGCCTGCTTGCGGGCCGCCTCCTGCTCCGCCTCGACCGCGGCCTGGGTGGCCTGGGCCTGGGCGATCTGGGCCTGCCGCTGGATCGCCGCCTTGTGCGGGGCGGACATCGCGTCGATGTAGCCGGTGTCGCCGTCGTCGATCGACTGGATCTGCAGCGAGTCGACGATCAGGCCGATCTTCGCCATCTCCGTCTTGGAGGTGTCCAGCACCTCGGCGGCGAGCTTCTGCCGCTCGGTGACGATCTCCTCGACCGTCATCGAGCCGATGATCGCCCGCAGGTGGCCGGCGAAGATCCGGCCGGTGAGCACCGACATCTGCTCCTGGTCGGAGAGGAAGCGCTGACCGGCGTTGATGATGCTCTCGTGGTCGTTGCCGACCTTGAAGGCGATGACCGCGCGGACGTGCAGCGAGATGCCCTGCTTGGTCACACAGGTCTCGGTGACCTCCGCCTCACACATGGACAGGGTGAGGAAGCGGACCTTGCGAAAGACGGGCAGTACGAACTTTCCGTGGCCCGTCACCACTCGGAACGGCGCGCCCCCCAGTCCCCGCCGGCCTCCCGAGATCAACATCGCCTCGTCGGGAGCGGGAACGCGGTATCCGAACATGCTTGTACTCCTCAGCCTGCGTCGGCGGTGTCTCCGCCGAGCGTGTCCAATGGATCCACCCACTCGATGACGCCGACCTCGCGGCATCCCCGTGATTCGATCACGAGGACCGTGGCGCCCGCGGGCAGGGGATCCTCGGACCACGCCAGGAAGGTCTCGGAACCGCCCCTGACCCGCACCAGGACCTCACCGGGGCCCGCGGATCCCCGCGTCCCGATGAGCACCTTGCCCGTGCGGCCCACCACGGCCTCGTCCTGCGGCATCACCGGCCGTCCTCCTCCTTCTGGCCTGAGAATTCCGACGATAGACCGACCGGGGCCGGTTCCCAACGGGAGGGAGGCACCGGGCCCGGCGGGATCAGGAGCAGCGCAGCAGGATCATGAACCCGTAGTCCATGTGGAGCTGCTGGTGGCAGTGGAACAGGGACAGTCCCGGCTGGTCGGCGGTGAAGTGGAGGTCGAGGGTCTGGTAGCCGCCGCGGTCAGGCGGCCGTGGCAGGGCGTGGTTCGCCGTGGAAGACCTGTCGGGCGTGCCAGTCACGGTGAGCTGCGGCAACGGGGCGCGCGCCGGGCTGTGGACCGACGAGCGGGCGGCCCGCGAGGGCTATGACGTGCTCGCGGGCGGCGGGGCTGTGGCCGACGAAGCGCTGTGAGACCAGGATGCGGTGATCGTCCCCCACGCCGAGGACGCCCTTGTCGAAGAGCTTGTGGTGCAGCGAGCACAGGCAGAGCCCGTTCTCGATCTCGTCGGGGCCGCCGAACGCCCACCAGCGCACATGGGCGGCCTCCAGCCCGACCGGCACCGCGCCGATCCTGCCGTCGTATCCGCAGAAAGCGCACCGGTACTCGTAGGCGGTCAGGACCTGCTCCCGCATCCGTGGATCCCGCTGCCTGCGTGCCGCCGAGAGCTGCTCGACCCCGGACGGCTCCAGTTCCAGGCCGGCGGCTTCGCACAGTTCCCCGTGCAGGGAGGGCGGGAAGTGCAGGTCGAGCAGCAGTCGCGCGATCCTGCCGAGCAGATCCGGCTCGCGGCGCAGCGCCGCTCTCAGGTCCGGCGCGAGCCGCCCGGTGGCGCCCGTCTCGCGGAGGTCCCGCACCCCGCTCCCGGGGCTTCCCGGTCCCCGATCGGTGCGCACTTCCCATACGCCGTCGCTGACCAGGTGGTGGAAGGGGTAGGCGGGCGTCGTCTTGTGGGGCGGTCCGTACTCGGTCAGCAGGCGCTGCAGGTCCTGCTCCACCGCGGTGTAGCGCAGACCGCCGTCGGCGTCCTGCTGGAACCGGCCGAGGGCGTACAGGAGCAGCAGCGGCTTGTGCGGGGCGCGTGTTCCGCTCCTGGTCCACTGCCTCAGCTTCGCCATCCGCTCCAGCCAGTCCATGGCGGCTGATCGTAGACGGGTCCGACCGCGCACAGACGGTCAGGCCGGGCATCCCGGCTGCCGCGCAGGCGCGGCCCATGAGTTCGTCCAGGAGCGTCGCGCTCATGCCACCGTCATGGCCATGTAGGGCACGGTGGTGCAGTGTGCGGTGAGTCCGGCGCGACAGCGGTCGCAGGTGCCGCAGTTGACGGACCAGGGGACGACGACGAGGTCGCCGGGGGTGACGGCGGTGACGGCGTCGTCGGTCTCGACGACCCGGGCGACGCACTCGTGGCCCAGGGCGAAGGGCGGCTCGATGAAGCCTTGACCTGCGAGGATGGCGGAGTCGACGTCGCACGGGGTGGCGGCGACCGGGGCGACGATCGCCTCAGCGCTCGACTGGATCTCGGGATCGGGTGCTTCTCGCCATTCGACGGTGCGCTTGGCGGCGTAGGTCAGTTCACGCATCGGTGCGCTGCTCCTTCGCCAGGGCCACGAGGTCGGCGTAGCGGACGACGGAACCGCCCGCGCCCCAGGTGCCGTCGGGCTGCTCGTGCACCAGCACCCACACCCGCAGGGCGTCGTCCGGGCCGAGGCCGGCGGCGGCCAGGACGGTCTTCGTCGCCTCCTCGACCAGGCCCGCCTTGCGACGCTCGGACAGGGCGCCCTGCGGGACCGTGACCTCCACCAGGAATCGTGGCGCGTCGTCCTCGGCCGTGGTCTGGGCGCCCTCGGGCAGTTCGACGAGGTAACTCCACGCCTGGGCACGGAAGAAGGCGGTGTCGGGGGCGCCCTCCCAGCGCAGCAGTACGGCGGCCAGGTCGCGCTGGATGGTGGCGCGGCCCTCCTCGGTCAGGCAGTTGCAGGCACTCGTCGCCGACGCGATCAAGCGCTGATCATGTCGGCCTCGAACCCACGAAAACCCCAGCTCAGGGCCACACAAGGCAATAAGGCTGATGCCCCGCCTCATGCAACCGATGGCTGAAGTCCTGCCACTCGTGCAGCGATTGGGAGGGGCGGGGCGCTGGCCTGGGGTTTCTCTGTGAAGCGTGCGTTGACCTGCGGAAACACTCCTCGGTAGTTCTCACGGGTCAACGCCGTTTCCCGGACTCATGTGCCCTGGATGTGCCCTCCGGGGACCTGGCTGGGGAGGCGTTCATGCCCAGTTTTCGCGCCTAGGGAGCTCTCGACATGCGACGGACGTCCTGTGTGCTGCATCCGTTCCCTCCGGGGCCGGACGAGGGGGAGCTTCGGAGATGCCCGTCGCGCGTGACACCAGGAGTAACGTGGCAGGTGCGAGGCGGAGTCCCGTCGTCGCACCAGCCCTCAGACGGGTGGTCATCATGACCAGCTCGGATACACCACCTGTTCCCCGGCGTCTGCCCAGCGGCGTCCACGAGGCGGTGCGGCCAGGGTGTGCGCTTCTCCGGCTGGAAACGACCGAATCACGCGAAGGCGTCCTCGACGGCGCGTGGTGGCCGCGCTCGCGCGACATCGGTGCTGAGCTGCCCGCGCTGCTGAGCGCCCTCATTGCCCACCTCGGCCCCGTGACCCGTGTGGGACTGGACACCGCGGCCTGGGAAGGTCTCCCGACGCGTATCGCCGTGGACGACCGGGTGGTGCACATTGATGCCTTCCCGGTCGGTGACGACACGGTCCTGATCACCCGGGGCGACAGGGACATCTTCTCTCTGCTCGTGGTTCCGCCGGACGCGGCACCGGACGCCGCCCGCGCCGCGATGGCCCAGGCGGTCCGGGCAGACAACAACAGCCAGGCGGAACAGATTCTCATCGACACCGGGAGCGGGCACGGTTCGCCGGGCTGACGGGCCCGCCGCCGGGCGCGACCAGCAAAACGGTGTCGGGGGGTTCAGCCGCGCCACTCCACCATGAGCAGCGTTGCGTCATCGCTGGTCTGTCCGCCCCGCGCCTGTTTGAGCGTGTGGGACAGGGAGCGCGTCACCGCCCGGATGCCGCGGCCGGTCCTCTCCAGATGGTTCACGCAGTCGATCAGCTGGTCCTCCCCGAACTCCTCCCCGCCGCTCTTGTGCTCCTCGACCACTCCGTCGGTGAAGCAGAGGACTCGGTCCCCGGGCACCAGCCCCAGCCCGCTGATCCGGGGCTCCGGACCACCGAGGCCGACGGGGAGGGTCGTCGGGGCGACCAGACGCTGTGCGACGCGGTGGTCGCGGACGAGGATCGGCGGCGGGTGCCCGGCGTTGACCCACTGCACCCGTCCCGTCGTCGTGTCCAGCTGCATCATCTGCGCGGTGACGAAGTGCTCGGGACCGAACTGCCTGGCCACGGCGCGGTCCATGAACGCGTAGATCTCCGACAGTCCGATGCCGGCGCGGCGGGCGTGGCGGTAGGCGCCGATGGCCACGGTGGCCATCGTGGCCGCGTCCAGTCCGTGGCCCATCGCGTCGATCATGGCCACGTGGAGGACGTCGTGGTTGAGCGCGTAGTCGAAGCTGTCGCCGCCCACGTCGTAGGCGGGTTCCAGGATCCCGGCCACGGCGACCCGGGGCATGATCATCGCGAGCGGTGGCAGCAGTGACCACTGGATCTCCGCTGCGACGCTCATCGCCTCACCGCGTCGGACGTCGAAGAACAGGTCGGAGTAGCCGTGCTTGGTCACCAGAAGGTCGGCCACCAACCCGGAGATCCTGAGCAGCAGGCGGCGATCGTCGTCATCGACGCTGTCCAGCGTCACCGCCATGACCCCCACCTGGTCACCGCCGTCCAGCAGGGGCAGATGGACCCGGACGCCGTCCTCATGGGGCACCTCTACAGGGACGGCATCGAGAAAGCAGCGGCCCGCCTCGGAGTCGTCGATCACGTGAGGTTCCCCGCCGGTGAGTCCCTCACCGGGCAGCGGTACGAGCACCAACTGGCCGTAGTCCTGCAACAGCACCTGCGGACGGCGGCCACCGAGCCGCTCCACGACGTCGGCGACCAAGGGCCCGATGAGATGGGGCGGGAGTTCGTGCGCGCTGTCGAGGATCTTCCCGAGGAGCGCTTCCCCGAGGCTCTCGGACCGGTCCGGGCGCCATCCTGCCGCCATCCCCTCACCTTCCGCGGTCACGCTTCGGGCGGGTGCGGGCCGGGACGACAACGGATCTGTCGGTGCCATGGCTCCATCTGCGGTCGTGAATGCCCGGCCCGCTGGTCGGGCGGAGCCGGCCGGGCTGCTCACCTGGGTCCGGCTCCTCCTTCCGACTCCCATGCGTCCTGTCCGTCGAGGCTGCTCTCGGCGAGTGCCAGCAGGCGCGGAGCCGACAGTGGGTTCCCGGGGTCGGCGGCGGCGGTCAGCAGCCGGGTGGCTACTCCGGCCGGCTCGTCCGGGGGGATCACCAGCAGTTCCCAGCGTCCCACGGTGCCGCAGTCCACGGTGATGGCGTGCGCCTCGGCGGCGGAATCGGTCAGGACCACCTCGATCACGTGGCCGGGCGCCATCACCTCCTGCGGGGCGTCGGGCCAGGCGGCGGTCCCCACGGTCACGCGGGTGACGGTGCCGCTGCTCGGATCCAGGGAACCGACCAGCGCGGGCAATTCGAGTTCGAGTGCGTCGCAGCGCGGCCACCATGCGCCGTCCAGCGGGCCATGGCTGACGTCCGGCGTGAGGCGCAGCCGGGGCATGGGCATCCGGTAGGAGTGTCCGTAACCTGGCGCGGTACCTTCGGCGGGCTTTGTGATGGCGTTCATCGTGCGATCCCGTTCCGGGCGCTGCTTTCCGGCTGCCCGTGTCAGTCACTCGCCGGGAACGGCGCCGCCGTGGTCGTACGCCCGGAAGTTCTCGGTACCTCCCACGCTACTCCCAGCCGTGGCGGGCGGCGTGGTGCGCAGCCATCGCGCCGAGAAGCAGGCAGCCATCCCGTGGAGGCACCTCCATACGGCGGAAGACGGGTCACGTGACCGCGCCCCGGCCGGTACGACCGCCGGCTCATCGCTCCTCTGCCACGTCATCGGCGTGCCGAGAGCTGCCCTTCGAGGGACAGAGTCAACACGCATGGGGCGACGGAGCCGGGCAGCCCGACGACCTCACCCATGTTCTGCCAGCCCCAGGACGAGAAGGCGGCTTGTCCTGCCCGGTCGGCAGGATGCAGCAGGGTGATCCCGAGGGAGGAGTGCAGCTCTGTGAGCAGACGCTGTTGCAGCCGGCGGGCGATGTCGCGGTGCTGAACGTGCGGGTGGGCCACGACCTGGGTGAGGACGACGAACCGTGCGCGGGAGGTGAGCCGCTGGATGATCTCCTGGAGCGTTCCGTCGGACCCCCGGCTGCCGGAGCCTTCAGAGCCCATCGGAAAACCGAAGGCGCAACCGACCAGCACCGTCGTCTCGGCGACCAGCAGGGCGAAGCCGGGGCGGCGGGCGGTGATCGACAAGCGGTGCAGGAAGTCCCCGCGGTTGTGGTACCGCTCGCCCGTGGTGCCTGCGACGGACTCCGCAGCCAGGTCCGCGATGTCCGCGCCCATGTCTTCTGCCTGCCAGCGGGTCAGCCGACGAAGGCGGATCCCGTCCTTGAGGACCGGCTGGTCCGGTCGGCGAGCGGAGTCCTCGGGCGCCCCCGTCGCCGCACTCATGAAGCCGTCGGATGCGGCGGGCGGCACGGGACTCGCGGGGGCCGTAGGGAGCAGCGAAGTCGATCCCGTGGCATCGAGGACCCGGGTAATCTGAGCGCACGGATGGTGCAGCCGCAGGCGAGCGTGGACCCGGCCGGCGCGCTGTGCTGCCGACAGGAGGACGTCCAAGCCCCTGGCGTCGCAGGAGCCGACTGTGGTCAGGTCGATGTCGATCACGGTGACACCGTCCAGCAGACACTGCTCCACTGCGGCCCGCAGCAGCGGCGTCGTGGCCGGCCCGATGTCTCCGGCAAGCGTGACGAGCGTCCGCTCTCCTCGGTTCCGCCGATGGATGTCCAGCCGGGAAAAGGTCATCACGTCTCCCCTCGGCGAGGTTGCGGACCTGCACGGGCGCTCAGCGCGATCCTTGCCGTGATGAGCTTGCGCTGAGTTGCTTCGACCGCGGCGTACATGGCCCCGACCCGTCTCCGCGCCGACCGCTGGGGCGGCCCGGATTCACTCGTCTCTCGCCGAGGACGACCCGGCGTGGTGGCCCGGAGTGCGTGATGCCCTCGGTACTTCAACCGTACGTCTGCCGCAACCGGAAGCGGCTGGGTCGAAGGGCGCGGCACGGTAGGGGCCGCGTCACTTGAAAGGCCGTTCTCCCACGTCAGAACGGTGGTGATGCTGCGGCTGCTGGTACGTGTGCACCTCACAGCCGAGGGCCGGCAGGGTAAGGGGGCACCACCTCGCCCCTGCCCTGTCGCGACAGGTGCCCGGATGCGCGCCGCTCTGGACACAACACTGGCCGCCGCGCAGTTCCCCTGGACACAGCACAACACTGCCGCCCGCGATCGAAGCCGGGCGGCAGAGCGGGCGGACGAATTGAATGCCAGCTCACTTCCGAACCCACACGCGACACGACCTCCACTCACCGGGTCTCCGAACCCATTCGAGCGAAACGTCGCACGCCAGGAGGATCGGTCCCTACGTGAAAGCCAGCGCTCATGGAGCAGATGACCCACCTGTTACCGAAACCGTCCCGCGAAGGGGGACGTGGCAGGGGCGAGCATGTAGCGGAGGAAAGCGGCGAGGTCGGCGAACGCTGAACGCGGTCACTCATCTCACCGTGGGGGCGAGACGCTATCCCAGAAGAGGCGCTCGGTCAGTTCCAACCGTCCAGCGACACCTGAGGCCCGCCGGCCAGGTAGCGATGAAGGGCGCTGGCGGTGGTCTCCACGAACTCTTCGGGGATGGCACCGGTGTCGACCCAGCGGACTTGGGCGTGCTTGCGCGGTTCGCGGTTCTCCGGCTCGCCGGACCATTCATGGGCGACGAAGACGACCGTGAGGAAGCCGTTGGGGGCTTCCACGCCCCAGGCGCCGTGGATGACGTGGGCGACCTTGAGCGCTTCCGGCTTGACGGTCATACCGGTCTCCTCGTACAGCTCGCGGACGGCCGTCGCGGTGATCGGCTCGCCGGGCTCGCTCTTGCCGACCGGGAGATCCCACTTGCCCCTGCCGAATTTGGCCTGGTCGCTGCGCTGGAGGAGGACCACGCGGCTGGTGGCCTTGTCATGGACGATGACGGCGGCGACCAGCAGGGTCATGGAGTCCAGGGTGGGCATGAGCGCTTTTGGCTGGTCATCGGCTGTCGGCTGAGCCACGGGGGTCCCTTCCCCGACCGGATCGGTGGGCATCTCGGCCGTACCTCTCGATCGGCTCCTCTACTTGAAGGCGAGCTCTCGGAAGTTGTTGCGGACATCGGTCAGCGGTGCGCGGTCGCGGGTGTAGTAGAGCTTGTTGGTCAGGAGCACCGCCCAGCGGTCCTTGGTGGGTGAGATCCACATGCCCGTGCCGGTGAAGCCGTAGTGGACCCAGACGTCCTCCTCGATGGTGGTGCCGGGAGCGGGGTGCCAGAACAGGCCGCGAGCGGGCTGGAGCTGCCCCGTCTCGATGGCCAGGGACCCGTTGATCCACTCGATGCCGAAACCAGCCCGGAGCTGTGACGCTGCGGGGGCGAGCATGTACTGGAGGAAGACGGCGAGGTCGTCGAGGACGGTGAAGGCGCCGGCGATGCCGCAGACGCCGCACAAGAGGCGGGCCGAGAAGTCGTGGGCGACTCCCTTGAGGTGGGTGTCGGTGTCCTGGTCTAGTTCGGTGGGCGCGCAGCGCGTCGCGAGGCTGGCGGGCAAGGGGCCGAAGCGGGTGGAGGTCATGCTCAGTGGGAGCCAGGTGCGGGTGGTGGCCAGTTGGTCCAAGGGCTGGCCGGAGAGGTGTTCGGCGAGATAGCCCAGGATGAGGGCGGCCCGGTCGGTGTACTCGACGGCTTCTCCGGGTGTCCGATGAAGTTGTTCTTGGAGGACGCCTCGGCGAATCTCGTAGGGGTCGGTGCCGTAGAGGTTCTTCAGCTGCGCCCGCAGCGGGACGCCGGCGGTGTGCGTCAGCAGCTGCCGGGCGGTGACGGATCCGAGCGGGTGCCCGGTGACCTCCTGCCAGAAGCTGCCGAGCGGCTGGTCGAGGTCGAGGGTGCCGTCCTCCCACAGGGCTCCGATGGAGGACCAGACGGCCAGGATCTTGGTGAGGCTGGCGGCGTCGAAGACGGTGTCGGTGCGCATCGGCACCCCCGGCTCGTCGGGGTCGAGGACCCCGGTGGTGCCCCGGGCGAGGGTGCCGGTGGCGTCGCCGAGGGCCCACACGGCGCCCGGGTACACCTTGTCGCGGACTCCCTCGTCGAGGAGGGCTTCGATGCGGTCGCGGTCGTACGTCATGGTCTCCCTCTTCGCCGGGGTGTCCCGCCGGTCAGCGTAGTGACGTTCGTGGAGCGGTTCGGGTAGTGACGTGTCGGGTCGTCTGGCGGTCGGTTCAGGTGAGCTGTCGGCCGAGGTCGGTCAGGGATCGTGCGGTCGCCGAGAGGGGATAGCGTGCCGCGTTGGCATAGCCCGCCTGCCGGAGGGCAGTCATCAGCCCGGGTGTCCTTCTCAGCCGGTCGAGGTCGCGCGCGAGTGCGGCGGAGTGGGTGAAGTCGGTGGCCATGCCGGAAGCGGCGAGGGCTTGATTGAGGCCGGGGACGGGCTGGTAGAGGACGGGGAGCCCGCACGCTTGGGCTTCCAATGCGACGAGTCCCATGGCTTCCAGGGTGGTGGACGGCACGACTAATACGTCGTGTTCGGTGAAGGCTTTCCATAGCTGTGGGCGGCGGAGCCAGCCGAGGTAGCGGACCCGTACGCCGGCTCGCTGCAGCAGTGGGGCCAGTACGTGGAACTGGGCTTTGGGCGCTGCGACGCTCAGCTCGATACCGGGCACGGGAGCCAGGCTCTTGATCAGGGCCTCGGCACCCTTTTCGTTGGTCAGGCGTCCTGCGTACAGGAGCCGCAGGTGGCTGGCGGAGGTGCGTGCCGGCCGGGCGGGCGGGGCGGTAAGCAGGTGGTCGGGGATGCCCCAGGGGATGTGGGTGATCTTGCGGCGTTCGATCTGCGGGGCGAGCTTGAGGAGGCGGTCGGCCATTGCGGTGGTCGGGACCACGATGGCGTCGGCGGCCCTGGCTGTTTCGCGTAGCACCTGGAGCTGGTCTCGGTGGGTCTCGGCGAAGAGCAGGTCCGTGCCGTGGACGAGGGCGATCCGGGGATGCGAGGGCAGAGCCCGGATGAGGGCAGGAGTGGCGCCGAATGCGAGGTGCTGCAAGTGGAGGACGTCGATCTGTGTGGGATCGAGCGTGGCTGTAAGCGCTCTGCGCAGGGTGGTGACGTAGCGGCTGAAGGCTGCTCCTTCCAGGCATTTGCCTGCTGCGGGGAGCAGGTTGAGGCCGGCGGGTGGACGGGGAGCGTGACCAGGTGGTGCGAGCATGAAGGCGTGGGCCGGGATGAGGGGTTGCTCGCCGGTGTAGAGGTCGAGGAAGAGTTCGACGCTGCCGCCGGGGCTTCCGGCGGGGAGATCCAGGAAGGTGGCGGCCATCGGGCCGGTGGCCGAGCTGGCGTTCACCGCATTCCTCCGTCGATCTCCTCGTAGAGGCGCGAGATGTCGATGCCTTCCGTGGACGCGTACTTGGCCGGCTGCTGCTGGTAGCTGGCCGGGGCGCCGAAGGTGGTGAGGAAGACGAGCTTGCCGAAGGTCATGCCCGGATACACGCGCACCGGTTGGGTGGCGCGGATCTCCAGCGTCCAGCGGATCGCATGGCCCTGGTGTCCGAGCGGAGCCGACACGTGGACCCAGATGCCCAGGGAGCCGATGGTGCGGTCGCCGTTCAGCAGCTGCGCGTACGTCTCCGAACCGGTCCGTTCCAGGGTGATGCCGAGGTAGAGCAGGCCAGGGCGCAGCACCAGGCCGGCGTCGGGGATGGACTGCTCGGTGAAGGTGGTGGGCATTGCGGCGTCGAGGTCGCCGTCGCAGACGCGGATGGTGTTGCCGAGGCGCCAGTCGTAGGCGTTGGGGGAGACGCGGCTGGGCTCGTACGGGTCGATGGTGATCTCGCCGGCCTGGACGGCGGCGGCGATGGCGGGGCCGGTGAGGATCACGAGGCCACCGCCCGGAGTCGGGTGAGGTCTCGCCAGTAGACGGAGGGCTGCGGGCCTGTGGCGGCCTGGTACTTGCCGCGGTAGAGGTCGATGGCGCCGGTGGAGAGGAAGAACATGATCTGCCCGATTTTCATGCTGGCGTACACGCGCAGCGGTCGGATCGGGGTGAGCATGAGTGTCCACTGGCCGTGGAAGCCGATGTCGCCGATGGGGGCGGTGATCTCGACGAACAGGCCGAGGCGGCCGACGGAGGAGCGGCCGAACAGCAGCGGGACGAAGGTGTCGGAGCCGACCTCTTCGAGGGTGTGGCCGAGGTAGAGCTCGCCTGGCTGGAGGACGTGCCCGTCCGGGCCGATGGTGGTTTCGCGGGTGGGGTTGGGCCGGTGGGCGTCCAGGACCGTGCTCGTGTACGTGATCAAGGTGGGGCCCAGACGCACGTTGTAGCTGTTGGGGTTGACCTGGTCGGCGGCGAAGGGGGTGATGCGGAGGCGGCCGTCGTGAGCGGCTGCGGTGATCTCCGGGCCAGTGAGGATCATTAACTGCCTCCTTCCGCGGTGTCGGGGGCGGTGAGGACGTGCTGGACAGCCTGGTCCAGACGCAGGCCGGCCTCGTGCGTGCGCTCGCCGAGGTAGTTGTCGGCGAGGTAGTCGGTGGTCAGCACGGTGGTGACGGCATCCGGCAAGGGATCGGGGGCGGTGACGAGCGGGCCGGTCTGGGTGGTCAGATGTGACAGCCAGCCGGGGAGGTCGCTGCGTGCCTGCTCAGGTACGTGGGCGTGCACCAGCTGGTTGGCGAACGGTTCGATGGAGAGCAGGTGGCCCTGGGTGAGGGTGTCGCCGAGTGGTACGGCGCGTAGTGCCGTCTCGTTGAGGATGACCGTGTCTGCCCCGAGTGCCGTACGCAGGCGGGCGGTGAGGTCCACGAGCAGGCTGCGCCGGTCGAGGGACTGGTGGCGGTAGGCCGGTCTGATCGGGCCGAGGACGCCGGCCAGCTGCTGCTTGACGTCCTCGATGCGTGAGTGCAGGCCCGCAAGCTCCGTGGGAACGACGCTCGGGGCCCGATCCGGGAAGGACGTGGTGCCCGCACCCCATCCCGTGCCCACGGGCGTGGCGATGGCATAGCCGCCGGCGAGTTCCCGACCCTTGACGACCAGGGTGTCGTCGACCCGGACCGGCCCGTACTGATCGCTGTGGCAGTGCCCGGCGAAGACCACATCGAGGAACGGACAGGCTGCCGCGAGTTTCCGGTCCTCGTCGAAGCCGGAGTGGCTGAGCAGGACCCAGCTGTCCACCTCGTGGTGGTGAGCGAGCATCAGCTCGCGTAGGGCCTGGACGGGATCAGTGACGCAGTGGCCGGCTCGCTGGGCGACCGGGATCGAGTGGAAGGCTTGTCGGCCGATCACAGCGGTTACGCCGATGCGACGTCCAGTGATGTCCGCGATGTACAAGCGGCGGAAGAGTGCGTCGCCGGTGTTGGCATCGACGGCGTTGGCACAGACAGTGTGCAGGTGGAGGTCGGGTTCGAAGTGGTGGGGCCAGCCGTGGTTGCCAGGGGCCAGCACGTCGTACAGCCCGAGCAGGATCTCGCGCTCGATCGTGCCGCGACCGAGGCGGTAGTACCCACTGCCTTCGAAGAAGTCGCCGCAGTCCACGATGAGCGAGGTCGGGCGCAGCGCGTGGAGGTGTGTCAGGAAGGGCGCGGCGTTGTCGAAGGCGGAGTGGACGTCGGTCGTGGCAATGACCCGGCGGAGGTTCCGGCCGTCGGTGGTCATGGGGTGACCTCGCAGATGTCGGCGCCCAGGGTGCGCAGCTTGCCGGACAGGTCGGCGTGGCCGCGGCGCAGCTGGTCGAGGCCGCCGATGGTGGTGACGCCTCGGGCCGTGAGGCCGACGACCATGAGGGCGGACCCGGTGCGGATGTCGGTGGCTTCGACGCCCGCGCCCGTCAGCTGCTGGGGCCCGGTCAGGCGGCATTCGGTGGGGGAGATCTCCTCGATCCGGGCGCCTAGGCGGGTCAGCTGCGGCAGCAGGTTGCCGTGGCGGCCGGGATTGATGGCGTCGGCGAACAGATGCGTGCCGGGCAGTCCGAGGGCGAGTGCCATGAGCGGTGGTTCGAAGTCGGCGTCGAGGCCCGCAGGGCTCAGAGAGGCGATGGCCCGCAGGGGACGACCAGTGGGGGGTGTCTCATACGCGCGGACAGTAAGGCCACCCGGCTCCGCGTCTGCGGGGATGCCGAGCTGATGAAGGGCAGCCACGAACGGGCCTACGTCCTTGCCCTGCACGCCGTCGATACGGGCAGTACCGCGCGTCGCGGCGATCGCGCAGGCCAGCGTGGCTGCCTCGATCTTGTCTCCGGGCACGGTCCAGGCAGCGGGGGCAGTCGGCGGCGAGGAGGGCGGCGAGAGAGTCAGTACATGCTCGTTGGCGCGCGTCTCCCAGCCCACCGAACTCAGGGCGTCGAGCACGCTCAGGACTTCGGGCGAGAGGTTGGGTTGGCCCAGCCGTAAGGGCCGGCCGGTTGTGAGGGCGCGCAGTGTCGCGGCCACGGTCGCACCGCGAGAGCGGAAGGGCAGTGCGATGGAGACGGTGCCCGTGTGAGAGCTGAGGGCTTCGATGCCGTACCCGGAGCTGTCCTGCCGGCTCCGGTCGCCGAACGCCTCGTACACCTTGAAGTGCAGCTCCATCCCGCGCGCACCGATCCGGCAGCCACCCGGCCAAGGCAGCCGCGCCTGGCCGTAACGCGCGAGCAGGGCGGGGACGAGGTAGTACGAGGCGCGGATGTGGGCTGCCTGCGCCAGATCGGGCAGTCGTTGAGATGCCTCCGTCGGCAGGATCACGTAAGTGGTTGGTTCGCCGACGGGCTGCGTGACATGCCAACCCGCCTGGTGCAGCAGAGTGAGCATGATCTGGACGTCCGTGCTGTCCGGGACGTTGCTCAATCGGCCCGGGCGACCGAGGGCCGCCGCGGCGGCCAGGAGCGGCAGAGCGGCGTTCTTGGAGCCGTCGACGCTCACGGTGCCGGCGAGCGGCGGCCCGGGGCGTACGGCGATCACCTCGGCGGCCACGCCGGGGGCGTGGGTGGTCGTCATCATCAACTCCTCTGGAGGGGCGGGAAACAGGCGACTTCCTGGCTGGGTTTGCTGGTCAGGTCGATTTCGGCCCAGCAGCGCTTGCCGTTCTTCGTCGGTTCGGCGTGGTACCGGTCGGCGAGAGCGGCGACGAGGAACAGACCCCGGCCGCCCTCGCTGTCCGCGTCGGGCAGAGCTGGCTGGGGTAGGACCGGGCTCGTGTCGCAGACCTCGATCCGCAGGACGGCCTCGTCGAGACAGACCGCGAGCGAGACGGATCCGGTGCCGGCGTACTGGACCGCGTTGGTGACGAGCTCGCTGACCAGCAGTTCGGCTGTGTGCACCACCTCGGCGCCCAGTCCCGAGCCCCAGCCCGCTATCGCGTCCACGGCCTGGTGCCGGGCCTGGCTTGCTGCGGCGGGCATCGCGGGTAGGGAAAGAGCGAGCTGGTGCGCTTCCATGAGCGGCCTCCCGGTGTAGGTGGGGCCACACCAAGCAACCAGTCCGTCGCCGCGAGTGGTGAGCCCTGACGCGGGCGATGCATGACTTATGCAGGGGCTGCATCACGGCCAACTACGGCTGATCTATGCTCGATTGAGCAGGCAGGATCAGCGACGGCGGAAGGAGCCGTGGCAGATGGCCGACGCGCATGGGGAAGCGAGACGGATCGGAGACCGGATCCGTCGGGCACGGGTGTTACAGCGGCGTTCACAGCACGGCGTGGCCGCAGCGCTTGGGTATCACCAGTCCAAGGTGAGCCGTCTGGAGAGCGGTCGCGGCACGGAGGACATCCGCGTATTACGCGCCATCGCGCAGGAACTGAACATCCCGCCTCATGAGTTGGGCCTCGCCCCGTCTCAGGACGTCTCCGCCGCCGATCGAGAAGCTGACGACATGCACCGCCGCACCTTCCTCGCCGCGAGTATCGCAGCGCTCGCGGCCCCGGCCGGCTCTTCGGCCTTGCACACCGCCCTCGTCCAGGCCCTCCTGCCCGGTCCCGGCCCCGCGGGCACCGGTGGCCCCCAGGGCACGGCCGTCCTGTACGAACGCGTCGGATCAGCACTGAGGCTCTTCCACACCTGCCAATACACGGAGTTGGAGCGCACCCTCCCGAGCCTGATTGCCGACCTGCGACTGGCGGTCGGTGATGCGACGGACGGGGACACGGTGTCCCGGCTCCTGGCCACGGCGTACCAGACGACGACGAGCCTGCTGCTCAAGCAGCACGACCAGGGCAACGCATGGCTCGCCGTCGGCCGGGCGATGGCAGAAGCCGAACGCTCAGGCGACCCAGTCGTCCTCGCCTCCAGCGTCCGTGTCCAGGCCCACGTGCTGGTCCGTGAGAAGCACGCCACGGAGGCCGTCACCTTGGTCCGGCACACCGCCGACCAGCTCACCGGCTCCTACGACCGGCGTTCACCGAAGTACCTCGCCGCCGTGGGACTGCTGCTCCTGCGCGGTGTGACCGCGGCCAGCAGTCGTGGTGATCGCGCGGCCACGAAGGAATTCCTCACCGAGGCGAAAGAAGTCTCGCGGTACGTCACTCTCGACCGGCCCGACGCCTGGGCCACCTTCAGCCCGACCAACGTCGCCCTGCACGAGCTGAGCGCCCTGGTGGCCTTCGGCGACGCCGGCCTCGCCCTTCAGGCGGCCAGGCCCCTCATGCGCCGGCACATCCCGGTCCCCGAACGCCGGGCCGCACTATGGGTCGAAGCGGCTCGCGCCTACAGCCAGCAGGGACGCCTGGCCGACGGCTACCAAGCCCTGAGGATCGCCGAGACCTGCGCCGCCCAGGACATCCGCCGCCCCGACGTCCGCAACCTGGTCGCCGATATGGCCGCCCGCGACCGCCGACGTACCCTGCCGGAACTGCACCACTTCAGCCGCCAACTGGGAGTCCCCGCGTGACCGAACCGACTGCCCCGGACAAGAAGCCCTTCCTGTACGTCGTCGTGTGCGCGGCAGGCGTGGCCCGTGACGTCGGCAAGCTGATCACGGCCGCCCAGGAGGCGAACTGGGATGTCGGCGTCATCGCCACACCGCAGGGATTTGGCTTCATCGACGCTACGGCGATCGAGGCACAGACCGGCTACCCGATCCGCTCCGCCTGGCGTTCACCGGGAGACCCGCGCCCACTGCCCCCGGCGGACGCGATCGCCGTGGCTCCCGCCACCTTCAACACGATCAACAAGTGGGCCGCCGGGATCTCCGACACCCTCGCCCTGGGCATCCTGTGCGAGGCGTACGGCATGGCCATCCCGACCGTGGCACTGCCCTACCTGAACTCCGCCCAGGCCGCCCACCCCGCCTACCAGCAGAGCCTGGACCGGCTACGGGGGATGGGTGTCCTGATCGGTTCCTGCGAACCGCACCGGCCGAGGGCCGGCGGCGCGGCGGACCGCTTCCGCTGGGAGGAAGCACTGGACTTGCTGGAGCCTCTGGTCAACACGGTGCGGTGACGCTGTTCCCTCGGTGTGGGAAACCTGAAGGGTGGACGCGACAGGTACCTCCGCGCCCGCTGACGGCATCACCGGTGTCGAGCAGGTGCCGCCAGGCCAGGCTGTGACGGGCTCGATGGAGTCTGGCCAGGCTGTGCCGGTCGGGCTGCAACCCTGGTGCGGGCTTGGGCAGCCCGTGCTCGGACGCTGGGAGCCTGCCGGGCGGCGAGGCGTTGGACGCGCCAGGTGAGGGTCCTGGCGGTGGAGCGGGCGTCGTCGAGGGTGCGCTGACGTGCGGCGTGCTGGAGGAGTTGCTCGGGGTCGTGGCCGGCGTTCTCGGCTTCGGTGAGGACTGCGGCCAGGGCGGGCCAGGCAGGGTCGTCGAGGACCTGTTGGGCGTGGTCTGGCAGGATCACGAGGATCCACTGGGCGTGCCGTTCCATGGCGCGTGCCGGTGGTTGGCGCTGAGCCAGGGCGGCCAGCGGCCCGGCAGCAGCCTGTCGGTAGGCGGTCTGGAGATGGGCCAGGGTCTGGTGGGCGGCGGCGACCTGCTGGTTGTGCCGGCGGGCTTGGTGCCAGCGAGCTGTGGCGATGACGATGAGGACGGCGATGTCGAGGAACATCGCCAGCCCGGAGCCGTCGCTGGTGACCGGCGCGGTGCGCAGGGCTCGGACGGCACCCCGCAGGGCGCGGGCCTGGTCCTGCTGGGCGCGGATGCGGGAGCGGGTGGCGCGCTCGAAGGCGACGGCGGCCTGCTGCAGATGTGGCCGCAGGTGGCTGGGGGCGAGCAGCGGCAGGACGTCGATGGCTTCGCCGAGCGCAGCGATGTGGGCCTGGGCGGCTTCGTCGTCGCCGTGGTCGAGGTGGTGGAGGATGCGCTCGGCTGCTGCCGTGGCCTGGTGCCACGGGTTGGGCCTGCGTCGGCTGCCCGGCTCCGCTGCGGGCGGGGCATCGATGGCGGTGAGGAGTTCGCGGATCTTGGGGAAGGACAGGTCGGGGGCGAGTTTGGCGCCGGAGAACCAGATCGGCTCGCCGGCGGCGTTGGTGTCGCCTTCCACGGCGACCTTGTACCCGCGCGCGTCACCGGAGGGAAAGTGCTGCACGTCCACAAGGACGCCCTCGACGCCGTCGAGCAGAAGGAGGAACTCCTCCGGGCTGGTGGCGATGGACACTAGCTGGCGGACGGTGGTGCGCAGGCGTTCGCGGGAGGTCTGGGTCTTGCCGACGCGGCGGGCCTTCTCCGTCTCGGCGCGGGTGGGGCGCTTGGCGGCGGTGCGGTCGCCGCGCACGACCTGCTTGAGGCCGTATTCCTTCTCGATGGCGGCGAGTTCCTTGTCGGCGGTCAGGTAGTCGTTCCAGTGGCGGGCGGTGCGCAGGTCGCCACGGACCTTGGTGGCGGCGATGTGGATGTGGTCGTCGGCGTGGCGGACGGCGACCCACCGGCACCCGTCCGGATCGCCTTGTGGCGCGATGCCAGTGGCCGCCACAACGCGGCGCGCGATGTCCGCCCACTCGGCGTCGGTGAGGTGCCGGTCGCCGGGGGCGGCACGTACCGAGCAGTGCCACACGTGCCGCTCGGGCGCCCGGCCCAGTCGGCGGGCTTGCTTAACCCGCAGGTCGAGGTCGGCCACGAGCCGCTTCTTTGTGGCGTCGAAGCCGTCGGCGCGGCCGGGATCGGGAGCGAAGCCGTCCCAGGAAGCGACCAGGTGCGGGTCGGTGTGGTCCTTGGCCTTCTTCGTGTCGAACAGATACCGGATCAGGCCGGCGGTGCTCTTGCCGCTGCCGATCTTGGCGATCACCAGGCCGCCTTCACGGAGACGGCGTGGTTCATGGTCTGCGCGATGTCGCTGATGGCGCCGCGGACGGCGACCAGGGTGCGTTCGGTCTGGGCGAGGACGGTGGCGTCCACAGGGTGTGGATCGCCTCCGGCGTTGAGGCGGTGCGCGATCTGGTTGACGTTGTTGCCGATGCGCGCGACTTCGGCCCGTAGGGCGTCGAGCTTGTCGAGGCAGTCATCGAGCTGGGTGCGCTGCCCGGCCAGGCCCACGGCGAGATCACCGTCGAGGTAGGCCGTGATCACGGCGCCGACGAGGTGGGCGCCGGCGATGCCCATCTTGCGGGCACGGGTAAGGATCCGGGCCTTCTCATCGCTGCTGTAGCGGACATCGACACGTTGCTTGCGCTGGACGCTCTCGCGGGTACGGCGGCGAGCGATGCGACGCAGGGTGACTTCGTCGGCGGGGGCGGCGGGCGACTGTTCGGCTGCGTCGCCGGGCGTTACCTCCTCGGGCACCCCCTGGTGCCCGAGGTCCTCCGCCACCCCCGGGGCGGAGGTGCCTGCGTTGGACCGGCCCTTGGACGGTCCAACGCCATACCTTGCTGCGCTGGTGGCGATGGTCATCATCTGCGTCCGGTCGGTGGCGAGTTCGGGGTGCTGGTCGTGCATTGAGGGGTTCTCCGTGCGGTGTTGGGGAGCGAGGCCGTGTCGCCTAGTGGGCCGCTCGTCCCCGCTCCGGGCTGTGCGGGAACGAGCGGAGGGGGTCGATCGGGGTGGGGCGGCGGCCCTCAGCGCGTGCCGACGGGGGCCGTGTCGGGCTCGGCCTGTCGCTGGCGGGCAGCCCGGTCGAGTTCGGCCTGTACTCGGTCCTTGAGCTGAGTGAGACGGTCCTTGCCGATGCGGTACTCAGCGGCTCGGATGGCCGCCTCGATGTTGCGGCGTGAGGCACGGTCCCCGCGTCCCAGCGGTGCGGTGCGGGCGATGGCGAGGAGTTCGTCGAAGGTGACATCCCGTTCGTGGCCCTCGTCTTTGGAGAGCGGCTTCGGGGCCCGCGGCACGTTGGCGGCTGCCTCCGCCAGGTCTGGGCGCTCGGCCACGTCACGCGAGCTCTGTGCCTCCTTCGGCAGGAAGTCATCGTCTTGCGAACGGGCAGGCCGCATGGCGCTGTGCGTGCCGTTGTGGCTGTGGCCAGAGGAGTTGTGGCCCGGTGTGGCGGCGGCCTCTTCGCGCAGACTCGTGGGGTGGCGGCGGATGACGAGGTCGAGGTGGACCGCGCCGGCCAGGGCGAGCGGAGCTATCGCGGACAGGGCGCCGACGGTGACATCGTCCAGATGGAGCCCGGCGGTGTGTGCCTGCTGGTTGAGGCGGACGGCGTGCAGAGCGTTCGCCCAGATGCTCGTGACGGTGGCGAGACCGACCAGTGCCCAGACGTACAGGCGAGAACGCCAGGGCGCGGTACGGAGGATGAGCAGGGCGGCGACGCCGATGGCGATGAACCCGTCGATCACGAGGGGGAAGGCGTAGGTGAGGACTCCGCGGATGTGGATGGCGACGGCCATCTGCCGCAGGGCGTCGTAGGAGAGGGCGAAGCCAATCGTGCCGACCAGGGCGACCCCGAGGCGGATCGCTACGGTCACTGGCGGCACGGGGGCTTGGGCGGTGCGTGAGGGCAAGCGTGGTACTCCAGGGGGAGACGGGTGCCTAGGCGCGGTGCGGGGTTGCCAGTGGGGAGGGCGGCGGACTCGTCGCACCCGTCGCATGCCTGGTCAGGGCAGGTACGGGAGCCTGGCGTGATACGGGAGGACCCGTCACAGTTGCCGGACCCGTCACGGGGATGACCTGCGGTGCGACGTGTGCGACGGGTGTTTACGGGTGTACGGCCGACCCGTGACGTGTGGTCTCACCGCCGTCGGGTGGCCGCTCCTCGGGGCAGTAGCGGGCCCAGGCATCGGTGAACTGTGCGTGGGTGAATCCCCGGGCCTGCCGTCCGCCTTCGAAGCGGAGGACGGCTGCCTGGATACCGAAGTCCTTCAGCAGGATCCCCAGGTAGCGCGGGGTCAGACCGGTGTTGCGGTACTCCGCCCACGGCGCCTCCTGGTCCTTGAGTAGCTCTTCCAGCAGGTCCCGCGTGCGCACGGTGTCAGGATCGCCGTAGCACGCGAAGACGCGGCGGATGTCCTTCAGCAGGCGTGTCTTCACGTTGGACTCGTCGTCCTGGCCGACCTCGGCGGCACACATGGCCACGCACGCTTCGCGTGCTCGCTCCGGCCAGGAGTCGCCTGCCAGTTCGGCGACGACCACCAGCGGTTCCCAGGTGTCGGCCGCACGGTCCTGCACCGGCATCGGCGGCACCAGGTCGGCTGCGGTGTCCATCAGCGGGCGCAGCCAGGCAGTCAGCCGGTCACGTAGGGCGTGCAGGGCGGGTATGTCGCGGCGGGAGCGGAACTGTTCCACCCGCTCACCTGGTTTGCGCCGCTGCATTCGGATCACCACGGCCCGGTCCATGACCGTGTCCGGCAGGTCCCCGATGCCGGCGAGCGCGGCCATGGCGAAGGTGGGGAACGCCTGCGGCTTGTGCTCCGGCCCGGAGATCCGCAGGGCGGGCCGGTTGCGCTGGTGGCCGGCGTTGAGGAGGCCACGCAGCTCCTCGTTCTTTTCGGCGGCCTTGATGCTGCCGAAGATGGTGTCGGCCTCGTCCACCAGCAGGGTGGGCGGGTCCGCACCGATGGCGCGGAAGACCACCGCCGGGCTGGTGTTGACCGTGATCAGCGGCTCGCGCACAGTCTCGGTGAGCACGTCCAGCAGGCGGGACTTACCGCACCGCTTCGCAGGCCCGACCACGGCGAGGCGAGGTGCGTGCTGGAGGGCGGGCTGGATGTGCGTGGCCGCCACCCACAGCGTGACGGCGGTCAGCGCCTCACTGCTGGGCAGGATCACGTACCGCGCGATGGCTTCCTGCAGCTCGTCCAGTAGCTGTGCGCCTTCTCCGGGCTGCCCTGGCTCGTCGTCCTCCGAGGTCGAGGCTTTCGCGGTGGCGTCCTGGCCCAGGGCGGCGACGGGCGGCCAGGTGGGTATCGAGGATGCGGCGGAGGAGTCGGGGGACGTAGATTCGTCCATAGGCGTTCCTTCCCGGTGGGCCGGACGGGCAAGGCCCGGCCCACCGATTCGATCGTTCAAGGGCGATGGGGGCGGGGACTCCGTGGCTCTCGGCGGTGGCTCGCGGAGAGCCGCTTCGCTGTCCCGGCAGGGCGGCTTCAGGCCGTGAGGTCGTACGCGGACTGGGCGTTCACCCAGGCGTCCACCTCGGACCAGCGGTAGCGGAGGTGGCGGCCGACCTTGTGCACGTTGGGGCCGAGGCCCCGGTACTTCCACTGGTAGAGCGTTTTCACCGGCACCCCGAGATAGGCAGCGACTTCCGCCGGGGTGGCCAACGGGCCGCGCCGGGCAGCGTCGGCGGAGGAAGGGGCGTTCGCGCTGCGGAGAGAGGTATTCGGCACAGGGCTTTTTTTCGGTCTTGGACAGCGTGCCTGGACAACACAGCCACACCGCCAGCGAAGAAGTCCAGCGTTGGTTCTAAAACTCTCCACTAATTCCCTCGGCGTGGCTGGGAGGGGTAATAACCGTAGAGGTGGATCGGCCGTTGACCAAAAAGTTGGCGACTACCTCCTCATCCCTGATCGCCCGGGGGGCACCGACCGGGCCCGTCTCGTCGGTTGGTGCAGGCCGGAGCCTGTCTGGGCAGGTGATCAGGTGAGCTGAAGCAAGCGGTGAGCACATCATCGGTTACCGGCTCAAAACGCCCAAAGTTCACGCGTGACGGCAAGTTAGCACGGCGACTCCCGGAATTACTCGTCCGTGCCTCGTGAATGGGCGAGATAAACGCCACGCCGCCCCACGGTCACCCTGCAACGACTTCTGTAGAGTTTTAGAGCCAACTCTTGCCATAAAGGTCGGCTGCAAGTTACAGCTACCTGTCATGGCAACTCGACCCGTTGAAATAGGCCCCGCCGGCCTCCACGCCGCCCGCGCCATAGAGCGAATACGCATCGCGCGCGGCCTGACCCAGCACCAGCTGGCTGCCCGATGCACCGCGCTGGGCCGCCCGATGTGTAACACAGCCCTCAGCCGCACCGAGCGCGCCCACCGCCGCTGTGACGTCGACGACCTCGTCGCGATCGCCGCCGCCCTCGGCGTCTCGCACGCAGTCCTGCTGCCTCTGGAGACCTCTCCGCTCCGGACCTGGGAGCGCATTCAGGGGGTCCTTCTTGGCTGACGTGTACGACCGCTGGCACAAGTCCCACCCCAAGCCCACCGAGGCCGAGTGCGGTGAACACAAGAGCCGTACGCGGCAGATGGTCCCCACCGCCGATCATGGCGTCGGCAAGCGGTGGCAGGTCCGCTACCGCGATCTGGACGGCCGCCAGCGCAAGGAGAACTTCGACACCAAGGCTGAGGCGGACAACCGGGCCGCCGAGGTCGACGTCGAGATCCGGCGCGGTTCCTACGTCGTGCCAGCCGAGACGAAGCAGACGCTCGGCGCCTACGCACAGAAGTGGTTGGACGCGAACTCCGTCGGTCCGACGACAGCCCTCCGCTACGAGGCAACGGTCCGCAACCACATCGTCGAGCACCTCGGGCGACGCGAGCTTCGTTCCCTCAACCAGCCCTCGGTCATCCAGGGCTGGATCCGCACCCTCCAGGACGCCCGCCTGGAGGTGTCGACGATCGAGGGCATCTTCGACATCCTCTCCAGCATCCTCGGCGCGGCCGTGGAGGATGGGCTCCTGCCGAAGAACCCCTGCAAGGCGAAGTCGGTCAAGCTGCCGACCGCGACCAAGAAGAAGATCATCCCTTGGCCGCTGGAGCGCGTCCGGGCAGTCCTCGCCGGCCTGCCCAAGCGCTTCCAGGCCGGCGGCAAGCTCGCCTTTGGCTGCGGCCTGCGTCAGGGCGAGGTCTTCGGCTTTGCCGTCGAGGACATCGACTTCAAGACCGGCTGGATCCACGTCAACCGCCAGGTACGGCTCGTCGGCACGAAGCCCGTCTTCGCCCTGCCCAAGGGGAACAAGATCCGATCTGTGCCTCTACCGGCCCAGCTTGCTGCCGCCCTCAAGGCCCACACGAAGGAGTTCCCGCCGGTCGAGGTCACCCTGCCGTGGGCCAAGCCGGACGGCGAGCCGAAGACCTTCCGTCTCCTCTTCGTCGACCAGAAGGGGCGGGCCTACAACCGCAGCGTCTTCAACATGGGCGACTGGAAGCGCGCTCTGGCTGCCGCTGGCGTGATCCCTCCCCGCGAGCGCGGTGCGAGGTACCTCCAGGCGGCCCCCGAAGACGGGATGCACGCCCTCCGGCACGCCTACGCCTCCGTGCTCCTGGACGCGGGTGAGAGCATAAAGGCGCTCTCCGAGTACCTCGGCCACTCGGACCCGGGCTTCACGCTCCGGACGTACACGCACTTGCTGCCGTCCAGCGAGACCCGCACCCGCAAGGCGATCGACGACGCCTTCACGGAAACGGAAGCCGAGGCGGAAAACGACGGCGACCCACCCGCAGCCCAGGGCACATCAGCACCCCCAGCAAAACCAATGTGCCCTCAATGTGCCCTGGCCGCCTGACGGCCCTCCCCGGCACCCAAAAGGGCGAGGTCCGAAGACCCCGCCCAACCCGCAAGAAACCCCAGCTCAGAGCCGATCAGGGCCACACCAGGCAGTACGGCTGATGCCCCGCCTCATGCAGTCGATGGCTGAAGTCCTGCCACTCGTGCAGCAACTGGTACACGTTGAACGCGTCCCGCGGGCCGCCCCGGTCGGGGACCGTGGACCAGATGAAGGCCGCCGCGCCGACCGCTTCCTCGCCGATGCCGCGCAGGGGGTCGACGACGGTCATGGGGAGCTTGACGACGGCGTAGTCGGGGTGGAGGACGACCAGTTCCAGGGGCGGGACCTTGTGCAGGGGGACGCCCTCGATGCCGGTCAGCACCATGGCGGCCATGGTCTCCGGCTTGATCTTGGTGAACATGCCGTTCATGCCCAGCTCGTCGCCGCCGAGTTCCTCGGGGCGCATCGAGATGGGGACGCGGGCCGCGGTCGCGCCGTCCGGCGCGCCGAAGTATTTGTATGTCACCCCCACCCGACCACCATTTCTGCTCCCCGCCCTCAGGCGGTCGGCCCGGTGGTCGAGCCGACGGTCGCCCGGCCGGTCCAGCTGGCTCTCCAGCTGCCGGTCGGTCCGCCGGTCGTACCGCTCGGGCTCACCCGGTACACCCTGTGTCTGACGTGCGTCGCTCTGCCGTGCCTCGGTCGATTCCTCCGCCTCGCGCCGGTGCCTTCCCCGCCGGGCACGTCGAGGACCCAGGTCATCAGTCCCCTCGCCCAGTCCGCCACCGCGATGCATATCTCCACCCGACTGCTTTTCTAGGACGCGTGGCCCCCGCCGCGCAACCCGATCATCGTGTCAGTGACCTCCCCCACGGCCGCCCGCCGAAACGTGCGGTGGAACAACAGTCCACGGGTTCTTTTCCGGCCTCTGATCATTACGTGCGTAAGAGCTGTGTGTATCAGGTCTCAGTCTCGCAGATGGGACGCGCGCGGTGCTGCGGATGGGAGGTCGGCCGCCCCGCGCCCGGCCCGCGGCCTACCCTGAGGGGGTCACCCAAGCAGCCCGGAGTCCGAGAAGCCGGAGAAGTCGCACACCATGAGTGCCCTGAGCGAAACGCCCTATCCCTACGACGCGCCCGTCTCCCAGGCGCTCTTCGACCGCGCCTCCGCCGTCACGCCCGGCGGTGTGAACTCCCCGGTGCGCGCCTTCCGTGCCGTCGGCGGCACGCCCCGTTTCATGGTGTCCGGCCGCGGCCCCTATCTGACGGACGCCGATGGGCGGGAGTACGTCGACCTCGTCTGCTCCTGGGGGCCCATGATCCTCGGGCACGCGCACCCCGAGGTCATCGCCGCCGTCCAGGAGGCCGTCGCCCGCGGTACGTCCTTCGGCACGCCCGGTGAGGGCGAGGTCGCGCTCGCCGAGGAGATCGTCGCCCGGGTCGAGCCCGTGGAGCAGGTCCGGCTCGTCAGCAGCGGGACCGAGGCGACCATGTCCGCCATCCGGCTCGCCCGTGGGTTCACCGGGCGGTCGAAGGTGATCAAGTTCGCCGGGTGCTATCACGGGCACGTGGATGCGCTGCTCGCCGCGGCCGGCAGCGGCGTCGCCACGTTCGCGCTGCCCGACACCCCCGGTGTCACCGGTGCGCAGGCCGGCGACACGATCGTGCTGCCGTACAACGATCTCGAAGCCGTGCAGGAGGCCTTCCACCGGTACCCCGGCGAGATCGCCTGTGTGATCACCGAGGCCTCGCCCGGCAACATGGGCGTCGTGCCGCCGGACCCCGGGTTCAACCAGGGGCTGCGGGACGCCTGCCACAAGAACGGCGCCCTCTACATCTCCGACGAGGTGATGACCGGGTTCCGCACCAGCCGCGCCGGGTGGTACGGCGTGGACGGGGTCAGGCCCGATCTCATGACCTTCGGGAAGGTCATGGGGGGCGGGTTCCCCGCCGCCGCCTTCGGCGGGCGGGCCGACGTCATGGCCCACCTCGCGCCCGCGGGCCCCGTGTACCAGGCCGGCACCCTCTCCGGTAACCCCGTCGCCACCGCCGCCGGGCTCGCCCAGCTGCGGCTGCTGGACGATGCCGCGTACGACACGGTCAACGCAGTGTCCGCGCAGATCCAGGGCCTGGTCAGTGAGGCGCTGAGCAAGGAGGGTGTCGCGCACCGGGTGCAGACCGCCTCCAACATGTTCTCGGTGTTCTTCACCGACCGGCAGGTGCGCACCTACGAGGACGCCAAGCGGCAGGAGGCGTTCCGCTTCACCGCGTTCTTCCACTCGCTGCTGGCGAACGGCGTCTACCTGCCGCCGTCGTCCTTCGAGTCCTGGTTCGTGTCCACGGCCCATGACGAGCGGGCCCTCCAGAAGATCGCCGACGCCCTTCCGGCGGCGGCCCGGGCGGCTGCGGAGGCCACCGCGTGAGCAACAGCATCAGCAGCAGCGCCGGCAGCAGGGACAAGGACGTCACCGTCGTCCATCTCATGCGGCACGGTGAGGTCGACAACCCGACCGGGATCCTCTACGGGCGGCTGCCCGGCTACCACCTGTCCGAGCTGGGCCGGCGGATGGCCGACCGGGTCGCCGAGCACCTCGCCCCGCGTGACGTGACGTACGTCTGCGCCTCGCCGCTGGAGCGGGCGCAGGAGACGGCCGGCCCGATCGCCAAGGCGCACGGTCTCGACCTGGACACCGACGAGCGGCTGATCGAGGCCGACAACGTCTTCCAGGGCAAGACCTTCGGCGTCGGCGACGGCGCGCTGGCGCGGCCCGGGAACTGGAAGCACCTGGTCAATCCGTTCCGCCCGTCCTGGGGGGAGCCGTACGTCGACCAGGTCGTGCGGATGATGGGCGCGCTGAACGCGGCCAAGGACCAGGCGCGCGGGCACGAGGCGGTGCTGGTCAGCCATCAGCTGCCGATCTGGATCGTGCGGTCCTATGTCGAGCGGCGCCGGTTGTGGCACGATCCGCGCAAGCGGCAGTGCACGCTGGCCTCCCTGACGACGTTCACCTATCTCGGCGACAAGATCGTGTCGGTCGGTTACAGCGAGCCCGCCATCGATCTCGTCCCGGCCCATCTGCGGGCCGGTGCCAAGCCGCAGAAGGGCAAGGGCGCCGCCCAGGGGAAGGCCTTCGGGGCCTGAGGACGCCTGATTGCCTTTCTCTGACGGTCCGTTTGACGTTACTTAGGGTGCCTTTGCCGCAACTATTGCGAAAAACATAAGAATTATCGGAACCCCCCCGATCGTCGTGGCCTCTCAGTGGGTGACCACCAACAGGCGCGATGATCGGGGAAACTCCATGCGCACCGTCTCCCGGACCTTCTCCCGTCGGGGCATACTCGGCCTCGGCGCGGGTGCCGCGGCCGCCGCCACCCTCGCCGGATGCGGGAGCCACACGTCATCGGACGGCGCCGGGGCCTCGGACGGTTCCGGCGGCGGCAAGGGCGGCGACGCGAGCGGCGCGCCGCAGGGCCGGCTCATCGGCGACGGCTCCACGTCCTTCACCGGCAAGCAGCCGCACCAGCCGGACGCGCCGGAACCGCTGCAGCCCGGCCAGACCCCGCCGCAGTTCGTGGTCTTCTCCTGGGACGGCGCCGGCGAGGTCGGCAACGGGCTGTTCCCGCGCTTCCTGGACCTCGCCAAGGAACACGGCGCGAGCATGACCTTCTTCCTGTCGGGCCTGTACCTGCTGCCCGAGTCGAAGAAGCGCCTGTACGTGCCGCCGAACAACAAGATCGGCGCCTCCGACATCGGCTACCTCAACGACGAGCACATCAAGGCGACGCTCACCAACGTCCGCCGGGCCTGGCTCGAAGGCCACGAGATCGGCACCCACTTCAACGGCCACTTCTGTGGTGACGCCCACACCTCGGTCAAGTGGTGGACGCCCGAGCAGTGGCACAGCGAGATCAAGCAGGCCAAGTCCTTCGTCAAGAACTGGAAGACCAACACCGGCCTCACCGACATGCCGGCCCTGCCGTTCGACTACGACAAGGAACTCGTCGGCGGCCGTACGCCCTGTCTGCTCAACCAGGAGAACCTGCTGCCCACCGCCCGCGAACTGGGCTGGCGTTACGACGCCTCCTCGCCCGGCGGTCTGCAGATGTGGCCGGTGAAGAAGCACGGCCTGTGGGACTTCCCACTGCAGGAGATCCCCTTCCCCGGCCGGAAGTTCCAGGTCCTCTCGATGGACTACAACATGATGTTCAACCAGTCGCAGAACTCGACCAAGGCGCCGGCCTACAACTACCCGGCCTGGCGCGAGCAGGCGGCCGGGGCGTACATCGCCGGCTTCAGGCGGGCATACTTCTCGAACCGGGCGCCGTTCTTCATCGGCAACCACTTCGAGCACTGGAACGGCGGCATCTACATGGACGCCGTCGAGCAGGCCTTCAAGCACATCGCGCAGGCGAAGGAGAAGGGTGCCGACGTCCGGCTGGTCTCCTTCCGGCAGTTCTGCGACTGGATCGACGTGCAGAAGCCCGAGGTTCTCGCCAAGCTGCGCACACTCGCGCCGGGGCAGGCGCCGGCCGGCGGCTGGAAGACCTTCCTCGCCTAGCGGCGCGCCTGCCCCCTGTCGGAAATGTCCCGTGTAAATACGCCCTGAAATGCGGTTTTCCGCCCGGCAGGGGGGTGCCACAGAGCGCCGGAGGGGACATGCGAAACTTTTCACATGAGTACCCGTAGCCGCGCCGTCCTGCTCAGCGCCGTGGCCGCCGCCCTGGCCCTGACCCTGTCCGCGTGCGGCAAGGGCGGCACCTCCGGCGGCGGTGGCAACACCAACTTCGTCACCGGCAACAACGGCATCGACACCGTGCCGTCGGGCAAGCGCGCCGCGGCCCCGGACCTGTCCGGCAGGACCATCGACGGCAAAACCCTGGACGTCGCCGACTACAAGGGCCAGGTCGTCGTCATCAACGTCTGGGGCTCGTGGTGCAGCCCGTGCCGGGAAGAGGCGCAGTACTTCGCCAAGGTCTCGAGGCAGTACGAGGGCAAGGGCGTGCAGTTCGTCGGGATCAACACCCGCGACACCAGCACCACGCCCGCGGTGAACTTCGAGAAGGAGCACGGGATCTCCTACCCCAGCCTGTACGACCCGACCGGCAGGCTGATGCTCCGCTTCGAGAAGGGCACCCTCAACCCGCAGCTGATCCCCTCCACGCTCGTCATCGACAAGCACGGCAAGGTCGCCGCACGGGCCCTGGAGGCGCTCGACGACACGACCCTGCTGAAGATGCTCAAGCCGGTCATGGCGGAGAAGTGACGTGAGCGCGGTCGTGACACTGGCCCTGACGGGCCAGAACGAGACGGTGCGCAGCGGCGCCCTGCTGATCGCGCTGCCGGTCGCGCTGCTCGGCGGGCTCGTCTCCTTCTTCTCGCCCTGCGTGCTGCCGCTGGTCCCCGGCTACCTCTCCTATGTCACCGGGGTCGCCGGCACCGATCTGGCCGAGGCCAGGCGCGGGCGGATGGCCACCGGCGCCTTCCTGTTCGTCCTCGGCTTCACCGCCGTGTTCGTCTCCGGCGGTGCGCTGTTCGGCTTCTTCGGCTCCACACTCCAGGAGTACAAGGACACCCTGTCCAAGGTGCTCGGCGTCCTCATGATCCTGCTGGGCGTCTTCTTCATGGGGCTGATGCCCTGGCTGACCCAGCGTGAGTTCCGCTTCCACAAGCGGCCGAGCGCGGGCCTGGTCGGCGCGCCCCTCCTCGGCGCCCTGTTCGGAGTCGGCTGGACCCCCTGCATCGGTCCGACCCTCGCCTCCGTCATCGCCCTGTCCTCCCAGCAGGCGAGCGCCGGCCGGGGCGCGATACTGACCGTGGCCTACTGCCTCGGCCTCGGCGTCCCCTTCGTGCTCACCGCGGTCGCCTTCCGCAAGGCCCTCGGCGCGTTCGGCTGGGTCAAACGCCACTATGTCTGGGTGATGCGCGTCGGCGGCACGATGATGATCGTGACCGGTGTGCTGCTGCTGACCGGCGCCTGGGACAGTCTGGTGCAGCAGATGCAGACCTGGTCCGACGGCTTCACTGTGGGGATCTGATCGATGAGCACAACCGAAACCGACAAGAGCCGGGACCAGACGGGCGGGGACCAGGAGGACCTCGGCGCGGCCGGCTCCCAGCTGTCCACCGCCCCGGCGGAGGAGTTCTCCGCCCCGCCCGGCCTCGGCGTCATCGGCTGGGCCCGCTGGTTCTGGCGGCAGCTGACCTCGATGCGGGTCGCGCTGCTGCTGCTCCTGCTGCTCTCGCTCGGCGCGATCCCCGGCTCGCTCATCCCGCAGACCGGCGCCGACCTCAACAAGGTCGACGACTTCCGCAAGGCCCACAAGACGCTCGCGCCGATCTACGACAAGCTCGGCCTGTTCCACGTCTACAGCTCGGTGTGGTTCTCCGCGATCTACATCCTGCTGTTCGTCTCCCTCATCGGCTGCATCGTCCCGCGCACCTGGCAGTTCGTCGGCCAGCTGCGCGGCCGCCCGCCGGGCGCCCCCAAGCGGCTGACCCGGCTGCCCGCGTACACGACGTGGCGTACGACCGCCGAGCCCGAGCAGGTCCGCGAGGCCGCGCTCGCCCTGCTGAAGAAGCGCCGCTTCCGCGCCCATGTCGCCGGTGACGCCGTCGCCGCCGAGAAGGGCTATCTGCGCGAACTGGGCAACCTGGTCTTCCACATCGCCCTGATCGTGCTGCTGATCGCCTTCGCCTCCGGCCAGCTGTACAAGTCGGACGGCACCAAGCTGGTGGTCGAGGGCGACGGCTTCTCCAACGCGCTGTCGCAGTACGACGACTTCAAGTCCGGCAGCCTGTTCCAGAACGACGACCTGGTGCCGTTCAGCTTCGACCTGAAGAAGTTCACCGGCACCTACGAGGTCACCGGCCCCAACAGGGGCACGCCGCGCACCTACGAAGCGAAGATCGACTACACCGAGGGTGCGTTCGGCACGCAGAAGTCGACCACCATCAAGGTCAACCAGCCGTTGCACATCGGCGACGCCAAGGTCTACCTCGTCAGCCACGGCTACGCGCCGGTCATCACGGTCCGCGACGGCAAGGGCAACGTCGTCTACCACGACGCCGTACCGCTGCTGCCGCTCGACGGAAACGTCACCTCCAACGGCGTGATCAAGGTGATGGACGGCTACCGGAACGCCCAGGGCCAGAACGAACAGCTCGGCTTCCAGGCCTTCTTCGTGCCGACCTTCGACCCCAAGAGCGGCACGATGCTCTCCCAGTTCCCCGCGCTGGTGAACCCGCTGCTCGCGCTGAACGCCTACCACGGCGACCTCGGCGTCGACTCGGGCATTCCGCAGAGCGTGTACCAGCTGGACAAGACGCACATGAAGGCGTTCAAGGACAGCAAGGGCCAGTTGCTGAAGAAGCTCCTGCAGCCGGGCGACACGCTCACGCTGCCGAACGGCGCCGGGTCCGTCACCTTCGACAAGGACATCAAGCAGTGGGCCGGCTTCGAGATCGTCCAGGAGCCCGGCAGCGGCTGGGCGCTCGGCGGTGCCCTCGCCGCGATCTTCGGCCTGGCCGCCTCCCTGTTCATCCAGCGCCGCCGGGTCTGGGTACGCGCGGTGCGCGGAGCCGACGGCGTGACGGTCGTCGAGATGGCCGGGCTCGGCCGCAGCGAGTCCGCCAAGGTGCCCGAGGAACTGGGCGACCTCGCCGGAATCCTCTACGACCAGGCGCCGGGGGCACCCGACCCCGACGACGACCCTTCAGAATCCCCCGACATCCCAGTCGTACCTGCCGAAGGGGCTGAGCAGTGACTCTCGCCGCCGCAACCGATCTGGCCGCCACGACCAACGAACACCTCGCGAGCATCAGCAACACGCTGATCTACTCGTCGATGGCCGTCTACACCCTGGCCTTCTTCGCGTACATCTTCGAATGGCTCCTCGGCAGCCGCAGCAAGGTGGCCCGTACAGCGGCAGCGCTGACGGCGGACACCTCCGCGAAGGCCGCTCCCGCCGTCACCGTGAAGCAGGCCGGGGGCACCGCCGTGCTGGAGCGGCCCAAGGTCGTCGTCCGCTCGGCCTCCGGCGCCCGCGACGTGCCGGACGGGCCCGGCGCGCACGGCGGGGACGCGCAGGGCGACCTCTACGGCCGGATCGCGATCTCGCTCACCGTGCTCGCCTTCCTGGTGGAGCTGGCCGGTGTCGTCGCCCGCGCGGCCTCCGTGCAGCGGGCGCCGTGGGGCAACATGTACGAGTTCAACATCACCTTCTCCACGGTGGCGGTCGGCGTGTACCTCACGCTGCTGGCGCTGAAGAAGAACGTGCGCTGGCTCGGCCTGTTCCTGATCACCACGGTCCTGCTGGACCTGGGCCTCGCGGTCACCGTCCTGTACACGGCGAGCGACCAGCTCGTGCCCGCGCTGCACTCGTACTGGCTGTACATCCACGTCTCCACCGCGATCTTCTGCGGCGCGGTGTTCTACGTCGGCGCGGTCGCCACGATCCTGTACCTGTTCAAGGACTCCTACGAGAACAAGCTGCAGACCGGCGGCAAGCCCGGCGCCTTCGCCACCTCGGTCCTGGAGCGGCTGCCCGCCTCGGCCTCGCTGGACAAGTTCGCCTACCGGGTCAACGCGGCGGTGTTCCCGCTGTGGACGTTCACGATCATCGCGGGCGCCATCTGGGCCGGCGACGCCTGGGGCCGCTACTGGAACTGGGACCCGAAGGAGACCTGGTCCTTCATCACCTGGGTCGCCTACGCCTGCTACCTGCACGCGCGCGCGACGGCCGGCTGGAAGGGCCGCAAGGCCGCCTACCTGGCGATGATCGCCTTCGGCTGCTGGCTGTTCAACTACTACGGCGTCAACATCTTCGTCAGCGGCAAGCACTCCTACGCGGGCGTGTGAGCCGAGGGGCGCCCACACTGGTGTCATGAGCGGTTCCATCGCACAGGGCACCAGTCAGACCCACGGGAACACGCACATACTCCACTTCCTGGTGCGGCTCCCGAGGCCCATGGAAGACGTCTGGCCGGCGGTGGCCACCCCCGAGGGACTCGGGGCGTGGTGCACCGCCGTCGACGTTCTGCAGCCCCGCCTCGACGGCGCGGTCGCCCTGCGTGACCTGGGCTCCGGCCGGGTCACCGCCTGGGACGTGGACCGGGTCGCGGAGTACACCGTCGGGGACGGCGGCCGGATCCGGTTCCATCTGGAACGCGGCGGGGAGAGCGGGAGCGTGCTGCGCTTCACCCACGAGTTCCGGGGCGAGGCGGCGTCGGAGTCCGACTGGCGCAACAGATTCGAACGCCTGATCGAGGCACTGGAGTCCCCGGGACCCTCCGAGCCCTCGGAGCCTGTCGATCCCGCCGAGGCCGCGGAGCCCGCCGAACCCGCGGAGCCTGCCGAGGCCGCGGAGCCCGCCGAACCCTCGGAGCCTGCCGAGGCCGCGGAGCCCGCCGAACCCTCGGAGCCTGCCGAGGCCGCGGAGCCCCTTCCCGGGCAGTTCACCTAGGGCCCCCTAGGGCCCGGGCGGCAGGCGCTCAGGACACCGCGGGCAGGCTGCCGTGGGCCACCGAGGCGATGTGGTCGCGCAGCCGCTCGACGTAGAGCCGCAGGTTCTTCGCCGCCACGTCCGTGTCCGGATACCGGCTCGCCAGCCACAGCCCCTCGTGCAGCCGGTTCACCCACACGCACACCTGGTCGCCGTACGACACCCGCAGCAGCGCGTGCGCCCGCTGCTCCGTCCAGCGCTCGGCGCCGACGACGGTCCGGGTGTCGACGTAGGAGACGATCGAGTACAGGTCCGGCGAGGTCGGCCGGAAGTCCGCGCCGAGCAGGCTCAGCACCCGGGCCAGCGGCATCCGGGCCAGCGAGCGGTTGGCCTGCAGCTCCGCGCGCACCGCCCGCAGGGTGCCCGGGAAGCCCGTCGTACGGTCCACCGGGACCTCGATCGGGGCGCCGCCCACGTACCAGCCCACCGAGTCGCTCCAGCGCGACTTCACCCGGGTGTGGAACGGCACCACCGTCCGGTACACCGGCTGCCCGCCCAGCTCGTGCAGGATCAGCCCGGTCGCGGCCAGCAGACCGACCAGGCTGCCGCCGTACGGCCTGCAGTACGCCTCGAACGCCGCCGCCTCGGCCGCGTCCGCCAGCGGCTCGCACAGCAACTGCTGCCGCGGCAGCGGGCCGCCCGGCTCCAGGCCGAGGTCGACCGGGAAGCCGGGCAGCACGCCGTCGCAGCGCCGGATGAACTCGCGCCAGCGGCCGACGATCGCGTGCCGGGCGTCGATGCCGTCCGCGTCGGCCCGTTCCAGCTCGCAGAAGTCGACGTAACTGGCCGCCGGGTCAAGGGAGTCGGGGCCGGCGTCGGCCAGGCCCGCCGTGTACAGCTCGTGCACCTCGGCGGCGATCCGGGTCAGGGAGTAGGCGTCGACGTTGCTGTGGTCGAAGGCCATGTACACGCTGGCGCCGTCGTCCCGTACGACCGCCGTGTAGATCAGGTTGGGCCAGCGCAGCGCGTCCGCGACGGTGTCGAAACGGTCCTGGAGGTGCCGGACCAGCTCCTCCGCGTCGGGGAAGTCGCCGGCCTCCGCCCGCTGCAGGGACACGTCGGCGGCATCCAGGGTGAACCGGCGCAGTTCGTCTCCCGCGGGGCCCACCCAGCGGAAGCCGCTGCGCAGCGTCTCGTGCCGTACCGTCCAGGCCCGCAGCGCCTCCTGGAGCGCATCGAGGTCGACCGGGCCCGGCAGGTCGAAGGCGGTGCCGAGCCAGGTCGGCACGAACAGCCCGTCCTCCCGCACGCACCGGGCGGTCCTGATGTGCGACTCCTGGATGTAGGCCGGGGGCCGGGAGTCCTCCGGGAGCGCCGTCGCCGCCGCCACCGTCGCCGGGCTCAGCGTCCACTCGACGAGCCGTCCCGGCCGGACCTCGCAGCGCTGGATGTCAGTGATTCGCACGCGTCTCCCATCGCAGAAAGGGGGCCCTGGTCGCGGGCCCCCTTCAAGGGCCAATGCCATGGGACGCGGACGGGACATGCCCGTCGGGTTCGTTTCAGCGGAACGGGTGGCGGCTCGAACACGGGATTGACGGGGGCGGTCCGGTTCAGCCGACGGTGATCGAGTCCAGCTTCTCGCGCAGGTACACATGCGAGTCGACCGGCGGGTACGCCACCCGGCCCACCGGCGCCGGCACGGACTCCACGCGGGTGCCCGGGGTGCACTCGCCGAAGTACACGAGCGACATCAGCTCCTCGGCGGGCGCGTCGACGGGCGGCGGCAGCACCCGGTGCCGTCCGGACCGCCACCGGTCACCGGTCCAACGGGCCAGCAGATCACCGATGTTGATGGTGAACGCGGCCGGGTCGTACGGCGCGTCCTGCCAGCCGCCGGCGTCGGTGTGCACCTGCAGCCCGCCCTTCCCGGCCTGCCGGTCGAGGACGGTCACGGTGCCGAAGTCGGTGTGCGGCCCGATCCGGAACTGCCCGGGCAGCGGCGCGCCGACGACGTCCGTCCCCGGATACCAGTTGATGTTGAAGCCGTACGTCGGGTGCTCCATGTGCCGGGAGAAGAAGTCGCGTTCGAGCCCCAGCGCGTAGCCGAGCAGCGACAGCAGCTCCTTCTCCAGTACGGCCATGCGTGCGAGGTACGTCCTGCACAGCGTCCGGAGCTGCGGCACCTCGGCCGGCCAGACGTTGGGCGCGTACCACTCGGCGTTGACGACCGGGTCCTCGAACGGCTCGTCCGTCGCGAAAGTCAGCGACTCCTTCAGGTCCGGCGGTGTCTCGGTGCCCTCCGCATACCCGTTGGCCTCGGCGCCGGGCCCGAGCCAGCCCCGGCCGCCGACCTTCGCCTCGTACCGCCGCTTGACCTCGGCGGGCAGCAGGAAGAACTCCCGCGCCGCCCGCCGGATCCCCGCCCGCAGCCCCGGGCCCACCCCGTGCCCGGTGACCAGCAGGAACCCGGCGGTCTGCAGCGCCTGGTCGACGGTACGGGCGAGGGCGGCGCGGGCCTCCTCGCCACCGGCGAGCCAGGGCCGCAGGTCGATGGTGGGAATTCGGTCCATGGCTCCACTGTGCTGTGCGGGGGGGCACGGGGCAACGGCGCCCCGAGGGGGCGGCGCTCACCCCTGCGCCGCCACCGCCCGCCAGATCCGCTCCGGCAGGAGCACCGCCGCCTGGTCGAGGTCCACGTCGTCCACGCCGGACAGCCAGCGGCGGGCGACCGCGGTGACCGGCCCCAGGATCAGCGACTCCAGCAGGGGCGCCGGAAGGGGGGCGAGGTCACCGGCGGCCACATACCGCGCCGCCCACTGAGCCAGCGGGGACAGGCGGGCCTCCTGGGTGTCCCGGAGGCGCTTGCCGTCGGCCATGCCCTGCCGGTCGGCGTAGGAGGAGTGCAGGAGCAGCGCGGCGTCCCGGTGCTCCTGGACGAAGTTCAGGTAGGCCCGGACCAGGGCACGGATACCGGTGTGGGCGGTACGGGTGTGCTCCAGCGCCGCGAGCAGCTCGCCGAGCAGCCGGCCGAGCCATCGCGTGAGCAGGGCGTTCATCAGGCCGTCGATACTGCCGAAGTGGTGGTAGAGGCTGCCGAGGCTGACCCCGCTCGCCCTGGTGACCGCCGCGACCGTCACTCCCTGCTCACCCGACTCGGCGTAGACCCGCAGTGCGGCGTCCAGGAGCTGTTCGACGGTGGCCTCGCCACGCTGCTGCTTGGGGCTCATTCTGAAGTACTTTTCTAGAAAGATATTTTAGTTCTGGGGGCTGTTGGCCCACACTGGTTGCCTCATCCTCACATCCAGGAGCGGCTGGTGTCGTCACCCGAGAACCAGGACATCCCCGAGATCCCCGTCTCCCTCACCCCCCAGCAGGCCGCCTCCGGCACGGTCCTCAGACTGCCGCCGGGCGCGGGCGTGCGCGTACCGCCCGTCCGCATACCGCCGGTCCGCGACGGGGACGTCGTACGGCTGCACACCGCCGACGGGCAGGAGGTGCGCCTGCGGATCCGCGTCACGGCCTCGGCCTCGGCGGAGAAGAAGGCGGAGAAGAAGCAGGGCCTCGCCTGCCTGGGCGTCCTCGGTGTCATCGCGGCCGTCGTGTTACTCCTGGTGCTGACCAACCACGGCGGCGGCAGCAGCGGTTCGTCCGACGACGCGGCGGGGTCGTCGTACTCGCCGTCCGCTCCGTCGTACCCGACCGCGACCGACGAGCCGTACACCGGCGATCCGTACAGCAGTACTCCGGACACCGGCGAGCCGTACAGCAGCGATCCGTACGGCACCGGCGACCCGTACAACGACTCCCCGAGCCCGGACCCGAGCCCCTACACATCGGGCACCTGCCTCAACGGCACCCTGCCGGACTCCACCACCGCGCAGTCCGTCAGCGGTGTGGAGGAGGTCTCCTGCTCCGCGTCCGACGCGCACTACAAGGTGATCGAGACGATTCCGCTGACCTCGGACATGAGCCGCTGCAACGACAACTCCCGTACCCAGTACGCCTTCTCCTCGCGCTACACGATCAACGGGGCGACCGTGAACGAGTATGTGTACTGCCTGGTGGGCCTCGGGTCCTACGCACGCTGAAACAGGGGGGAGAGAGTTGAACGGGGAACACTGCGGAGTCGAGCCGCTTCAGGCCGGTGATCCGCGGAGGATCGGGCCGATTCCGCTCGTCGGCCGGCTCGGGGCCGGCGGCATGGGGCGGGTCTACCTCGGTGTGTACGAGGGACGCTACGCCGCCGTCAAGCAGGTCCTGCCGTCGGTCGCCGGCGAGGACAAGGACTTCGTCCGCCGCTTCGGGCACGAGCTGGACAACCTCCGCCGGCTGCCGGCCGGGGCCACCGCGCCGCTGCTCGCCGGGGACCGGGACGCGCGGCCACCGTGGTTCGCCACCGCGTACGTCCCCGGGCTGACCCTGCGCGAGGCCGTCGAGGCGCACGGCGGGCCACTGCCGGCCGACTCGGTGTGGCTGCTGCTGAGGGAGGCGGCGGCGGGGCTGGCCGCGGTGCACGGGCTGGACATGGTGCACCGGGACATCAAGCCGTCCAACGTCATGCTGACCCTCGACGGGGTCACCCTCATCGACTTCGGCGTCGCCCGGGCCGCCGAGCAGAGCCAGCTGACCCGGACCGGCATGGTGGTCGGCACCCCGGCCTACATGTCTCCCGAACAGGCCTCCGGCGCACGGCGGCTGACCGGTGCGGTGGACGTCTTCGCCCTCGGGTCCGTGGTGGCGTACGCGGGGTGCGGGCGGCCGCCGTTCGGCGACGAGTCCGGGCACGCGGTGCTGTACCGGATCGTGCACGAGCAGCCGGACCTGGATGAACTGCGCGCCGTGGACGCGCAGTTGGCGTCCGTCATCGCCTCCTGCCTCGACAAGGATCCCGAGGGCCGCCCCACCGCCGACGAGCTGCTCGCGCTGACCGCGGCCCACCTGCCGTCCGGCACCCCCCTGTGGCCCACCGACCTCACCGAACTCCTCTCCACCCGCGCCGAGTTCGCGGCGCGCGTGCCGGAGGTGAACGGGGATGGGGACGCGGACGGGGACGCGGACGCTGACCGGGGAGTGGACGGGCCGAAGCCCGAGGGCGCCGGGCCGGGGGCCGAGACCGGCAGGCCCGCAGCCCAGGGCGGTGGGCCGGAGGCTGAGGTCGTTGTGCGGCCCGCGGGGGCCGCCGGACGTCGGTCGCAGCGGGAGTGGCGGCGGCGGCGCGTGCTCGTGGCCGTCGTGCCGATCGTGGTCGGGGCCGGGGTCGCGACCCTCGCCTTCCAGCTGGCTCCGTATGCCACCGACACCCACCGGGACGGCGCTGTCGGCACACCCAGCACTTCCGTCTCCGCGTCGGCCGACCCGGCGCCCGGCGCCTCCTCCGGGAGCCCGTCCGGGACGCCGACGCCGGGCAAGGGCTCCGCCTCACCGGCGGGTGAGAAGCGGCAGCGCGGGAAGGGGGGCACGGAGGGCGGTCGGCAGGACGGCTCCGGCGGCGGAACCGGTACCGATACCGCCAACGGTACCGGCAGTGGTGGGAGCAGCTCGGGCGGTGGAGCCGGCACCACCGGGGGTTCCGGTTCCACCGGGGGCGCCTCCGGAGGGTCCGGCTCCACCAGTACCGGTGGCTCGACCGGAGGGGGCGCCGGTTCCGGTACCTTCCGGCTGAGGAACGGCGAGAACGGCAAGTGCCTGATCCAGGTCTACGGCTCCACGGGCCTCGGCGCCTGCTCGGAGGCGTCGGCCCACTGGACCTTCCGCAGCGCCGCCGGCGGCACCGTCAAGGTCGTCAACGCCTCGAGCGGCGCCTGCCTGAGCGCCAACGGCAACGGCCAGGCCGTCTTCGTCGGCGACTGCTCGCAGGGCGGCAGCAACCTCCGCTGGACGACCGGCTCCGGCGACTCCCTGCGCACGGTCTACGACGGCGGCTGCCTCGACCTCGCCTTCGGAGGCGGCGTGGCCGAGGCGACCTGCCAGTCCGGGACCTCCTCCCAGAGCTGGGCCCGAACATGAAGGGACACAGGAGGCCGCTGCCGTCGTAGCTAGCCGGTGATCATGCCCACCACC
This sequence comes from Streptomyces sp. NPDC001393, assembly GCF_053597455.1. Classification (NCBI taxonomy): domain Bacteria; kingdom Bacillati; phylum Actinomycetota; class Actinomycetes; order Kitasatosporales; family Streptomycetaceae; genus Streptomyces; species Streptomyces sp. NPDC001393. Next base: position 54,847 of record NZ_JBSFIH010000014.1, read on the forward strand.
GCCCGTACCGCCTCCGCCACCGGCTGCCCGACGGCCCCCACGGTCGCGGCGATCCCGGCGATCGCCATCAGCGCCCGGTGCCGCTCCTGCGCCGGCACCGCGGCGTCGGGGCTGAGGGCGGGCAGGGACTCGTCCAGGAGCTGGGCGCTGGGCGTCGGCACCTGCGCGCGCAACTCCGCGACGAGCCGGTGCAGTTCGGCGAGGGCGGCGACCAGCGCGGGGTCCTGCTGCCCGGCTCCGGCGCCCGCCTGGTTCTTGACGATGCCCTGGTTCCCCTGGCCGCCGTACATGTTCACGTTGTCGCCGTAGTAGTAGTTGCTGCCGCTCATGCGCCGATCCCCACGTTTCCGCTGCCGCCGTACATGTTGACGTTGTCGCCGAAGTAGTAGTTCTTCGGCGAGATGGTGAGGCTCTCCACCGTGACCCTGAACTCCGCGTCCGGGTGGTCGATGGCGTACGAGATCTGGCCGACGACCTGGTCCAGGTACTGCGGGTCCTGGCTGGTGACCAGCGCGGTCGACGCGCCCGAGGTCTCGACCGCCATGACGTGCAGCGGCGCGGAGGTCAGCACCCCGATCATCTCGATCAGGAAGTAGACCTCGGCGAGGGCGGCGACGATCCAGACGAACACGACATAGCCGGCGGCTCCGGAATTGCCGTTGGGGCCCCCTCCCGTGTTGATGGCGGCCAGCAGCCCCGGCAGCATCACGATGAACCCGACGATCAGCGTCCCGGCGGTGTACCGCAGGAACCGCAGCACCGCCTCCTTGCGCTTGGGGCGCATGACGAAGGTGTAGACGCGGGCGATGTTGTGCAGCGGGTACACCGCCGCCCCGATCCACAGGATCCGTTTGCTGACCCGGAGGTCGACTCTGGACGGCGTCGGATGCGTCGGCGGCGCCGGGACGTCCGGCATGGGCGGAGCGGCGTGCGGTGCGGCGGCGGGCGGTGCCGCGGGCGTGGCCGCCGGTGGCGGCGAGGCGGGTGCGGCCGTGGGCGGAACCGGTGCCGTGGACGGACCCTGGTCCGGGCGCTCGGGTGGTGACTGGCCGTTCTGCATCTGCTTCTGTCCCCCAGAGGTCAGCGATACCTCACATCTCAGTGACGACCATTAACCACACGCCCGGCGCGGGATGGCAAGTCGTCAGGGACGCTGAAGTTCCGTTCGGACGGCCACAGTTGATGGACGCTCAGTCGGTCACCCGCAGCAGCAGCTTCCCCGTGCTCGCCCGTCCGCCCATCAGCCGGTGCGCCTCCGCCGCCTGAGCGAGCGGGAACTCGGCCGTCACCGGCAGGTTCACCGTGCCGTCGGCCGCCTTCGCCAGCGCCCGCTCCGACAGCCGGCGCAGGGCGTCCGGCGCGGTCCCGGCCAGGCTCAGGACGGAGAAGCCGGAGACCGAGACGCCGAGCGGGTACAGCTCGCTCTGGCCCACGCTCCACGGCTCGGCGCCGCTCGCGTTGCCGAAGGAGACCAGGCGTCCGAAGGGGGCCAGGGAGGCCAGCCCGGCGCGCAGGGTGTCGCCGCCGACGGGGTCGAGCGCCAGGTCGACGCCGCGCCCGCCGGTCGCCACGCGCACCGGTTCCTGGAAGGTGCCGACGAACACCTCGTCGTAGCCGTGGTCCTTGGCGTGGGCGGCCTTCGCGGCCGAGGACACCACGCCGTACACCGCCCCGGCGCCCGCGGCCCGCGCGAGCTGCCCGACCGCCGTGCCGACCCCGCCGGCCGCGCCCTGGACGAGCACCGACTCGCCGGGCTGGAGCCGGCCGACGGTGTGGACGAGGGCGTACGCGGTGGTGAGGACCGTCGGGAGGGTGGCGGCGGTGCGCAGGTCCAGGCCGGCCGGGACCGGGAAGACGGTGGCCGCCTCGGCCACCGCCACCTCCGCGTATCCGCCGCCTGCGGTGTGCGCGACCACCTCCTGGCCGACGGCCAGGTCCGTGACGCCGGCGCCGAGCGCGCGGACCCGGCCGGAGACCTCCAGGCCGGGGACGTACGGCAGCGCGGGCACCCGGTAGCCCTCCGCGCGGGCCTTGAGGTCGGCGAAGTTCACGCCGGTGTAGGCCACGTCGATGCTCACCTGCCCGGGCCCGGGCTCCGGCACCTCGGCCGTCACCAGTCGCAGCACCTCGGGACCGCCGTACTCCTGGAACTCCACCGCGCGCATGCCACACCCCTGGCTCTACTCGACCGTCCGACCGACTGTTCAATCAAAAGCGAACACTCGCGAGTGTATGGTTTTCATCGAACACTCGGCAAGCGGAAACGGAAACGGAAGCGAAAGGGGGAGCGTGGCGTGACCAACGGCAGTCACCGGGCCGCCCCGGAGCACACCCACCCCGACGACGTGCCCGTCCTCGCGGCCCTCGCCGCCCTCGCCGACCCCGTGCGCCTCGCCCTGGTCAGGGAGCTGGCCGGCTCCGCCGACTGGACCCGCAGCTGCGGCAGCTTCGACGTGCCGGTCGGCAAGGCCGCCCTCAGCCACCACCTCGCGGTGCTGCGCGCGGCCGGGCTGGTGGAGCAGCGGGACGAGGGCCCCCGACGGGTCAACCGGCTGCGCCGGGCGGAGTTCGAGGCCCGCTTCCCGGGCCTGCTCGGCCTCGTCCTGCGCACCGACGACGGTCCCCGGAGTGCGGCAGCAAGTTCCTGACGGCAAGATCCTGACGGTTCTTCACATTTCCTTCGTCCCGGGTGGGTTGGGCGTTCCACCTGGCATCGTCCGGGCGGCGCACGATCCTGTCCCCGCGGACGCAGGAGACACGGGTGACCAGGGCGAGTTCGTCATGGTCACCGGCCGGTTCCAGGCCGAGGACCCGTAGGGCGAGACCCTGGTGATGCGGGCGCCCTACGGAGCCGGCGAGGAGTCCGCGCATCTGCGGGTCGTCCTGCGCCCCGCCGGGCTGCGCCCCCCGGGCCGGCAGCTGCCCGAGGGCCAGTTCCAGGCCCACTGCCAGGGCAAGGTGACGACCTGGCGCCCCGACACCCGCGAGGTGGTGCTCCAGTACCCGGTGGCCGTCTTCCAGTGAACTGGGGGTATCGGCACCGCCGATGCCCCCATCGGCAGGACGCCCCACCAGCGCGTGGACCGGCACCGGCGGCCGCTCGTAGCGTCACCGGCATGACCTCAGAGACCAGGGGCACCGCCCAGCTGACCACCGCCATGATGCTCTCCGGCACCCTCGGCGTCTTCGTCGTGGAGTCGGGCGCCTCACCCTTCGATGTCGTCTTCTTCCGCGTCCTGTTCGGCGCCCTCGCCCTCGGCGGCTATGTCCTCGCCCGCGGCTGGCTGCGCGAGCACGGCTTCACCCGCCGGACCTTCGGGCTCGCCGTCCTGGGCGGGCTGTTCATCGTCCTCAACTGGGTGCTGCTGTTCTCGTCGTACCGGAACACGTCCATCTCGGTCGCCACGGTCGTCTACCACACCCAGCCCTTCTACGTGGTCCTCCTCGGCGCCCTGCTGTTCCGCGAACGGCTCACCGCCGCGAAGGTCGGCTGGATCGCGGTCGCCTTCGCCGGGCTGGTCCTGGTCTCGGGCGTCACACCCGGCGACTTCACGAGCGGCGGCTCGTACCTGACCGGCATCGGCCAGGCCCTCCTCGCCGCCCTGCTCTACGGCCTGTCCACCCTGGTCACCAAGCGGATCACCGGTGTCCGCCCGCACCTGATCGCCCTCGTCCAGGTCCTCGTCGGCATCCCGCTCCTGCTGCCCTTCGCGGACTTCGGCGCGATGAGCGGCACCGGCTGGCGGTGGGGCTGGCTGGTCGGGCTCGGCATGATCCACACCGGGGTGATGTACGTCCTCATGTACGCCGCCTACGCCAAGCTGCCGACCGCGAAGATCGCCGTACTGGCCTTCGTCTACCCGGCCGTGGCGATGCTGATGGACTGGCTGGTCTACGGCCACCACATCGGGCTCGTCCAGGCACTGGGCGTCCCGCTGATCGTGACGGCGAGCCTGAAGGTCACGCTTGCTCGGCCACGAGTCTCCGCGCCTGCTCCACGAACAGCCGCGCATGCGGGGCAAGCCGCTTCCCGGCCCGCCACGCCAACTGCGTGCGAAGCGTGAACGGCGGCTCCCAGTCCAGCCGTACGAGAGTCCCCTCCGCGAGTTCGGCGGCGACCGTCACCTCGGGCAGCAGCGCGATCCCGAGGCCGGCCGCCGCCGCGCGCTTGGTGGCCTCGATCGTGCCGAACTCCATGAACTCCACCTCGCCGAAGGACCTGAGCTCCCGCTCGAACAGGTCCCGGTAGGCGCAGCCGGGCTCGGTGGCCAGCAGGGGGTGGGCCATGAGGTCGGCGGTGGCGACGGCTGCTTCGGCGAGGGGGTGTCCGGGCGCCGCGACCAGGGCGAGCGGCTCGACCGCCAGCACAGCGCTCTCCAGCCCCGGGTGCTCGGTCTCCTCCTCCATCAGGAACCCGACGTCGTACGTGCCCTGACGCAGCGCCTGCCGGGTCTCGTCGCCGATGGTGGTGCGCAGCGCGAGCCGCACCCTGGGGTGACGGTGGTGGAAGTACTCCAGCAGCGGCGGCAGCCGATAGGAGGTGAGCGACTCCATGGTCCCGACGGTGAGGGTGCCGGAGGGCTCCTCCGGCTCGACCACGGCCGCCCGGGCCTCCTCCGTCAGCTCGATGATCTGCCGGGCGTACGGCAGCAGCCGCTCACCGGCCTGAGTGAGCCGGATCCGGCTGCCGAGCCGGTCGAACAGCTCGATGCCGAGGGAGGACTCCAGGGTGCGGATCTGACCGGTCACGCTGGACTGGGCGTACGACAGCTCGGCCGCGGCCCGGGTGAAGCTCAGTACCGTGGCGACCTTCTCGAAGGTGACGAGCAGGCGGAGCTCCATCAGCCCTGCTCGGGGTCGTCCCGGTTCAGGGACTTGAGGAACTCGGGGTTGTCGTCGGGGGCGACCCACTGCCCGGCCGCGGCGCCGCCCGCCGGGGCCGACTGCCGTGCCCTGCCGGTGATCAGCCAGGCGATCGGACCCACCAGCACCTCGCCGAAGAGCAGGATGACGATCACCCACGCCACCTTCGGCAGATGCCGCACCTCTTCCTCCGGGGTGTTCAGACAGTCCACGAAGGCATAGATCCACAGGGCCAGGACCAGCAGGAACGGCAGATACCTGAGCATGGTGTGCGATCCCCCGACGAAGTGAGACGGCCCCGGTGAGAGGGCCAGGGTAACGGGTGGCAGATACTGGGACACATGGCTTACGACGATCTTCGCTCCCTGTTGCGGGCGCTGGAGCGCGAGGGCGACCTCAAGCGCATCAAGGCCGAGGTCGACCCGTATCTGGAAGTCGGGGAGATCGTCGACCGGGTGCAGAAGGCCGGCGGCCCCGCCCTGCTCTTCGAGAACGTGAAGGGCTCGGCGATGCCGCTGGCCATGAACGTCTTCGGCACCGACCGCCGCCTGCTGAAGGCGCTGGGCCTGAAGTCGTACGGCGAGATCTCCGAGAAGATCGGCGGCCTGCTGCGGCCCGAGCTGCCGCACGGCTTCGTCGGCGTACGGGAGGCCTTCGGCAAGCTCGGCGCGATGACGCACGTGCCGCCGAAGAAGATCAAGGAGGCCCCCGTGCAGGAGGTCGTCCTGCGCGGCGACGAGGTGGACCTGGACCGGCTCCCGGCGCTGTTCACCTGGCCCAAGGACGGCGGCTCCTTCTTCAACCTGGGGCTGACGCACACCAAGGACCCGGAGACGGGCATCCGCAACCTCGGGCTCTACCGCCTCCAGCGCCACGACCGGCGCACCATCGGCATGCACTGGCAGATCCACAAGGACAGCCGCAACCACTACCAGGTGGCGGCGAGGAGGGGTGAGCGGCTGCCCGTCGCGATCGCCTTCGGCTGTCCGCCCGCCGTCACCTACGCCTCCACCGCCCCGCTCCCCGGCGACATCGACGAGTACCTGTTCGCCGGGTTCATCGCGGGCAGGCGGATCGAGATGGTCGACTGCAAGACCGTCCCGCTCCAGGTACCGGCGAACGCCGAGGTGGTCCTGGAGGGCTGGCTGGAGCCGGGCGAGATGCTGCCCGAGGGCCCCTTCGGCGACCACACCGGCTTCTACACCCCGCAGGAGCCGTTCCCCGCGCTGAAGATCGACTGCGTGACCATGCGGAAGCGCCCGCTGCTCCAGTCGATCGTGGTCGGCCGGCCGCCGACGGAGGACGGGCCCCTTGGCCGCGCGACGGAGCGTTTCTTCCTCCCGTTGCTGAAGATCATCGTCCCGGACATCGTGGACTACCACCTGCCCGAGGCGGGCGGCTTCCACAACTGCGCGATCGTCTCGATCGACAAGAAGTACCCCAAGCACGCGCAGAAGGTGATGCACGCGATCTGGGGGGCGCACATGATGTCCCTGACCAAGCTGATCGTGGTCGTGGACGCCGACTGTGACGTGCACGATCTGCACGAGGTCGCCTGGCGGGCCCTCGGCAACACCGACTACGCCCGTGACCTCACGGTCGTCGAAGGCCCCGTCGACCACCTCGACCACGCCTCCTACCAGCAGTTCTGGGGCGGCAAGGCAGGGATCGACGCCACGAAGAAGTGGCCGGAGGAGGGCTACACCCGCGACGGGGGCTGGCCGGACATGGTCCTGTCGGACCCGGATACGGCGGCCCTGGTGGACCGCCGCTGGAAGGAGTACGGCCTGTGAGCAGCGCTTCCGCCGCGATTCCGCAGCCGGGACGCACCAAGGCGTTCCTGCGCCTGGTGATGATCGAGCACTCGGTCTTCGCGCTCCCCTTCGCCTACATCGCCTCCCTCACGGCGATGTACGAGTGGGACAAGAACATCCACTGGGGCCGGCTGCTGCTGGTCACCATCTGCATGGTCGGCCTGCGCACCTTCGCGATGGCGGTCAACCGGATCATCGACCGCGAGATCGACGCCCGGAACCCGCGGACGGCCCACCGCGAGCTGGTGACCGGCGCGATGACCGTCCGGCACGCCTGGACCGGCGCCCTGATCGCCCTGGTGGTCTTCCTGGGCGCGGCGGCCCTGCTCAACCCGCTGTGCCTGGCCCTGGCGCCGGTGGCGGTGATCCCGATGGTGGTCTACCCCTACGGCAAGCGGTTCACGAACTTCCCGCAGGCGATCCTGGGGCTCGCCCAGTCCATGGGCCCGATCGGCGGCTGGCTCGCCATCTCCGGCACCTGGAACTGGGAGGCGGTGATCCTCGGCCTCGCCGTCGGCATCTGGATCGGCGGCTTCGACCTGATCTACGCCTGCCAGGACGTGGAGACCGACCGCGAGATCGGCGTCATGTCGGTCCCGGCCCGCTTCGGCATTCCGGCCGCGATCTGGGGCGCGCGGGCCTGCCACACGATCACGACGGCCCTGTTCGTCTGGTACGGCGTCGTCACCGGCGCGGGTGCGTTCTTCTGGCTCGGCCTGCTGATCGTCGCGGGCGCGTTCCTCTACGAGCACTCGATCGTCCGCCCGCACGACCTGTCCCGCCTCAACCGGGCGTTCTTCAGCGTCAACGGCTTCATCGGCATTGCCCTGTTCGTGTGCGCGCTGCTGGATCTCCTGGTTCGAGGTATGACCGTCTGAGTACGGTGCCGCCTACCATCGAGGGCAGGACCCCAGGGAGGCCACCGTGACCGTCTCGGACCTTGACCGCCTGCACTCGCAGCTAAGCCGGTTCGAGGACATGTTCCCCGGCTATCGGATGGAGATTGTCGAGGGCAACATCATGATGGGTCCGGTCAAGCCCCACCACGCGCAGACGATCCGCCTGGTCTGGAATGCGCTCGAGCCCCAGGTGGACGTGGAGTGGGGCTTCGCCAGTGATGTGGCCTTCCCCTTTGATGAGGACAACGAGTTCTGCCCTGATCTGGCGGTCATCCCGGCCTCGGAAGTGGAGAAGAACGAGGGCGCGTACTCTCCCGATCTCATCGAGCTGGTCGTCGAAGTCGTCTCGCAGGGCAGCATCCGCCGCGACTACGAGGTCAAGCCCCGTTGGTACGCCTCTCGGGGCATCGCCAACTACCTCATCTTCGACCCGCTCAAGGGCCACGTCGTGACCATGTGGAACCCCGGCCCTGACGGCTACCTGGGCCAGGACACCATCGCGTACGGCCCCGAGCTGACCGTCGACGCCTCCCTCGGCAAGCTGACCATCCCCACGGCCGCCCTCCCCGTCGACCCCAAGGCGCCCCACCGGGCCTGAGCCCTGGCCGACCCACCGGTACGCTCAAGGTGTGAACGCAGGAGAAACGCAGCGCGTGCCTTGGATCGTGGGGGTGTCCGGTGCCTCCGGGACGCCGTATGCGGCAGCCGTGCTGCGGGCGCTGCTCGGCGCGGGGGAGGCGGTCGACCTGGTGGTCAGCCGGGCCTCGCGGCTGACGCTGCTGGACGAGACGGGCATCTCGTTCCGCGACGCCCACTGGCAGGACGACCTGCGGGAATGGCTGGCCCGGGGGGCCGACGGCAAGCCCGGGACGTTCGACGTGGACGTCAGCGGGGTGCGGTACTGGAGTGCGGGCGACCTCGCGGCCGGGCCGTCCTCGGGGTCGTACCCGGTGAAGGGGATGCTCGTCGTGCCCGCCTCGACGGCCTGCGTCGCGGGCGTCGCGCTGGGCCTGTCCAAGGATCTGCTGCAGCGGGCGGCGAGCGTCACCCTCAAGGAGCGCCGCCCCCTGGTCGTGGCCGTCCGCGAGACCCCGCTCAGCGGCCAGACCCTGAGGCATCTCGTGGCGCTGGACGACGCCGGTGCGAGCGTCGTACCGGCCTCGCCCGCCTTCTACGCGGGCGCCACCCACATCCAGGACCTGGTGGACTTCGTCGCCGGGCGGGTGCTGGACGCGGCGGGCGTCGGGCACGGCCTGTACCGGCGCTGGAAGGGCGAACTGGGCGGCGGCACGAACCAGTAGCGCACCTTGCGGTGCGCCGCAGCAGTACGGCTCATCACTTCAGGAACTCTTCAGACCTCTTCAGACCTCTTCAGCGGAAGGCTTCGATCGCATGGACGCGGTGGACAGGCAGCTCATCCAGGCCCTGAGGGAGAACGGCCGGGCCTCGTACGCGGAGCTGGGGCGCCTCGTCGGCCTGTCGGGCCCCAGCGTCACCGACCGCATCAACCGTCTTGAGGCGGCCGGTGTCATCACCGGCTACCGGGCCACGGTGAACGCGGCCTCCCTCGGCCTCGGCGTCACCGCCCTGATCGGCATCTCGCTCTCCGACGCCGCCGACCACGAGGACGTGGCCCAGCGCCTCAGGGACCTGCCGGAGATCGAGGACTGCTGGTTCATCGCCGGCGACGACTCCTACATGCTCAAGGTGCGGGCCACGGACGTGGACGGCCTGGAGCGGATCATCCGGCGGCTCAGCGGGACCAAGGGCGTCTCCCGCACCCGTACCACGATCGTGCTCTCCACGAAGTGGGAGAACCGGGTCGGGGAGCTGCCCGAAGAGGTCTAGGGATACGGTTGGCCGTGCTGTCGTAGAAAGGTGTTGGCATGGACGTCGGGCTCAAGCGCGAGCTGGAGGAGAAGGTCCGCTCCGGTGAGCGGCTGACCCGCGAGGACGGCATCGCGCTGTACGAGTCGGACGACCTGGCGTGGCTCGGCGGCCTCGCGCACGAGGTGCGCACCCGCAAGAACGGTGACGTGGTCCACTTCAACGTCAACCGGCACCTGAACATGACCAACGTGTGCACGGCCTCCTGCGCCTACTGCTCCTTCCAGCGCAAGCCGGGGGAGAAGGACGCGTACACGATGCGCATCGAGGAGGCCGTCAAGCTCGCCAAGGCGATGGAGTCGGAGAACCTCACCGAACTGCACATCGTCAACGGCCTGCACCCGAACCTGCCGTGGCGCTACTACCCGCGCTCGCTCAGGGAACTGAAGGCCGCGCTGCCGAACGTGTCGTTGAAGGCCTTCACGGCGACTGAGATCCACCACTTCGAGACGATCTCGGGTCTGTCGGCCTCCGAGATCCTCGACGAGCTGATCGACGCGGGGCTGGAGTCGCTGACCGGCGGTGGCGCCGAGATCTTCGACTGGGAGGTCCGGCAGCACATCGTGGACCACAAGACCCACTGGGAGGACTGGTCCCGCATCCACCGCCTGGCGCACGAGAAGGGTCTGAAGACCCCGTGCACCATGCTCTACGGCCACATCGAGGAGCCCCGCCACCGCGTGGACCACGTTCTGCGCCTGCGGGAACTCCAGGACGAGACGAACGGCTTCCAGGTCTTCATCCCCCTGCGCTACCAGCACGACTTCGTGGACATGAAGGACGGCAAGGTACGCAACACCCTCCAGGCCCGCACCCAGATGGCGACCGGCGCCGAGGCCCTGAAGACCTTCGCGGTCTCCCGTCTCCTCTTCGACAACGTCCCGCACGTGAAGGTCTTCTGGGTGATGCACGGCGTGCAGACCGCCCAGCTGGCCCTCCAGCACGGCGCGGACGACATGGACGGCTCGGTCGTGGAGTACAAGATCACTCATGACGCGGACAACTACGGCACCCCGAACAAGCTGACCCGCGAGGACCTGCTGGACCTGATCCGCGACGCCGGCTTCCGCCCGGTGGAGCGCAACACCCGGTACGAGATCATCCGCGAGTACGACGGCCCCGACCCGGAGCGCAGGGAGTCGCCGCAGCCGATGCGGGTCTGAGATTCCTTGCCCACCCACCCGCCCGACTCGGTTGGCGAGATGGGTGACCGTTGGGGCCGACGCGAGTGTCCCGACGTAAGGGGCGCGGGGCTGTGTCAATGTGCGGCTCCGCCGCGTGGGCGCGACAAGCCACGGCGCAGCCGCAGCCGGGCGACGGCCGAAACCACCCCCTTCGTTCGCCGCGCCCTACACCGGGTACCCGGCGGACATGGCCGTCACAAACGCCCCCGAGGACGCCTACACGGCGGAGCCCTTCGTGCCGGAGGGTGCCAGTCTCACCGGCCTGCGCGAAGCCGCCGCCGGCTGCCGTGGTTGTCCGCTGCACGAGAACGCCACGCAGACGGTGTTCGGCGCCGGAAACCCGCACGCGCGCGTGATGCTCGTCGGCGAGCAGCCCGGCGACCAGGAGGACCGGCAGGGCAAGCCGTTCGTGGGCCCCGCCGGCAAGCTCCTCGACCGCGCCCTGGCGGAAGCCGGCCTGGACCCGGCGGACGCGTACGTCACCAACGCGGTCAAACACTTCAAGTTCACCCGGGCCGAGCCCCGTAAGCGCCGGATCCACAAGGCGCCGAGCCTCAGGGAGATGGCCGCCTGCGGACCCTGGCTCGCGGCGGAGCTGGCGCTGGTCGAGCCGGAGCTGATCGTGGTGCTGGGCGCGACGGCCGGGAAGGCGCTGCTGGGGTCGTCGTTCCGGGTGGGGGAGGTGCGCGGGACCGTCCTGGAGCGGGAGATCCACGGACGCCCCGAGCGGCTGGTGCCGACCGTGCACCCGTCCTCGGTGCTGCGGGCGCAGGACGAGGAGGACAGGAAGGCCGCGTACCAAGGGCTCGTCGCTGATCTCAAAGTGGCTGCGCACGCCCTCGGGTAATAGCTAAACTGCTCGCATGCCACTTACTTTCACGTTGGACCCCGCCATCACCCCGGCCCTGCGCGACGGCATCCTCGACCTGTGGACGGAGGTCTCCAACGCGGGCGGCGCCGTGGGCTTCGTGCCGCCGGTGAGCCGGGAGGACGTCCGGCCGGAACTCGTGAAGCACTTCGTGGGCATGGCCGAGGGGCGCCACCGGCTGCTCGTCGGCTGCGACGAGACGGGCGCCCCGGCCGCGACCGCCTTCTTCGCCTTCAACACGCACCGGCTCCAGACGCACTGGGTGTGGCTGTACACGGTGATGGTCCACCCCGGGCACCAGGGCCAGGGGTACGGCCGTGACCTGCTGGCGGCCGCCGCGGACGCGGCCCGCACCTTCCAGGGGGTCGAGGCGATCCGGCTGACCTGCCGGGGCGGCCTCGGCCTGGAGCGGTTCTACGGCTCCTGCGGCTACAAGGAGGTCGGCCGGGTGCCGGGCGCCATCCGGGTGGCGCCCGGCGACGACCGCGACGACATCATCATGCTGCTCCCCCTCCACTGATCCCACCGCCCCCTGATCCCGCCGACCCCGCTGCAAGATCCCTGCTCGTCCGTGCTTCACTGGACGATGACCCCTTTTGGAATCGGACGAGTGGATTGAGATGCTCCGCTACACGCTGATGCGCCTCGGCATCTTCGCCGGCTGCCTCGTGGTCGTCTGGGGAGCCGTCTACTCCGGCATCTTCCCGCGCGGCTTCGGCGCCTCCAACGGCCTGTGGGTGCTGCTGCTCGCGCTGATCCTGTCGGCGCCCATCAGCTGGGTGGTGCTGCGCAAGGAGCGGGACCGGGCCTCGGTGCAGATCGTGACCAAGGTCGACCGGATGAAGGCCAACCTGGAGGCCAACCGCAGCCAGGAGGACGGCGCGGACGACACCGCGAGGGCGCAGGGCGAGGCGGCCGCGTCCAATTAGTCTTGCCCTCATGGGTGGGGCGAAGACCAAGCGCATGCCGCGTGCGGTGCGGGAGCAGCAGATGCTCGACGCCGCCGTACGCGTTTTCGGGCAACGCGGCTACATGGCCGCCTCCATGGACGAGATAGCCGAACTCGCCGGTGTCTCCAAGCCGTTGGTCTACCTGTACCTGAACTCCAAGGAAGACCTCTTCACGGCCTGCATCCGCCGCGAGGCCACCGCGCTCACCGAGGCCGTCCGCCTCGGCGTGCGCACGGATCTGCCCGCCGACCGCCGGCTCTGGGACGGCCTGCGGGCGTTCTTCGCCCACACCGCCGAGCACCCCGACGCCTGGTCCGTGCTCCACCTCCAGGCCCGCACCCACGGCGAACCCTTCGCGACCGAGGTCGCCGCGATGCGCAAGGAGATGGTCGCCTTCGTGACCCGCCTGGTCGCGATCGCGGCGAGGGAGGCCCACAGGGACCCCGACCTGCCGGAGCGCGAGGTCGCGGGCCTGGCGGAGGCACTGGTGGGCGCGGCGGAGTCACTGGCCGCGTGGGCCAACACCACACCTGGCGTCACGGCCCGCCAGGCGGCGACGACCTTGATGAACTTCGCCTGGTCGGGCCTGGGCAATCTGATGCGGGGCACCTCATGGGCACCGCCGGCTGAAGAAACCTGAGGGGCGCGGGGCTGTATCGATATGCGGCTCCGCCGCGTGGGCGCGAGTAACCCATCACGGCCCGCACCCGGCAACGGCGATGCAGCCTGCGGCGCCTAGCTCACTTCCCCGACCAGGTGCAGTCGCCCCCCGTCGCCCCGCAGCTCGAACCGACCGGACCCGTCCGCCCCATAGGCCACCACCCCCGGCAGCAACACCGGCGCCAGGAACCGAACGCTCACCCGCGTCCCGCCGGAGCCCCCCGCCGCCAGACAGCGGGCCACCGTCCACATGCCGTGCGCGATGGCCCGGGGGAAGCCGAAGAGGCGGGCGGTGAACGGGTGCAGATGGATGGGGTTGCGGTCGCCGGAGACGGCGCCGTACCGCCGCCCGATGTCCCCGGCGAGCCGCCACTCGGCGACGACGGGCAGCGGGGCGGGCCGCGCTTCGCGGGGTTCGGCGGGCCCCTCGGCAGGGTGCCGCGCGTGCCGCGCGAGGTACGTGCTCCGCGACTCCCATACGACACCACCCTCGGCCCGCATCACGGTGGCCACCGTGGCCTCGGTGCCGCGCCGGTGGGAAGCCAACCCCTCGACGTGCACGGCGAGTTCATAGCTCCCGCTCGCCAGGAGGGGCGCGTGCCGGACGATCTCGATCGAGGTGTGGACCAGCCCCGGCAGCGGCAGGGGGAAGGCCCGGTCGCTCATCAGTCGCAGGGCCAGGGGGAAGCCGAGGACGTGCGGATAGGTGACGGGCAGGGCGCTGTCGCCGGTGGGGAAGCCGCAGACGCGCTCGTATGCGGCCAGCCGTGCCAGGTCGATCCGGGGGACGGGCCGCACCAGCGGGGAGCGTGGGAAGTCGCGCTCGGGGGAGGGCCGTTTGAACGGGGCGCGCAGCGCGCCACGTACCAGTAGCAAGCCGAGACCGTGGTCCGTCATGTCCTGCCCCCACCGCTTACTCTGGAGTAAGTTACCGCCGGTAATGCTACGTCACAGGGGAGGTGCAGCTCAAATGTGAGCCGCTGTCACATAACCCCCGAGGCTGCACACCCCTGGCTCCGGACCATCCCCGAACCCGCACAATCCCCTCACGGCCGACCCGTACGATCGCCTCCCTAACCTGCGGTAACCCCTTTCCGCCAAGGCGCCGCAGGTACACGCACGCCAGAGGAGCCGCCCGTGTCCACCCCCTTCCCGAGCACCCCCGTCTCCTCCGGCACCCCCGTCTCCGCGATCGACTACGACGGCCGCCCGGTCCTCGTGGAGCCCTGGGTCCAGCGCCTGGACGGCGCCGTTCGGGAGGTTTCCGTACCGCCGTTCGCGCCCCCGGTGAAACACGGCTCCCTCGCGGACCTGCCGTTCGACAACGCCGAGACCGCGCCCGCCCGGACGGTGCTCAGCCGCAAACTGCCGGACGGCCGCTGGGCGGACATGACGGCCGCGCACTTCGCCGAACAGGTCCTGGCCGTGGCCAAGGGGCTGATCGCGGAGGGCCTGGTGCCGGGCGACCGGATCGCCGTCATGGCCCGTACGACGTACGAGTGGACGCTCCTCGACTTCGCCGCCTGGGCCGCGGGCCTGGTCACCGTGCCGGTCTACCCGACCTCCTCCGTCTTCCAGACCCGGTGGATCCTGCACGACTCCGGCGCGGTCGCCCTGATCACCGAGACCGCCGCCCAGGCCTCCGCCATCGGCCCCGAACTCCAGCACCTGCCCGATCTGCGCCACCTGTGGGTGATGGAGAAGGAGCACGTGACGCGGCTCGCCGAGGCCGGTGTGCAGGTTCCGGACGGGGAGGTCGCCGTACGGCGCGGCATGCTGGGTCCCGACACCCTCGCCACACTCATCTACACCTCGGGCACCACCGGCCGCCCCAAGGGCTGCGCCCTCTCGCACGGCAACTTCTTCGCCGAGGTCGACAACGCCATCGAGCTGCTCCACCCGGTCTTCAAGGCCCAGGACGAGGAGCCGTCGGTCCTCCTCTTCCTGCCGATGTCCCATGTCTTCGGGCGCATGGTGGCCATCGCCTGCGTCCGGGCCCGCGTCCGCCTCGGCCACGCGCCGAGCCTGGCCGCCGAGGACCTGCTCCCGGACCTCGCCGCCTTCAAGCCGACCTGCCTGCTGACCATTCCCTACATGCTGGAGAAGGTCTACAACTCGGCCCGCGCGAAGGCCGAATCGGGCGGCCGGAGCCCGGCCTTCGACCGGGCCGCGGCGGTCGCCGTCCGCTACGGCGAGGCACTGGAGGCCCGGCAGACCGGCACCGGCGGCGGCCCGAGCCGCGCCCTGAAGACCGCCCGCGCCTTCCACGACCCGCTGGTCTACCGCAAGCTCCGGGCCGCCATGGGCGGGCGCGTCCGGTACGCCATCTGCGGCGGCTCCCCGCTCGGCCGGCGCCTGGCCGCCTTCTACGCCGGAGCCGGCATCGAGATCTTCGAGGGCTACGGCCTGACCGAGACCACCGGCGCCACCACCGTCACCCCACCCCTCAAGCCCCGCCTGGGCACGGTCGGCTGGCCGATGCCCGGCACCCGCGTCCGCATCGCCGCCGACGGCGAGATCCTCGTCGCCGGCGACCACGTCCTGCGCGGCTACTGGGACCCGCAGGCCGGCGGAGTCGTCCCCGCGACGAGGGACGGCTGGCTCGCCACCGGCGACCTCGGCGAGCTCGACGACGAGGGTTATCTCACCATCACCGGCCGCAAGAAGGAGCTGCTGATCACGGCGGGCGGCAAGTCCATCGCCCCCGCCCCGCTGGAGAACTGGCTGCGCCAGCACCCGTTGATCTCCCAGGTGATGCTGGTCGGTGACGCCCGCCCGTACGTGGCCGCGCTGATCACCCTCGACATCGACGGCATCACCCACTGGCGGCAGATGATCGGCAAGCACCCGGTGCCGCCGGAACTACTGGTCGGCGACCCGGAGTTGGAGGCGGTCCTGCAGCGCGCGATGGACGAGGCCAACAAGCTGGTCTCCCGCCCCGAGTCCATCCGCCGCTTCGCCGTGCTGCCCGTGGACTTCACCGAGGAGGCCGGCCATCTGACCCCGTCGATGAAACTGCGCCGCGAGCAGATCATGGCCGACTTCGCGAGCGAGGTGGAGGGCCTGTACGGCCCCGCCACCGGCCCCTGAGGAGGTCTCCTGAGTCGCCGCGAGTCTCCGTGAGGGTCGGCACCCGCTCCTCGCGCGCGAAGCGGGTTGCCGCCCGGGTCCGGCCGTGTCCCGGTTCTGATCCTCGTACGGCCCCTGATTCCAGTCAATCCTTGGGTTTCCTCACCAACCCCAAGTGTTAACTTGGGAGTTGTGACACTCGACGACCTCCGCGTGTTCGTGGCCGTGTGCCGCGCCGGCAGCCTCAGTTCCGTCGCCCGGGACCTCGGCTGCACCCAGTCCGCCGTCAGCCAGCACGTGAAGCGGCTGGAGAAGGAGACCGGGGTCGCGCTGCTGGAACGCCAGCCGCGGGGCGTGGTCCCCACGCAGGCCGGCCGGATCCTGGAAGCGGCGGCGGCCGAGGGCATATCCGGCCTCGACCTCGCCGTACGGCAGCTGCGCGATCTCGTCGACGGCCACAGCGGACACGTCCGCGTCGCCACCGGCGCCACCACCGTCCGGCACTTCATGTCCGACGCGGTGGTCGCCTTCCGCCGCCGTCACCCCAGGGTCAACCTGGAGTTCCGCACGGTCAGTTCGGGGCGCGGCACCTTCGACGCCCTGGCCGACGGCACCCTCGACCTGGCATGGATCACCGTCGGCCCCCGGGTGCGCGGCATCGAGCAGCGCACGGTCGCGGAACTGCCCTGGCTGCTCGCCCTCCGCGCCGACGACCCCCTCGCCGAACGGCAGGATCTCGACCCCGCCGAACTGTGCGACGTCCGGCTCATCCGGCTCCCCCCGAACTCCACCTCCGCCTCCCACCTCGACGCGGCCTGCGCCGAACTGGGCGTCCGCTTCACCTACGACACGAGCGTCGCCGACTGGGACACGGCGCTGCTGCTGGCCGAGCTGGGGGTGGGCCGGGCGGTCGTCCCCGCCGTACCGGGCCTCCCGGTGCCGGGAGTGGGCGAGCTGCGGCTCGTCCCGCTGACCGGACTGCGCCCCCTGCCCGTCGGCTGGGCCGTCCGCCGCTGGGACTCCCTCAGCCCTCCGGCCCGGGCCTTCGCCCACACGGTGGCGGAGTTCCGGGGCGGGGTCGCTGCCGCGGGCTGAGCGGGAGTTCGGCCCACACCGTCTTGCCCACGGCGCGCTGCGTCACGCCCCACCGGCTCGACAGCACGAACACGACCACGAGTCCGCGTCCGTGCTCGTCCTCCTCGCCGCCGTCCAGGAACCGCAGTTCCCTGTCGCCCCGGGCGTCACTGACCTCGACACGCAAGGTGTCCCTCCCGGGGAGCAGCCGCAGCCGCAGCTCGAAGTCCCGGCCGGGTACACGACCGTGGGTGACGGCGTTGGCGGCCAGTTCGGCGACGAGGAGTTGAGCGGTGCAGTTCTGGTCGCTGTCGTACGGGTATCCCCAGGTGACGAGCTGGGTGGAGGCGAGCCGCCGGGCCAGCCGGGCGCCGAGTGGGGTGGCGCTGAGGCGTTGGACGAGTTCGGTGGCCTCGGTTGTGGGGGTGGAGATTTCCAGATTCACGTCACCGAGAGTGGTCGGTTCTCCCTACGCTGACCAGGGGAGAACCGGCGACTGTGCGTAGTCGTACGGGTACGTTCGCGTGCAGTACGAGTGTCGGAGGTGACGGTGGAGGAGCGGAGGCCGGAGACGCCCGCGGAGGCCAACGGGTCGGCGGCAGTCTTCGTCGTACTGGGCAAGCAGCTGAAGTTGCTGAGGGAGCGGGCGGGGCTCAGTCAGCGGGAGTTCGGCGGCCTGGTGGGGTACGGCCCCGACCAGATCTCGGCCATGGAACGAGGGGTACGGACGCCGAGGCCCGAGTTCCTGAAACAGGCGGACGAACTCCTCAACGCCGAGGGGCTGTTCATCGAGGTCATCCCACAGGTCGAGGAGGCGATGAGCAGGGCGCGGACGCGGCATCCGGAGTGGTATCGGAGTTACGCGGCGATGGAGGCGGAAGCGGTCGAGCTGCACCATTACAACAACCACGCCGTGCAGGGCCTGCTTCAGACCAAGGAGCACGCACGGGCCGTGTTCGCCAAGCGGCGACCGTTTCTCGACGAGGAGACCATCGAGAAGCGGGTGGCTGACCGTCTCTCGCGCCAACAGGTCTTCCAGCGGTGGCCCCGGCCCATCGTGAGCTACATCCTCGAAGAGGTTGTGCTCGACCGGCCGATCGGAGGGCGGCGCGTCCACGCGGAGCAGCTCCGTCACCTGCTCAGCCTCAGCAGTATGCAGAACGTAGAGATCCAGGTGATGCCGACGCAAACTGAGGAACACCCCAACCTCGGAAGTGCGTTCAACCTTCTGGTACCCAAGGGGCACAGCCAGGTGGCGTACGTCGAGGCGCAAGGGTTCCCGCAGCTCATCACCGACCGAGAGGAGGTCCGGAAGATCGCCGACCGCTATGGGATCATGCGCGCAATGGCACTCAGCCCCATGGAGTCCCGGTCTCTGATCGCAAAGAAGCTGGAGGATCTATGAACACCGAGAACCTAGCCTGGTTCAAGTCCAGCTACAGCGACGGTGAGGGCGGCGATTGCGTCGAACTCGCTTACAACTGGCGCAAGTCGACGTACAGCAGCGGTGAGGGCGGCGACTGCCTCGAAGTAGCCACACACCCCGCCGCCATCCACATCCGCGACTCGAAACAACCCCCCACCGCCCCCCACCTCACCGTCGCCCCCGCCACATGGACGGCTTTCCTCACGGCGGAGGGGAAGTCGGGACCCGGCTGGGACCGGATCGGTAACACCCACTCGTAACCTGCCCTTCCACCCTCGCCGACTCCACCCCCCGAGCAGAGGCATGAAAGAAGACAACGACGTCCGCCGGATCTTCCTGCTGAACCCGGACCAGCGTCTCCTCGACGAGGCCGCGCGGGCCGGCGTCCAAGTGCGCTCCGCCCAGGCCGACCCGCTCGACGAGCGGGCGCTGCGGCCGGTGCTCAAGGACGCCGCCACGGCCGGGTTGTTCGTCAACTCGGCCCGTTCGCTGCGGCTGCTCGCGGACCCGGCGGCCGTCCAGCGGCTGGTGCGCGACAACCGGCTCTCGCCGGACGACGCCGAGCCCGCCGCGGGCACCACGCGGCTGAGCGTGGAGACGCTGAGCGTGCACGGTATGCACCAGGCCGTGGGGATCACGGCCCGGATGCCGTACGGGCTGCTGCACCCCGCCCCGCTGACGGAGGACACGGCGGCCGAGGTGCGCGCCGTGGTGACCGCGCTGCTGGACCTGACCGGGTACCAGTACGGGCCCGCGCACACGAGCGTCGTACTGACCCCACGCGGGCCGGTGATCACCGGGTGCCGGGCCGGGCTGGCCGGAGATCCGGTGCCGGAGCTGTTCAAGGTGGCGGGTGGTTTCGATCTGGCGGCGGGGGCCATGGAGGTGCTGGCCGGGCGGCTGGTGGACGCGGTCCGGCCGGGCCGGTACGCGGCGGCCGCCGTGCTGAACCCGCCATGGCGGCTGGAGCCCGCCGAGGTCGGCGTCCTGCCGCACGTGCACCATGTCGTGCCGCCGGACTCCCTGGGCCCCGGGCATCTCGTCGTACACGCCGACTCGCCCGAGGTGGCGGCCCAGCGGGTGAGCTCCCTGACGGCGCTGGTCACCGGGAACGGATCGGGAACGAACCGGTAGAGCCCGCCCGCACTGTTGATACGTCGCCGGAATCAGGACGACGACGCCAGCGACGTCGACAGGAGGCCGAGTCAGATGCTGAAGTTCTCGATCCTCGGGGCACTGCAGATCCGTACCGTGTCCGGGCCCGCGGAGATCTCCGGCGATCTGCAGCGCGTCCTGGTGCAAACGCTGCTGGTCAGCGAGGGTCGGCCGGTGTCCGGGGAGAGTCTGGCCGAGGAGATGTGGGGCGAGGCCTTACCCGACAACCAGGCCAACGCGCTGCAGGCGCACGTCAGCAGGCTGCGCCGCAAGCTACGCGCGCTGGAGCCGGACCGGCCGGCCTCCCGGGTGACCATCCATCCCTCCGGGTACCGGCTCGTCGTCAGCGACGGTGAGCTGGATGCGGCGGAGTTCGTGGGGGCGGTACGGCAGGCGGAGACCGCCTCGCCCGACGACGCGGCGCTCATCGCCCGCCTGCTCGGCGAGGCCCTCGGGCTGTGGCGCGGTCCCGTCTTCGGCGGTTTCCCCGGCGGCACCCTGTGCCAGCTGGCCGGGGCGCGCTACGAGGAGTACCGGATGCGGGCCATGGAGCTGCGGTTCGACGCCGAGCTGCGGCTCGGCCACCACGCGGCCGTGCTCGCCGAGCTGGCCGAGGCACACACCAACCATCCGCTGCGCGAACGCTTCTGCGAGCAGCTCATGATCGCGCTGTACGGGTCGGGCCGGCAGGCCGACGCCCTCGACGTCTTCCGGCGCATGCGGGGACGGCTCGACGCGGAACTCGGCATCGAGCCGTCCCCGGCCCTGCGGCAGGTGGAGAGCGCCATACTCCGCCACGATCCGGCACTTGCCCCGGACACGCGCTCCGCTCTCCTCCAACTGGCTTGAAAACGGTGCCCATCCCGCTCGTACCCTGGGGCGTTCGGGCGGTACCGTGAAGACGCCTTCACGCACTGCCCGTTCGGGTACAACCTTGGGCTTGGCTCGAACAGCTCGGGCTGGGCGACGAAACGTAGCGGGGGGAACGGTACGTGGAATCGGCGGCATTGGGCCATCCTGTCGTGCGGTTCAACATTCTCGGCCCGCTGGAAGGATGGCACGGCGAGCACCGGGTACGGCTCGGCAGCCCGACGCAGGAGCGGGTGCTCGTCACCCTGTTGCTGGAGCCGGGGCGGATGGTTCCGCTGACCCGGCTGGTGGCCGCCGCCTGGGACGACGAGCCGCCGCAGACCGCCTTCCACCAGGTCCGCAAGGCCGTCGCGGCCCTGCGCACCCGCATCGCGGGCGGCTCCTCGCTGATCGTCACGGACGGCGCCGGATACCGTGCCGTCCTCGGTGAACACCAGCTGGATCTGCACGAGTTCGGCCAGTGGTCCCGGCAGGCCCGGCAGGCGATGGCGGACGGCCGGCCCGAGGAGGCGGTCGGCCATCTGCGGGCCTGCCTGGACCTGTGGCGCGGGCCGGTCATGGCGGGCGCGGGCGGCAGGGTGATCTCCGCCGCCTCCCTGGCGCTGGAGGAGCGCCACATGGCGATCGCCGAGCAGTACTACGAGCTCCAGCTCGAACGCGGCCATTCCGCCGAACTCGTCGGCCCGCTGCGGGAGCTGGTCACCGCCCACCCGCTGCGGGAGACCCTGCGCGGGCGGCTGATGCTGGCCCTGTACCGGGCCGGCCGGCAGGCGGAGGCGCTGGAGGAGTTCGGCAGGGTGCGCGCGCTGCTCGTGGAGGAGCTGGGCGTCGACCCGGGCGTCGAACTCACCGGGCTGTACGAGGCCATCCTGCGCGACAGCCCCGAGGTCGCCCCTCGGGTGCCGCAGTCCATGGCCGACCGCGCCGCCCTGCTGCTGCCCGCCCCGCTCGACCGGACCTCCGACTCCGAGCCCACCCCCTGCACCCTGCCCTACGACCTGCCGGACTTCACCGGCCGGGACGAGGAACTGGGGCGACTGCTGGAGGTGGGCCGGGCCCCGGCGGGCCGGGGCACCCGGATCATCGGGGTGGACGGCATGGGCGGCAGCGGCAAGACCGCCCTCGCCGTCCACGCAGCCCACCTGCTCGCAGCCGACTACCCCGACGGGCAGCTCTTCGTCGACCTGCGCGGCTTCAGCCCCGGTGAGAAGGCCCAGGAACCGGGAGCCGTGCTGCACTCCCTGCTGCGCACCCTGGGCGTCCCCGACGAACGCATTCCGGACGATCTCGAGCGGCGCACCACCCTGTGGCGAACCGTTTCCGCGCAGCGGAAACTCCTGCTCGTCCTCGACAACGCCGCGGGAGCGGCCCAGGTACGGCCCCTGCTGCCCGCCTCCGAGAACTGCCTGGCCGTCCTCACCGGCCGGGTCCGCATGCTCGACCTCGACGGCGCCGAGTGGCTCTCCCTCGGGCTGCTCTCCGCCGACGACAGCGCCACACTGCTCACCCGCATGCTCGGCGCCGACCGCACCGCCGCCGAGCCCAGGGCCGTAGCCCGGCTGGTCGGCCTGTGCGGCGGCCTGCCGCTCGCGCTGCGCGTCACCACCGCCCGGCTGCGCAACCGGCCCCGCTGGACCGTGCAGTACCTGGTCGACCGGCTCGCCGACGAGACCCGGCGGCTGCGTGAACTGAGCGCGGGGGAACGCAGCGTCGAGGCCACGCTCCGGCTGTCGTACCAGGCGATGGAGGAGGAGCAGCGCGCCGCGTTCCGGCTGCTCGGCCTGCACCCCGGCAGCGCCATCGACGTCCACTCGGCCGCCGCGCTGCTCGGCACCGACGCCCGTGACGCCGAGGACGTCCTGGAGGACCTGCTCGATGCGCACCTGCTGGAACAGCACGAGGCGGGGCTGTACGGCTTCCACGACCTGGTACGGACGTACGCGATGAGCGTGCGGGAGGCCGAGGACGACGCGCAGGGCGCGGTCGAGCGGCTGGTCTCGTACTACACGCTGGCCACCGACCAGGCCTGCGAGGTCCTCTTCCCCGGTCGCCACCGCTACGGCGACCAACCCGAACCGGGTGCGGCCGAACTGCCGCGCCTGGACGACGACGAGCGGGCGCTGCGCTGGTTCGACCGGGAGCACGAGGCGCTGCTCGCGGTCGTCGCCCAGGCGGGCACCCACGGTATGCACCGAACCGCCGCGTTCCTCGCCCGCAACGTGCTCTTCTACCTTCACCTGCGCGGGCACTACGAGGAGTTCCGGGTCGTCAACAGAGTCGCGGTGACCGCCTGCCGACAGCTCGACGACCCGGTGCTGCTGAGCCTGAGCCTGTGCAACCTGGCTGTGGGCCAGTGGTGGCTGGGCGACTTCCACGACGGCATCACCGTCGCTCGGGAGGCCCTGGAACTGATCGGCGGCAACGATCCCCGCACCCGGGCCTTCAGCATCGAGGTGCTCGGTCTGCTGCACGGGGCGCTGGGGGACTTCGACGAGGCCCGCGCCTACCTCGCCCAGGGCATCGCCCTGCACCGGGAGCTGGGCATGGACCGGGCGGAGGCGGAGGCGCTGGTCAACCTCAGCACCGTACAGACCTGGTCGGGCCACTACGCCGAAGGTGCCGTGCTCGCGGCCCGGGCCACCGAGCTGAACCGGCGCCTCGGCGAGCACAACCACGAGATCTCCTCGCTGTCCTGGCTGGCGCTGGCCCACCTCGGCCTCGGCGAGGACGAGCGGGCGCGGGCGTGCCTGTCCCAGGCGCTCGAACTGTGCGACGAGTCCCGGCAGCCCGGGAACGTCGCCTTCGTGCTGGCCCACTGGGCCCGCGTCTGCCAGCGCCTCGGCGAGGTGTCCCTGGCCGCGGAACACGCCGAGCGCGCCCTGGACCTGGTCGCGACCGGGGGCACGGTGCTGCGCCAGTCGTCCGTGGTGAACGTGGTCGGCTCGGTCCACCTGCGCGCGGGAGCGGCCGACCGCGCCATGGAACTGCACCGCCGGGCCCACGAGCTGGCCACCCGCCTCGGCTACCGCATCGAGATCGCCCGCGCCCTGCACGGCATGGCGGAGGCGGCACAGGCACTGGGCGACCGTACGACGGCGTCCCGCCACCGGCGCGCCGCGGAGTCCCTGTACGACGCGATGGGCGTGACGGAGGCGGGCCGGCGCCTGTAGGCCTGCCCGCACATTCCCGACCTCCAGGGCACGTGGCGGCCCTCGTGGAAACGGCACCGGCGGGGTGGGAGCCCGGCCGGTGCCGTCAGCGCTGCGCCGGCCGGCCGCGGGAGGCCGTGTGATCAGGATGTGACGCTGAACGGGCCGCGGTCGTCCGCCAGCGCGGGGCCGGGGTGCGCCTGGTGCCCGGTCAGGCCGGCGGCGACGCGCGCGAGCTCGTCCTGCACCCCGGCCGCCGGAACGACCGCCGCGGTGCCGAGCGCGATGACGCCCGCGCCGGTGAGCGTGACCAGAACCGTCTTCGTACGCAAGGCGATGGAGTGCATGGAGCGCATGAGGAACCCCCAGGAAGAGACGGATGGCAGCGACGGATCGCTGAAGACGGATCCGAAGTGACGGATCGGAGGTGACGGATCACAGGTGCGGATCGTCATCCGGCCGCCGGGGCTGCTCCCCGACGACGCCACCGATGCTCTTGGGAGCCGATCCCCATGCCTTCCCCACCGGTTCCCCGAGCAGGTCAGGCCACCGGTACTCCCGGATTCAAGCGTTTCTCAAGCGTCTCTCGAGTGGTTCTCAAGCAGTTCTCGAGCGTCTCGCAGGTGTCTTTCAGACAGGCTTCCGGGCGAACAGAAAGGCCTGCGGGATCGGCTCCGGGCCCCCCTCGGCCTTCCCGCCCTGCTGCTCCGGCCGCTGGTCCGGCTCGCGCACGGTGCTGGAGGTGAACGTGAACCCGGCGTTCCGGAGCAGCTCGGCGATCCGCTCGGGGCGCCGCCGCTGGAAGTCCAGCACGACGGGGTGGCCCCACGGCCGGTCGAGCCGACGCGGCTGCTCGCCCACCTGGAAGGCGAGCAGGAGATGCCCGCCAGGGGCGAGCACACGGTGGAACTCGGCGAAGAGCGCGGGGAGTTCGCCCACGGGCGTGTGGATGCTGGAGTACCAGGAGACGGCGCCCGCGAGGGAGCCGTCGGCCAGGGCGAGATCGAGCATGGAGCCCTGTGCGAAGCGCAGGTCGGGGTGGTTCCGGCGGGCGACGGCGAGCATGGACGCGGACAGATCGAGCCCGAAGGGCGACAGCCCGAGCCCGGCGAGGTGCGCGGTGACCACGCCGGTACCACAGCCGAGGTCCGCCACGACCCCACCCGCCCCGACCGACTCGGCGAACGCCCCGAGCAACGCCCGCTCCAGCGGCTGGTCCTGGAGGTGGTCCCGGAACTGCGCGTCGTAGTCCTCGGCGACGGCGTCGTAGAAGGTGCGGGTCTCAGTAAGAAAGTCAGACGTGTCCATCACGAGCCGCGACCCTACCGACCCCCACCGACACCGCCCCGCGAAGCCCGGTTGGGCGGGTGGGCGGAACTAGGCAACCCCGGCCACCCTCAGCAGCGCGGTCACCGCAGCCGCTCCCACGACCACCACGACGAACGGTGCCCTGAACCACGCCAGGACCCCGCCCGCCAGCACCCCGGCCGACCGGGCGAACCCGGCGAATCCCCCGCCCTCGGTCAACGCCCCCGTGGCCAGCAGGGCGACCAACAGCACCACCGCCCCGGCCGACACCAACTCCTGCACCCGCGCCGGTATCTCGACCCGCCCGTGCAACACCGGCCCCACCAGCCGGAAGGCGTAAGTCCCCAGAGCCAGCGCCAGAATCATCACGACGGTGGCATTCATACGGCGGCCTCCACAGTTTCCCGCTCCCGGCGATGCAGAAGGAGTCCGGCCAGAGCCAGCAGCACCGGCACCCCCGCGGGCACCGCGGGCGTGACCGCCAGCGCCACCGCCGCCCCGGCCAGCGCACACCGCCGTACCGCCGCATCGGCCCGGACCTGCGGCAGCACCAACGCCACCAGCACCGCCGGGAACGCGGCATCGAGTCCGTACCGCGCGGTGTCCCCCAGCGCACCCCCGGCGAGCGCGCCCGCCAGCACCCCGGTGTTCCACACGGCGAACAGGCCGATCCCGGAGATCCAGAACGCCCGGCGCTGCCGTACCGGATCGGACTGGGCGAGGGCGAAGGCGACCGTCTCGTCGGTGACCAGATGCGCGCCGAGAAAGCGGCTCGCCCGGCCGGTACCGATGATGTCCGCCACCGCCAGGCCGAACGCGGCCGTACGGGTGTTGAGCAGTAGCCCCGTCGCCGCGGCGGCGACCGGCCCGCCCCCGGCGAGCAGCACCCCCACCGCGCTGAACTGGGCCGACCCGGCGTACACCACCAGGGACATCACCACCGGCACCCACATCGGGAGGCCGCCCGCCACGGAAACGGCGCCGAACGAGACGCCGACGATGCCGCTGGCGAGCCAGACGAGCGCGCTGTCCCGCACCAGAGCCCTGTCATCGGCCCTGTCATCGGCCCTGTCATCGGCCATGCCATTGGGCATGCCATTGGGTGTTCGCTGTACCGAACGCATGTTTTCTACAATGGAACGAAGAGCGCCTGTCCGTCAAGGCGAACGATCGTACCGATGGAGCGAACGACCATGACCGAGCCGCCTGCCCGGACCCCCGCCCGGCTCCCGCTGGAGTGGATCGCCGCATCGCTCAAGCGCGAGCGCACCCGCACCGGGCTGTCCCTGTCCGAACTGGCCAAACGTGCCGGGATCGCGAAGTCCACGCTCTCCCAGCTGGAGGCGGCGAGCGGCAACCCGAACGTGGAGACGCTCTGGGCGCTCGCGGTCGCGCTGGGGGTCCCGTTCAGCGCGCTCGTCGAGCCGTCCGCGCCGCAGGTCCAGGTGATCCGCGCCGGCGAGGGCCCGGAGGTCGGCTCGGCGCAGGCGAACTACGTGGCCACCCTGCTGTCCGCGAGCCCTCCCGGGGCCCGGCGGGACATCTACCGGCTGCGCGCCGAGCCGGGGTCGGCCCGGACGTCGGACCCGCACATTCCCGGCACGGTCGAGCATCTGATCGTCGGCTCGGGCCGGATGAAGGCGGGACCTGCCGGGCGGGAGATCGAACTGGGTCCCGGCGATTACCTGACCTATCGGGGCGACGTGGCGCACTCGTACGAGGCACTGGAACCGGGCACGACGTTCGTCCTCGTCATGCAGCACGTGTAGAGAATTCGCACAGAATTCATCAACGGCCGGGCAGGCGGCGGCCGGGAAGGAAAGGCGGGCAAGGCAGGAGCCCCGTCGCCGTAACGGCGCGGGGCTCCTTGGGTACTGCTCTCAGGTTCTGCGATCAGGCAGTGATCAGACGGGGGTGACGTTCTCCGCCTGCGGACCCTTCGGGCCCTGCGTCACGTCGAAGCTCACCTGCTGGTTCTCCTCGAGGGAGCGGAAGCCGGTGGCGTTGATCGCGGAGTAGTGAACGAAGACGTCGGGGCCGCCGCCCTCCTGGGCGATGAAGCCAAAGCCCTTTTCGGCGTTGAACCACTTAACGGTTCCGGTAGCCATAAGCCCTCCTTGGGCTCAAAAGGGTTGCCCTGCTCCAGAACCTGCACGTGCGAAACGGTGCTGCGCAACTGCATACGTCTGAAAACGACGAGAGCCTGCGGTTACATGCTCCGCAGGCTCTGTACTGCAAGGGAAACCAAACTGCAACTTGCGGCAAGCCTAGCATCCGGGCAGCCGAAAGCAATAGGGGTCAAGATCACGTCACCCGGAGGTTTGAACATCCGTTGGGCCATTTGACGGCGCGTCGACGGTGGGGCCGGTCACGGCACCGTACAGCACGGGGTCTAGTCTCGCGATGTGGACAATTCTCGCACCCGGCCGCGCGTCGGCCACATCCAGTTCCTGAACTGCCTGCCCCTCTACTGGGGGCTCGCGAGAACCGGCACCCTCCTCGACTTCGAGCTCACCAAGGACACCCCGGAGAAGCTCAGCGAGCAGCTCGTGCGCGGCGACCTCGACATCGGCCCCGTCACCCTGGTCGAGTTCCTGCGCAACGCCGGCGACCTGGTCGCCTTCCCGGACATCGCCGTCGGCTGCGACGGCCCGGTGATGTCCTGCGTGATCGTCTCGCAGGTTCCCCTGGACCAGCTGGACGGCCGCCGGGTCGCCCTCGGCTCGACCTCCCGCACCTCGGTCCGCCTCGCCCAGCTCCTCCTCGCGGACCGCTACGGCGTCCGGCCCGACTACTACACCTGCCCGCCCGACCTCAGCCTGATGATGCAGGAGGCCGAGGCGGCGGTCCTGATCGGCGACGCGGCGCTGCGCGCGAACCTGCTCGACGGCCCCCGCTACGGCCTGGAGGTGCACGACCTCGGCACGCTCTGGAAGGAGTGGACCGGCCTGCCGTTCGTCTTCGCGGTCTGGGCAGCCCGCCGGGACTACGTGCACCGCGAGCCGGACATCACCCGCCAGGTCCACGAGGCCTTCCTCGCCTCCCGCAACCTCTCCCTGGAGGAGGTCGGCAAGGTCGCCGAACAGGCGGCCCGCTGGGAGGCCTTCGACGAGGCGACCCTGGCCCAGTACTTCACCACCCTCGACTTCAGCTTCGGCGGCCCCCAACTGGAGGCCGTCGCCGAGTTCGCCCGCCGCATCGGCCCGACGACCGGCTTCCCGGCGGACGTGAAGGTGGACCTGCTGCACCGGTGACCATGTGTCACTAGGCTGCTCACCACTGGATGTGGGCTGGATGTGGGTTGGGGGGAGCGCGTCATGCAGCCGCTGGACGTGGACGAGCCGGCCACCGTCGGGCCCTACCGGCTGCTCGGCCGGCTCGGCTCCGGTGGCATGGGCCGGGTCTACCTCGGTCGCAGCGCGGGCGGCCGTACCGTCGCCGTGAAGATCGTGCACCCGCACTTCGCGCTGGACGAGGAGTTCCGCGCCCGCTTCCGGCGCGAGGTGGCGGCCGCCCGCCGGGTCGGCGGCGCCTGGACGGCACCCGTCCTGGACGCTGACCCGGACGCCCGGGTGCCCTGGGTCGCCACCGCCTACGCGGCCGGCCCGTCCCTCGCCGCGGCGGTCACCGACACCGGCCCGCTGCCCGCGCACACCGTACGGACCCTGGGCGCGGGCCTCGCCGAAGCGCTGACGGCCGTGCACGACCTGGGCCTCGTCCACCGGGACGTCAAGCCCTCCAACGTCCTGCTGACCCTGGACGGCCCCCTCCTCATCGACTTCGGCATCGCCCGCGCCATGGACGGTACGGCGTCCCTCACCTCCACCGGCGTGTCGATCGGCTCCCCGGGCTACATGGCACCCGAGCAGATCCTCGGCAAGGGCGTCACGGGCGCCGCCGACGTCTTCTCCCTCGGCGCGGTCCTCGTCCACGCGGCCACCGGCGAACCACCCTTCCGCGGCGACACCTCGGCCGCGCTGCTCTACAAGGTCGTCCACGAGGAACCGGAACTGGCCTCGCTGGAAGGGGACTTGGGGGAGACGGCAGCAGCCTGTCTGGCCAAGGATCCTTTGTCCCGCCCGAGTCCCACCGAGCTGGCCCACCGCCTCGCCCCCGAGGGCGCCACCCGCCTGGTCACCGGCGGCTGGCTCCCCGGTCCCCTGGTGGAACAGGTCAGCCGCAGCGCCGTACAGCTGCTCAACCTGGACACGGGGGAGCCGGCGGGCTCGGGACCGGTGGCGTTCAGCAGCCCTTCCGTGAACGGATCGGCAGAGTCCGGCGCCGGGGAAGCGGCGGAGGAGGAAGCGACGGCGGATGGATCGGCGACGGATGGATCGGCGACGGAGGAATCGGCAGCGGAGGCCGGCGTGTTCGGACCGGCGCCGCTGATGGCACCACCCGCGGCACCGCCCACGGCACCCCCCGTCGTACCCGGACAGCGGGACACACCGCCCTCTCCCGGCAAGATCAGCGTCAGCGTGGCCGCCACCGCCACTCAGGGGGAGGGCGGTCAGGGGCGCAGGGTGAGCTGCACGGTGGCGCTGGCGGTGGCCGGCGCGCTAGCTGTGGCCACCGTGGGGCTGGGCGCACTGCTGCGGCCATGGCTGGAAGGCGG
This sequence comes from Streptomyces sp. NPDC001393, assembly GCF_053597455.1. Classification (NCBI taxonomy): domain Bacteria; kingdom Bacillati; phylum Actinomycetota; class Actinomycetes; order Kitasatosporales; family Streptomycetaceae; genus Streptomyces; species Streptomyces sp. NPDC001393. Next base: position 84,638 of record NZ_JBSFIH010000014.1, read on the forward strand.
CCAGAACGACGCGGGTGGCCACGGCACAGGCACAACGCACTCACCGGCCCCCAGCACCGCATCCGGCCCGCCCGTACCCTCCCGCTACCTCGGCACCTGGCAGGGCCAGGCCACCGCCCTCGACGGCAACCTGCCCATCGGCACCTTCCGCCTCACCGTCCACCAGGTGGGCATCGGCCAGGAGTTGGGCCGGCTGACCCAGACCGACCAGCTCGGCGGGGTGTGCACCGACATCCTCACCCTGGACCAAGTCACCGACACCAAGCTGGTAGCCACCTCGACCGGCGCCAAGGACAACCACAAAGGCTGCGACCCGTCCCCGCACCGGATCGAGTTGACACCGGTCGGCGACGACCTGAAGTACACCTCCGACAGTTCGGCGGAAGGGAATCCGGTGTCTCGGATGTCGAAGGTCGGCTGAGGGGGCTGGCTGAAAACCCGTCCAACGACAGCCCGGTGACCCGGTACTCCGTCATTTTCGTGATGGCGGTACCAGTACGCGAAGACTCCGCATGCTCCAGTGAACGCGTTGGTTAAGCTGCCGAGTCCATGGTCATCCGGGCGTGTGCCGAGCGCCCGGTGGTTGAGACAGGGGGCGGTTGTGGAGCCGTTGCGGCCGGAAGATCCGCGCGTGCTCGGGGCGTACCGGATGATCGGGCGACTCGGGGCAGGTGGGATGGGCCGTGTCTATCTCGCGCGCAGCGGAGGCGGGCGTACCGTCGCGGTCAAGGTCGTACGGGCCGACCTGGCCGAGGACGGGGAGTTCCGGCGGCGTTTCCGGCATGAGGTGGAGGTGGCGCGGGCCGTCTCCGGGCCGTACACCGCTCCGGTGGTGGACGCGGACACCGAAGGCCCACTGCCCTGGCTGGCCACGGCGTACGTGCTCGGGCCCTCTCTGGAGGACGTGATCGCCCAGCATGGTCCGTTGCCGGAGGCGAGCGTGTGGGCGCTGGCCGGCGGGTTGGCCGAGGCACTGCGCGGCATCCACGGAGCGGGGTTGGTGCACCGGGATCTCAAGCCGTCCAACATTCTGCTGACCGCGGACGGCCCGCGCGTGATCGACTTCGGTATCGCCCGGGCCATCGACGGCGAGCGCCTCACCAGCACCGGAGTCGTGGTGGGTTCACCCGGTTTCATGTCGCCGGAGCAGGCCATGGGGAAGGTGGTGGGGCCCGAGGGCGACGTCTTCTCGCTCGGCGTCGTCCTCGCGTACTCCGCCTCCGGGCAGTTGCCCTTCGGGATGGGTGCCGCGGCGTCGCTGCTTTACCAAGTGGTGCATGAGCAAGCGGACTTGACCGGAGTTCCGGAGGCGCTGCGGGCACTGATCGCCGCATGTCTCGTCAAGGACCCGGCGCGGCGCCCGACGCCCGAGCAGATCACCGACGGCGTTGCGCACCTGGGGTTCTCGCTCGTGGCCGGTGCCTGGCTGCCGACGCAGGTGGCCTCCACGATCGCCCAGCACGCTGCTCGGATTCTCGACCTGGACACGCCGCCGGAGGGCTCGTCCCCCGTTCCGGCGGCCGGGCCGTCGTACACGCCGACGCAGGTCGTTCCCCCCTCGGGCGGCCTGGTGGGTACCGGGTCCGGCGGCGGAACTCCGACGCGGCGGCGGTTCCTGGCGGGCGCGGCCATCGTCGGGGCGGTGGGCGTGGCAGGTGGCGGAGCCGCCTACGCGCTGATGCCCGGCGGCAAACCGACGCCGAAGCCGAGCCCGACGGGCAGCGGCACACCGACTCCGCGGCGTACCCAGTTCCCGGGCGGTGTGGCGCCGGCGCTCTGGGCGTACACCGGCGGCGACCCGAAGAACTCGCTCGTGGCCGTCTCCGGAAGCACGGTGATCCTGCCGCAGGTTCCACCGGTCGGCCTTGCCGTGAGCACGGGCCATCGCAAGTGGTCGAGCTCCGCCACCTTCGCTCACCCGACCGGGCTGATGCCCATGCTCGTGACAGACAGCGCCTTCGTCGCCCTGGACCGGAAGTCACATGTCATCCAGGTAGACCCGGCCACCGGCAAGCCGACGTGGCAGTGGCCCAAGCCGTCGAACCTCGCCTCCATCGCCACGTTCGTCGCCGCGGATGACAAGGCCATCTACGCCTTCGGGTCCGGCAGCCCCACCACGGACGGCCCCGACCCGGGACCCGGCAGGCGTCGTACGGTGCTGCTGAGCATCGACATCGGTACCGGGCGCGAACGCTGGCGCGTGCCACTCGACGGGAAGAAACCAGTCACCGTCTCCCTGGGCACTTTGTCAGGCGGCTATCTCGTCTACACCGACGACGCCACCAACACGTTGAGCGTCCGCGCTACTGCCGACGGCCGCTTGGCCTGGTCCGAGTCTGTTGAGGAGGGGGCCGTCCTTCCCACAGTGGACAGCGGCACCGTGTTCGTCGCCAGCTGGCACGTCGTCGCCTACACCCTGGCCACGGGCAGAAAGAAGTGGTCCGCACTCAGCCACAGCTCGGACGGGGCTTTCAGCAGCCCATGGGTCAAGGACGGCGTGCTGTACGTCAGTGACGGCGGGGGCGTACGCGCTCTCGATGCCTCCGACTCGCGGCAGATCTGGTCGCGGAACATTGATGGGGGCACCAACGCAATGGATCTTGTGGTGACCGCAACCGGGGTGTACGTCGCCAGCGACGACCAGTCCAGCGGCGTTTACGCACTGGACCGCCGAACAGGGGAGATCGTCTGGAATTTCCGCACCAGCCAGATATCGACGACCGACGGTGTCTGGGTACTGGCCGACGGCGGCAAGTGCATCGTCGCCTGCATCGCCGGGCACGTCTTCGGTCTCCCCCCTGTCTGACGTCGGCCGCGGAATCAGAACACCGCCGTGAACGCGCCCGGGTCTGCGGTGATCTTACGGCTACTCCCCGTTGCACCCTGTGCCCCGGTCATACTCAAGGAGACGACGGCCCCACTCACTTTGGAGTGCGGTGCGCGGGGGCTGTCGAGGCTGTTGGCTCTCCTCCGCGCTCGCCGTTCGTCGCATCCCGCCTGACTGGAGCGGAGAGCTGAGGACGGGGTTACTCGTGGCGGCCACCTGGGCGGCCTCTTGGGCATGCTGCAGCCCCGAATACGCGCTGCACGTTGGACAGTTCGGTGGAAGGCAATCCGGTTTCACTGATGCCCAAGGCCCGCCCGCGTGGCTTGGATGCTCTCCCGCCGTCACATCGGCGTCGTAACCGTCACATGCGTCCCGCTGCCCAGGTGCAGCATGCCCCGGCCCGCAGTGATGGGGCCGCCGACCATGCTCCGCGTCGTGCGGATGCCGATCAGCTCGCCGGCGGAGGTGTCCTGTGGGGACAGCAGGATGCCGCGTCGGGCTTTCTTCATGTCGACCTGCCAGCCGGAGAAGCCGTCGCAGATCTCCTCCTCGTCACCGGCGATGACCACGGCAAGGCCCTCCTCGACGCCCCGTTCGACGATCCGTTTGAAGACGTCCTCGGCGTCGCAGTCGTCCAGTACCTCCGCGTCGTCGACCAGGACGACGATCGGCTGCTCGGGGCTGGCCGACCCGATGGCCTCCTCCAGTTCGTCCTCATCGATGTCACGGCCCGTGAAAACTTGCAGCACTCCCTCCCGGCCGGCCAGTTCGCGCAGCGGAGACGGGCGCGGTGCGGCGAGGATCAGCCGCACACCCTGCTCGAGGCAGGAGCGCGCCATGGACAGCAGCACCGTGCTGCGTCCGGACTTCGCGGGTCCGCCGATCACGAACGCCGGGACGCCCTGGGCGAGGTCGGGGCCGAAGGCGGTGAGTTCGTCACCGCCGACGCCGACCAGCGCCCACAACGGGGAGGGGGTGGTCGCCGGGTCGCGCATCGCCCAGGCGTCCGCGAAGGAGATCCGGCTGGGCAGCACGTCGACGCGGAAGGGTCGCAGCGAGCGCGGCACCCCGGCGTCCCGAGCGGCCGCCGCGTCGCCGATCGCGATCAGAGCGGCTGCCTGGCCCTGACCGGTGGTGTCCTCGGCGAGCAGCGCGAACTGGGTCTCCGTGGCTGTCTCGGCCCGGAAGGCGCGGCCGGGTGGGATCTCCTCGGGCACCTTGCGCGCGTTGATGTCCAGCATGGAGAAGTCACTGCGGTCTGCGAGGCGCAGGCCGTACTTGTCCTCGGTCAGTGAGGCGATCCGGCCGGAGAGCAGCTGCCGGTCGCCGGTGATCACCATGTGGATGCCGACGCTCGCGCCCTCGCGCATCATTGCCATCAACTGATCGCTGAGCTCGCCGTGGTTGTACTCGCCGAGCGTGGGCAGCCAGCCTTCCCAGCGGTCGAGCAGCAGCACGATGTGCGGAAGCCGCTCGCCTTCCGACGCGGCGGCCCGCTGCTCGCCGATGTCGGCGTAACCCTTCTCGGCGAACAGGTCCTGTCGTCGTGTGAGTTCGCCGGAAAGACGGGTGAAGAGGCGGACGACGCGCTCCAATTGGTTGCGGCTGACCACCGCGCCGCAGTGCGGCAGCCGCGTCAGCGCGTTGAGGGCTCCGTTGCCGCAGTCGATGCCGTACAGATGGACATCGGCGCAGGACAGGGTTCTCGCGAGTGAACCGGCGATGGTGCGCAGCACCTGCGAGCGGCCGCTGCGCGGGGCGCCGGCGATCAGCAGGTGCCCGAAACCGGCGAAGTCGACGGTCACCGGGTGGCGAGCCTGGTCGGCAGGAAGATCCGCCACGCCGTACGGCGCGGCCGGCAGAGCACCCGCGCCGCGTACCTCCGGGATGTCGTCCAGCAGCAGCGTCTCCTCCAGGGCGGGCAGCCACGGGGAGTGCTGGGCCGGGATGGCCAGCGCCTGGTTGGCGCCCCGTACGGCATCCACCAGCACCTTGAGGTCGGTGATCTCGTCGTCCTCGCGCGCCTCGGACTTCGGCCTCTGCTGCGCGGGCCGCCCCAGGTCCTGCCAGGCCAGCTGCCCGGCCCACGGGGCGAGCGTCTGCGGGTCGGAGGCGCCCGGGCGACGGCCGCCGACCCGGCCCGACTGGAACGGGATGAGCGAGGCGTGGCCCAGCCGGACATACGCGCGTCCGGGGGTGCTCTTGCTGATGTGGCCGGCGTCAGGCGCGTCGATGACGTCTGTCGACTCACCGGTGTCGGTCACACGCAGGGCGATGCGAAGGTTGGTGTTGGCGCGGATCTCGGGCGAGACGACACCGCTGGGCCGCTGTGTGGCCAGCAGGAGATGAATCCCGAGGGACCGGCCACGCTGCGCGATGTTGACCAGGCCCGTGACGAAGTCCGGCAGGTCGCGGACCATGGACGCGAACTCGTCGATGACGATGAGGAGGCGGGGCATGGGCGGATGGGACGGGTCCCGCCGCAGGACATCCTGGTAGTCCTCGATGTCCTTGGTTCCGACTGCGGCCAGGATGTGCTCGCGCCTCTTCAGCTCGGCACCCAGCGACTCCAGGGCCCGCTCGACGAGATGGGCGTCGAGATCGGTGACCATACCGACGGTGTGCGGCAGCTTCACACAGTCCTTGAACGCCGAGCCACCCTTGTAGTCGACGAGGACGAACGTCATGTTCTCGGGGGTGTTGGCCACGGCGAGCGCAGCCACGATGGTCTGCAGCAGCTCCGACTTGCCGGAACCGGTCGTACCGGCGATGAGACCGTGCGGGCCGTCGCGCCGGATGTCGATGCCGAACGGGCCGTCGTACGACTCACCGATGACGGCCATCGTGGACTGCCCGCCCATGCGCCAGCGCGCGGAGATCGCGTCGGCGGTCGGCGGCTCCAGCTGCAGCACGTCGAGCAGACGGCTGGCGGAGGGCAGTGCGGAGCCCTCGGCCTCTCCGCTGATGTCGCGCAGCGGGGACAGCGAGCGGGACAGCCGGATGCACCAGGCCGGGGAGACGAAGTCGGGCCGTACGTCCGTCATACGGCCGGCACCGCTCTGCTGGACGCGCAGCCGTAGCGGGAGGTCCTGTTCGGTGGACTCGTATGCCTGCCCGGCCGTCTGGTGCCAGACCTGGAAGGAAGGGAAGCCACCGATCCGGGGTTGCGCTACGGACGCCATGGCCGGAGAGGCGGGATCGTCGGTGCGCCATGGCTCGGCGACGACTACCCCCTGACACTCTCCGGGCAGGAACCGCTCCTCCTCGTCCAGGCAGATGGCGTAGAGGGCGACGGCCGGACCTTCGCGCAGCAGCCGTACGACACCGGGCAACGAACGCAACCGCCGCGATCCGTCCCATACGACGACGATGTCGGGCTCGGAGAATGCAGGCCCGTCACCGCGATTCCCGGACTCCTGCAGGGCCTTCTTCCGGGCGTCCAGCAGCTGGGTCAGCTCGCCGATGCGGGCGCCGACGGTCTCCGAGTCGGTGCCGATGAGCGTGTTGACGTCCTGCCCGGCGGAGGGGCGAGTGTGCGGCAGCCAGCGCACCCAGTCCCAGCGGGCATGGGCCTCGTTGTCCGTGAGGATGTAGAACTGCACGTCCATCGGGCTGTGCAGCACCGCGGTCTGTGCGACCGCCCACCGTCCCAGCGCCTGCGCCGAGTCGTTCGGCCCGGCGATGCCGATGACTCCGAGATCCTTCAGTGGCAGCGCGACCGGCGCGTCCTCGATGTGCCGGATGACCTCGCGCCTGTGCTCGTCCTGCTCGGGGTCGTCGAGCACGACGTCGGAGCGGACCCGGCCGGTGCCGACCCGGATGAGCAGGTGGTCGGCATCGGTGCGACGCCGCTCCCACAGGCGCGTACGGGGACCGGTGCCGAAGGCCAGCACGGCAGCCGGATCGGGGACGGCGGCGCGGCGGTCGAGACGTTCGGTGCGCAGCGCGTCCTGGGCGTCCTGCTCGATCCGTTCCTTGTGTTCCTTGTACTCCTTGACCTGCTTGGCATGTGACTTGCGCCCATGCTTCTTGTCCACGAAGTGGTTGCCGAGGAGCATGAGCGGGCTCATCAGCGCCATGATCAGGTAGTACCAGCGCCCGAACATCATCGTCGAGACGACGGCACCCACCAGGGGGAGCAGCGCCATCAGCCAGGGCAGCGGACGGGCCTCGTATTCGCTGGGCGGCGAGGGCAGCCGGAAGCGGGTCCGGCGCTCGGGCGGACGCAGTCGCGGGGGCCGGTTGTAGTCGAGGCCTATGCCGTCGTCCGACCACTTCAGGGCCGCGTCCGGGGGAGAGTAGGCGGCGATCTCGAAGAGGCTGTTGCCGAGGGAGAGTTGGGCGCCAAGGGGCCAGGTGTCGCCGTCGAGGGGCTCGCCGTCGAGCCGGGCACCGCGGCCTTCGGCGGCCTCCTTTACGCCCGTGCCGCCCCGCTCTGTGTTGCCGTCATGGACGACGACCTTGCAGGTGCCGTCGATGGCGATGGACAACGTGGCGGCGAGCTCGGCCAGTTCACCGTCCTCGACACGGAGCTGGGCGCCCGATCCACTGCCGATGCCATACCGCCCCACACCGAGTCGGTGCACGGCACCGGCCGCGGGCCCGCTGACGACACGGAACTCCACCACGCCGGTGGGCTCGCCGAACACACATCCCGCCGGATCGTGCAGGCTGACGACGGCTCCGTCCCGTAGCGGCGAACCCACGACGGTCGCGCTCGGGTCGAGGGGATGGCCGTCGACGAACGAGTGGGGCACGCCGCCACCGTGCCGGTGCCCACCGATGGGGATGATCTCCGCGCCCTGGCCGGCTCCGACATGCCGCGCCAGTTCCCGGGTGATGTCGCCCACGGTCGACTCCGGATCGGCGTCGAGCACCACGTCGGCGGTGGTACCGACGAGCGGGTCGACGACGGTCAGACTCAGGCGCACGTTCGTCCTCCTCGGGGGCTGAGACCGTCCCCGCAACGCTGAACACAGTGGGAGTGACCTTAGCTGTCCCCGTTGACGGAGCCGCAACGGGATGACCACTGGTTCACGAGTCCCTCGCACAACTGCCCTGCGGGCTCAACGGCCCTGGCCGTAGGATCTTTCGTCATGCGGACGCTCCTGCGGCACGCAGGCAGGGGCCGCGCGACAGCAGCCACGGGGGAAGGCCCTGCGGCGTATCACAACGGGAGGGAGCCGTCATGGGCAAGGACACCGCCCTTACTTATTCCGAGATGACCAAGCAGGCCAACGAGTTGATCAAGGCCATGAACCACATGGAGGAGCAGCTCAAGGGCATCGAGAGGGGAGTCGAGAACCTGGTGGCTCACGGCTTCACCACGCAGAAAGCCTCCGGCGCCTACGAGGAATCCATCAAGGACTTCACCAAGGGCGCGGCGAAGACCATCCAGGGCCTGCACGGCCTGTCCAAGTACCTTACGGACGCACGGCACGCCTACGAGAACCTGGACGACCACCTGGCCAAGGGTGCCAAGGGTTAGTAAATCCTTGCCGCAGCGATGACGGGCGGTGTGGCTACGTGTCTCAATGGCTGGCCGCACTGCCCGGATCGCGAGAGCTCAGGCACCACCCCGGAGCCCACGACTGAAGGCCCGCCCGGCTCTTCACGACCGTGCCCACCGCCTCCGCGGCGCGGCTGTTGACTGCCTGGCTTCGGAAAGAACAAGAACTGTTCCTAGCTGCCCGTAGGCGGCTGTTCTCCTGGCCACATGTGCCGTAACGATACGGCGGCCGCCTTCCAGAGCGCGGCCGAGGGCACTATGAGTTGGCGGGGACGAGAGTCGAGGCCTTCAGGTGCCTCTAGCCTAGCCAGCCGGTGAACTGTTCGGGGTAGTGCGGATGGTGGTGGCTGGACGGTGAAACGCGCGTCGGCAATCGCAAGGCGTCCGGAGTATCGCCTACGGCGATCCTCCGGCGTGCGCTCGGTCACTTGCCGCACGCCGAGTGATCGCACGGCGCGCAGGGCAAGTTTGCTCAAATCGCCAGATTCAACCTCGCAGTTTAAAGGATCTCGACGGGAACCTGGTTGGTGTGCTTATGAGCCCACGGATAACGTTGGTTTGCTTGAGCTACCCCCCACCTCAACGGGAGTCCACAGTGAATCGCCCCACCCGGCTCGTGACGGCCGCGCTCACCGCATCCGCGGCACTGATGCTGACCGCATGCAGCTCGGGAGGAGGCGGCTCGTCCTCCGACAAGATCAAGGGGGCGAACACTGGGGGCGGCAGCCCCTCTGCGTCGATGTCGGCAGCGGGCGATGTCAAGCGGCCGGAGATCACACTCCCCAAGAGCTTCCAGGTCGCCTTCGACGGTTGGACGAACGGCGATGCCAAGTTGCAGGCCGTTATGGACGACGGCAAGGAACGCCTACTGGGGACGTATGCCGCGATCATTGAGCAGAACGCGAAGGCGGACTACGTGACCTTCTACAACGAGGGCACTGCCCTGACGACCGGACGGGAGTGGATCAAGGGTTTCGTGGACGACCACTTGACACTCATCGGCAAGGGAAGGGTGTTCGCCCCGCAGGTCCGCATCAGTCCGGACGGCTCGGGCACGCTTTTCTACTGTGTGGACGAGGGAAAGGGTTCGACAAAGGACCTCAAGACCGGCGAAGTGACGAACACGCCAGCAAATCAGGCGTATGTGCTCTATCAGACCAAGCTCAGTAAGACGAGCGACGGCGTCTGGAAGACCACTGCGGTCACGACCACGCAGGGCGGCTGCAAGTGAAGCAGCACGTCCGACAGGCTCTGGGCCTGGTTACCGCAGCATTGGCGGTCAGTCTGCTTACGCCGAATTCAGCCTTCGCATGGGGCAAGCACGGCGCAGAGCACTCGGGCGCCGGTTCGAAGCAGCAGGCCGACGGGTCGGCCAGCGGCCAGGATCTGATGGCAAACGTCTCCCAGTCGCGCATCGTGGTCACGCACTCCGGCGGAGGGAGCTCCCAGGCGCCTACCGGGCAGCTGACAACGGTCGACCCCAACTGGCAGCCACCAGTGTGCTGGTACGAGCCTGTCATGACGCCGACGCAGCTCAAGGACGGCGTTGCACGCCTGAAGAAGACTGGCGGGCTCGGGGCGGTCAATGCCCACCTCTTCTGGAACAGCGACCTCTTCGTCAACCAGTACGAGAAGGGCACAGCTGCGGACGGCTACAAGAACTACAACCTCGGCAAGGACGGCATGTTCTGGCGCAGCGTCGTAGCTCCTGGTCACGAGGACGACATCAAGGCTTGGGACTGCGACCGCCTCATGTTCTGGCAGGATGCCGGCACGGTCCCCAAAGACCCCAACGCCCCTACCCCAGCCGTGCTCGCCGCGTACGCATACGACAAGATCCGCGTTCCTGACACCAAGGTGAAGCTGAAGCCCGTGGACAAGTCCATGGTGAATCTCCCCACCTGGGTATGGCTGGACAGGGGCACCTTCAAGGAAGTGAAGGTCCGTGCTTCGCTGCCCAACACCGGTCTGTGGGCGGAGACGACGGCAAAACCCGTCGCCCTGCATCTGGACCCGGGCACGAGCGATGCCGAGACCTTCCCTGCCTCTGGTGACTGCACGATCGACAGCGACGGCTCCATCGGTACGCCCTACGCCCCGGGTCAAGCGAACAACACCCCGCCGTGCGGGATCACCTACCTGCGCGCCAGCAGCGGCCAGCCGTACCAGTTGAAGGCGTCCATCACCTGGCAGATTTCCTGGACGGGTTCCGGCGGTGCCAAGGGCAACCTGCCAAACGGCACCTTCGAGACCACCCAGCCCATGACGGTGCAGGAGATCCAGGCCGTCAACCGCTGAGCGGCCAACGACGCCTACTGAGGAGTCCACGGGGGAACCATGAGCGATCTGATCGTCAACGACGACCTGTTGAAGAAGTCAGCCAGGAGCCTGAAGAAGATCCAGTATGAGTTCGAGCACACCGACAAACACCAGCGGGACCTGAAGGGCATCTGGGGATCCGGCCGGATCGCCGGCGCGATGGATGCCTTCGCGGACAACTGGGACTACCACCGTAAGCAACTGCTGGACTCCATCAAGACCGTGGGCACGCTGATCGACGACTGTCACAAGGCATTCCAGGACCTGGACCACAAGTTGGAGCGGTCGACGAAGAGCAAGAGCAAGAGTCAGAAGGGGTCGGGGGAGTAACGCGATGGCACGTCCGGTCGACTGGAGCCCGCTCGCGGATCAGGACCCCCTTCCGGGGGATGTGGAGGAGATACGCCGGGAGTCGACGCGCCTGGGCAAGCTGGCCACGATGATCAGTGAGCAGGTGGAACGGCTGCAGGCGATCGGCCGCGACACTGACGCGCTCAAGGGCAAGTACGCCGCCGCATTGCGTGGCAAGGCTGATGAGCTGGCGGGTCGACTCGGCAAGACGTACCACCGCTACAGCCATGTCTCCGGCTATCTCGATCACTGGGCCGATGATCTCGAGGAGTGCCAGAAGCAGGCCGATGCCGCGCTGTCGGACGCCAAGCAGGCGCAGTCGCGCGTGGACGCCCACCAACCCCCGCACGGGCAGCACAAGAAGCCCGAGAGCAAGATGACGGACTCCGAGCGGACGGCGGAGATGGCGAGGCAGCACGCGCTCTCACGTGCCGAGGGCGACCTGAGCGCAGCCCGGGGCAAGCTGGACAAGGCCGTCAGCCACCGTGACGAGAGGGCCCAGCACTGGGCGGGGAAGATCAATCGGGCGATCAGCAAGGACGGGCTGCACGACAAGGGCTGGGACAAGTTCAAGAACTGGGTGGCCAACCATTCACGCCTGTTGAACGACCTGGCGAACGTCCTGTGTTGGGTGGCTACCGCCTGCGCCATCATTGCGTTGTTCATCCCCGGCGTGAACATCATCGCCGCGATCGCGTGGGGGGCGACGATCGGGGCACTGCTGCTGCATACGTCCCTGGCGCTGTCGGGCCAGGGCAACTGGATCGACGTGGGGCTGGACGTGTTTGCGCTGGCCACCATGGGAGTGGGCCGGCTCGCCGCGCCGGGGATGGAGGCGGCGGAGTCAGGGGTGCGCAGTGCCATGCGCGGCGCCGGGGCGATCAAACTCGGGAAGATGGCGTGGAATGCGGCCAAGCTGGACAACCTCGAGGAACTGTCCAAAGCCGGGCGCATCTTCAAGACCGGGGTGCGTGGGAGCGAAGAGTTCGACGCGGCCCGGAAGACGATGAGCGACGGTATGAAGGCCATGTGGGCCGCGAAGAAGGGGGCACTGGCGGACGCGAAGGCACTGGCCGGACAGGAACTGCCCAAGCTGAGTGCCCTGAAGAACCTTACCGGCGGCGGAGCGGAGGCAGCCTCTTTGAAGGCATATCTCCGCAGTGCGGCGTCGCGGTTCCCAGATTCGCCACGGATCGCCGGAGCGATCGCGAAGGGAGCGGCGTCGATCCGAGCGAGCCAGGGGGCGTTCTACGCGGGGACAGCGGTGGACACGTTCGACAAGGCGTTCGGAATGGTCGGCCCGTACTACGGACAGAGCAACTTCTGGACGGATGCCAAGAGCTGGGCAACGTACGAGACTGGATCAACGTGGTGAGGATCGCCGGAGTGGCAGGACGAGAGTTGAGTAGCGCGTCCCAGTCCCCCATCGAGGCTGAGCTCGCTCGGCGCGCCGCCGAACAGGACAGGGCGAGAACAGGGGGCGGACGCCCCCTACCGCCCCTCATCCGCTTGTACGGGTACAGCCTCCTGACCTGCAGTTTCCTTGGGTTCTGGGTCTGGGCCGGCCTGTTGGCACTCGGTATGTGGCTCCTTGACGCCAATCGCCACAGCCGAAACAGCGGCATCCTGGCCCTCGTCGGATGGGACATCTGCTGGATCCTGGTGCTCCCGGCCACCCTCCTTTGGCATGCGCCGGAGTTGCTCAGGCGCATGCCAGGGCCACTCCCGCGGACAGCGAACGGCTTCGCCGGCTACCTGCTGCGCAACTCCCGCAAAGGTGTATTCGACGGGTCCCTGCCCCTGATGCTCGACAACAGCGCGCCGCCACCGCACTTCTGGCTGGTCAGTGGGCTTTTTACGGCCTTCAGTGCGTACTGGGCCGTGGCCAGTACGCACACGCCGGTCGGCGGCCTTGGGAATGTTGGCTGGGTAGGCTGCGCTGCATGTGCCGCCTCTCTGGGGATACTCACGCACGGCACTCTTGCCCGCCGCCGGGCCCGGAAAAATGCAATCCGACAGAAGCAGAGGAAATCGGGGTCCGCACGGTGAACGCACCTCAGGGAGCACCCGTGCCCCCAATCTCGTACAGCCTCGTCCTCCCTCCGGGGTGGCGCCAGATCCCACTTCGCCACTCCACCGAGCGAGCCCTCAAGCGCGTACTCGACCATGCCTTTGAGGGGATGCCGCGTGATGAGGTGTTCACCTATAGGCGAGATCTTGAGTCGCGGCTGTGGCAGCGCATCGAGGAAGCCCGTGAGGCCGACGGACTCGACCTCTACCTGCCGGTCGAGTTGATGCATGGCATATCTGTCCCCGCCTCGATCCTGGTGTCCGAGACTCGTCTCGCCGGAGCGGATCAATCCGACCCCGCGGAGACAGTCCTGCTCCTGGCAGGCTCAGAGGAGGGGCGAGAGGTGGTGGACCTCGACGGCGCGCCTGCTTTGCGTACGGAGCTGACTGCACAAGCCGACCTGGAGCGTGGCGTTGAGTTCCCCTCCCGTCGCGTCGACTACCAGGTGCCGGTACCGGGGCGGGAGGCACGATGGCTGACCATCGCCTTCTCGACCGTCAGCGCCGAGGATGTCAACGGTGAGCTGTCCCTGTTGCTTGTCGATCTGTTCGACGCCGTGATGACCACCTTCCGGTGGCGGTCGGCCGACGAAGCCACGTCGTCTCAACCAGCTCAGACCACTCGGGGTGCCCAATGACTGACCTCCCCTCGCCGATGCCGTCCTTGCTGCCCGGCTCCGGTGACTGGCCGCATGTGCCATCTCCCTACGGGCTGGAAGCCGGCGATCCAGGACCAGAATGGGTCGCATTGCCGGCCCTCTTCGAGGGCACGGAGTGGAAGGACGCGGCGGAGTACGCCGAGCAGACGGCGTCCGCCCTGGTCGTCCGGCAGCGGGAGCTCATCGGTGGCAAGATCAGCGATGACCTGCACCAGCGGATTGCCGCCCAGATCCTGGACGTCTACACCCGGCTGTTCGACCTCCTGGACGCCCACTATCACCTGCTGTACTGGCCCGACCTGCGCAAGCCGCCGGTACCGGTCTTCCTCGGCGTCTGGGAACCGGTGCGCGACGACACCTCGGCGGAAGTGCATTACGCCGGATCGTTCCATCACCACAAGACCGGCGGGACGCGCTCGATCGAGGAGGAGTTTGTCACCAACTCCCTGGGCGCTGGACTGCGCAGCCTGGCGTTCGTCCCGATGAAAAGGGATGATCCAGAAGACCCGGACGGCCTGGTCGGCGTTCTCACCTACTACTGGCGCACCAGGACCCGTCCCGCCGACGTCCGGCTCGTCGCCTTCACCAATGAACTGGGCCAGCTCTACGGCGCTCTTCCCGATCTCGACGTCTTCGCCCGAAGCATCGCCCTCACCGACGTGCCGGAGCAGTGATCCGAGGCGAGCAAGGAGGACGGCGTGCTGTTCTGGAGCAAGAACTCCGCCGAGTTCCGGCTGGTGATCAGGAACGGCGGCTTCGCGAGGTGCTGCGGGCGTGTGGATTCGACCGCCGCGGACACATCCGCGTCTCTCCCGGCGGCTACCCCGACATGACATACCGGCGCGCTGCCGACATCACCCGTGAGGAGCGCCTGTGCGCGGGAGCCTTTGGGAACAGCAGCTGCTGGCTTTTCGGGGAGAGAGTCGTGGAGGAGGTGGAGTAGGCCCGTCGCGAGCGCTCGACGTGCCGTAACGGCGGCCCCTTCCGGAGCGCGGCCGGAGACATGTCAAGGCGTTCTTCAGTGACGTTCGCCGAGCGGGGCGCAGACGACGCAATCATCGCCAAAGGCGCGCCCAAGCTGAGCAGCCTTTCCGACTAGCGCATTACGCGTGAGGGTTGGGCTCCGTGGCGATGACGTGGAGCAGTTGCCAGCGGGCCTCCTCCCAGTGAGCGGCGTGGTCCGTGCGACGGTTCGCCTCTTCTGCGCTGGGCGCCGCGCTCCGGCGGCCTACGGCAGACTGACCCTCATGTGCGATGTATTGGCAGGTGAGTTTCCTCTGCGCGACCTTGTTCATCGCGCCGGCTTCGATCAGCATGTCCTGGCAGGCGAACAGCACCGCGGACTCCAGAACATGCGTGACGTCCGAATGGCCCGGCGTTTCCCAGCCGACGTCGAAGAAGGACTCGAAGGCCCGGACAAGCCGGTCGTGCGCGTGTCCCAGCGCGATCGCCTCGCGGGCGGCGGCGACGTACTCCACGCACGCGCCGCGCATTCTGGCCGTCAGGGACTCCGCTTGCAGGTCGACCGCGTGTTCGGCGATGTCCAAGGCGAGTGTCGCTGCCCGAGCACCTTCCACGCCGTTCAGCAACTCATTCAGCAGAACCGGCAGGACAATCATCACTTGTTTCATTCTCCACGGCCGTGGCTCGTGAGTTCCAGCAGCTTGGCGGTGTCATCCGGCCCTGTGACGGCCTCCTGCGCCATCCTCGATGACGTAGCGGACTGGTCGACGAGCGCCAGGCACGTCGCGATGAAGACAATCTATTTGAAACGGTCAGTTAGTTGGTGTCCCTCCCATTCCTCTCCCCCCCCGGCAGGGCACCAGGTTGTCACCACCCCAGTTCGCGTCGCCACGGAGTTCACGTTTCGCACTTCCTGTCGCCACCGAGAGCACTCGTCTGACGGACACCCCGTGTGATCGCTGCGACGACAGCGTCGGTTAGTTGCGTTGTGGTGCATCAGATGGGCATTGCCCGCGCATGTTGGTCACGCAGTGCCGTCCAGGCCCGTTCCTGGTCCGGTCCAGGCATTGCGGGAGCGGTGTGCCCGGACCGGTCGATGAGCACCAACGACGTGGCGATGAAGCCGAGGGTCAGGGATCGTAGGATTCCCTGCCCCGATGCGCTGAAGCGGTCGAGGGTTATGGCTGACAACTTGCTGAAGTCGCCGAAGTCGATGACGCATTCACCGTTGACTAGATCACCGACGCCCGAATCGACGCCGAAAATCTCGGCGAGAACCTCAGCGTTGCCTTTGAAAGTGCGTGCGGTTTCCGCGCTGGCACGCCATATATCCCGACCGGGCATGTCGCTTGCGTGGAATCTGACCTTCACTGCCGACTCAATCCAGGTCCAAGGTATGGGTTTCTCGGCGATAGGGCTGCGCCATGAGGGCCAGACGCTGCGGCCGCCAGAGGTCGTCCGCCTCGTTGAGAGTCAGCTCGCCGTTCTTGCGGAGCAGCCAGATCTCCTCGAACTGGAAATGCAGCACTGCATCACCGTCGACCCGCTCCAAGAGGGGCGCAACCAGCCGGATCATGTCGTCCTGCTGGTCCGAGGTTTCCGTATCCTTGCCCATGCGGAACCCCACGCCGACCGTGGGAGTGAACCCGAGCCCGGCGACGATGGGGTGCCATGGGTGTGGTTGCCGTTGCTGAATCACGCTGACGCAGGTTCCCCGCCGGGTGTACCCGAACACACCCTTGTCTGCCAGCTGTTCCCCCGTGACAGACGTGTCGAACACATCTAGTAGCCTGCCGATTTCGGCAAGACATGTTGCGACCTCGGCCGCGGACGATCGCGTCGCAATATCGAGATCGTATTCAATTGCCATGCAGGGTATTCCCTTGACTTCTTATGGGTAAAGGTGAACTATGTTGCCTTCGCGATCGATCACTATGACCTCTTTCAAGTCGTTCATTGGCCAACTGTGGAACTGTGACCGCAGCGCCCCCAGATCGGCGTCACTGTCACCGAGGTTCACGACGACGCGGTCTGTCTGGCCTTTGTCCACCTTCTTTTGGACGGCATCATAGATGGAGCGAGGGTTCTTGGCCGTCGGGGCATAGTTGTCGAAGACCTTGCCTTCGATCCGAAAATCAGGGTTCTTGCCGTTGGGGAGCGTGGCGGGCCTCTGTTCTACGTCGTATCCCTGTTTCGCCAGGGTCTCGGCGGAGTCCACCTCCCGCCCTTTCGCTCGGATCGTCGTGGCATCGTCTTTTTTGCTGATCGGTTCCGGCTTCCCGCGCGGCTTGGCGTTGGGGTCGGCCTGCCCCGATGGTTTGGTGTGGTCGGCTTCGGCCGGGTCCCACTCGCCGCCGCCACCCCCGGATCCGTCGGAGGTCATGTTGACTCGGTCGGGCCCCGAAGCATCGTTGAGGATGTTGGCCATTCCCGCGCCGGCTATCGACACTCCTACGGCTATCTGGGCTCCGGCTGCGACGTTGATCGGGATGCCGAGCGCGGCCCCGACGCCGGTGGCGTCGAGCAGCGCTCCGCCGGCCTCCTCACCGAGGCCTCCGACCACCAACGCGAGACCCCCGAGCACCGAAAGCGTGGATCCGGTGTCATGAAACATGGCATTGCCGACGGAGGCGAGGTCCGAGACCAGAGTCTCGCCCACGTCTTTCACGACGTCTGCAACGTCTGACGCCACGGAGTCCACGGCGTTTTCGAACTTGTTCCACCCGGAGTCGTGCATGCCGTCATGGGTGATGGCGCGGTGGATGACCTTGGCCGCCTTGGATCGACGACGGGCCGCAACCGACCCAGGTGGCAGCCCGCTCCTCGCTTTCCGCCGAGCCTGGACGACGCGGGAGTGACGGGGAGCGGGTGCCGACCGCCGACCGGCGATCGGTCAGCCGGTGACTGCGGTGGCTACTCCGCCGTGTCCACTTGAATCGGCGAGTTACGGCGGGACGTCCCGAAACTAGGTTCACACGAAGAGGAGGTGGTCCTTGAAAGCGAATTTAGGCAACACCTGGATCTCCATCACCCCAGCGCACTCACCCATCTGGAATTCGAGCGAGATGGCTGCGGAGTTTGCACCTGAGTGCACGGTCATAAGGGTCGCTCCCTCGCGGAAGAGATCGACGATCTCTTCACCGTTCCTGTCCAGCCAGCGGACACGCACCGACCGTGCGGTCGGTTGGTATGACAACCGGATGACTCCCTGTTCCTCACTCTGAAGGCTGAGAAACCGGGCCTCGCCGTCCTCCTCCGTCTCGGGCCACTCGCCAATCGCTTCCAGGATCTCCTGGTCGTCAGGGACGATAAATTCTCGATACATACCTTGCCCAGCCTTGTGCGGTCAGCGCCAACGTCCCTCGTATGATGGCCATTTGTCCGATGTCTTGACAATGCTTACGTTTGGCCCGCTTCCCTTGAGAATGACAGTGGAGAACCTCCGCGTCCCGTCAGGAAGCACCTGCCACGTACTTTCGGCGTTGAGTGCTCCATGGGGGCCGTAGATTACCGATTTGGTCTCGCCGAATTCACCCCACTGGTTAGTGAACGTTCTCTCGAACGGCTGCTTGGATGCCTCCGTCAGGTGGTCGGTCACGTACTGTCGCATTTCCGGATTATCGTTGATGCCGATCCGCCATAGCTGCATTTCGTTTTGCCGTGCGCGGGGCGAGTTGTGTGAGTCGGGCTTGATGTTCTTGTTGAAGAGATAGTCCAGTTTGCGGGGGTCGATTTCAGCGCCCCCTTCGCCCGGCTCGCAGGCAGAAAGCCCCAAAGGGTCGGCCCAAGTATGTGGGTTGCGCACGTAGGCGACAGGGTTCGGGGCGGGAGCCAGACCCAGAGGGTCCGGCGTGATGTATCGGGCGGTTTCGGGATCGTAGTGGCGGAAGTAGTTGTAATGGAGTTCGGTTTCCGGATCGTGATACTGACCAGGGAATCGGAGTGGGGTGTGCGCGATGGCGCTCCGGCTCCAGGCGGTGGTGCCCCACAGTGAAGTGCGGGCCCGCCAGGCGATATCTCCATGCTCGTCGACGAGTTCAGTGGGAGTGCCGACAAGGTCGGTCACGATGGCGTAGAATCGCTGTTCAATTTCGGAGTCGTCGACGTGTCTGCGTTCGGCTTGAGTGAGAGGGCGTAGACCGTCGTACGTCCATGTAAGGGTGACGGCCTCGGAACTACCAAGAACACGGTTGGACTGTTCGGTGAGCGTGGTGCCGTCCCAGGTGAAGTCAGTCTGTTCGATCACTGTTTTACCGTCGGAGGCCAGGCGTTGCTTGGCGAAACGCCGACCGGCAGGATCGTGAAGGTACCGCCATACCGTGCCGTCGGGCGTTATGACCTGGGAGAGACGGTCTTCGGCGTCCCAGGTGTAGCGCCAGGTGTCCGGCTTGCTGGACAGGCGGGGCTTCTGGCGCAGAACGATGCGCCCTGCCCTGTCGTGTTCATAGCGGACTTGACCAGCCTTGGTGATGCGCGTACCGCGGTAGGAGCGAGCACCGACGGCTTCCCGACTGGGGTGGACGCTGGGCCAGACCGCCTCGGTCTGATTGCCGGCGTCGTCGTAGGCGTAGGTCTCGGACCACTGCTCCGCACGGACCG
This sequence comes from Streptomyces sp. NPDC001393, assembly GCF_053597455.1. NCBI lineage: Bacteria > Bacillati > Actinomycetota > Actinomycetes > Kitasatosporales > Streptomycetaceae > Streptomyces > Streptomyces sp. NPDC001393. Next base: position 103,935 of record NZ_JBSFIH010000014.1, read on the forward strand.
CAGTGACCCTGCCCGCAGCATCCAGTTCGAACTTGCGGGCACCATTCAGGAAGTCGTCGATGGCAGCGAGGCAGCCGTCGCTGCGATAGGTGAAGGTCCGCTGCTGGATCACGCCGCGTGGAGCCGGTCCTTTTACCGTTTGGCTCGTGAGGCGCCCAAGGGGATCGAAGACACTGGCAAGGGTGAGAGTCCCGCTGATGCAGCGGGTCACTTCCAGGCCCACCCGATCGTAGTCGAAGCTCAATGTGCGGCCGGAGGTGGTCAGCTGGGTTCTATGCCCGGCTGCATCGTAGGTGTAGGTGGTGGTCGCGCCGGTGGGTGTGACGCTGCTCGTGCGACGCCCCAGTAGATCGTAGGAGTAAGTCATGGTGCGGTCGTTGACCGTCTCGGAAAGCAGACGTCCGGCGGCATCATAACGCCGTACCAGCAGGCTTTCGTCGTTTACGGCCTCGACCACGCGACCTGCTTCGTCGTAAGCGTAAGTTGTAACAACCCCTGCGACGTTCTTGGTTACGGTGCGGCCCAGGCCATCACGCTCGAAACGGATCTGCTCCCCTGTGGGAATGGTTCGGGCGATGAGTTGGCCGGCTGCATCGTACGTGTAGGTGAAGGTTCGAGCGTCGAAGTCGGTCTCGGACACCAAACGACCTGCCGGGTCGAATGCATATGTCCACATCGCCTCTGCGGAGCCGGAGACGCCGGTGAGACGCAACTCAGTGTCATATGTGAACTTATAGCGGACGCCGTCCGGTCCGGAACGTGCGGCAAGTCGGTCGAAGTGGGTGTACTCGAACCGGGTGATCGCTCCGGCCGGATCCGTATGACTAGTGCAGTTGCCCTCACCGTCATACGTCCAGGATTCGCTGGAGTTATCCGGATAAGTTCGTTTGGCGAGCCTGTTTTCCGCCGTCCATTCCAGGGCGGTCACGCGCCCTAGCGGATCAGTGATGGTGATGGGATTGCCGAAACTGTCGCGTTCGTACCTGGTGACTGCGCCGAGCTGGTCGGTGAGCTCCAAGGGGAGGCCGACGGCATTGCATCGGACGTGGATGGTGTAGCCCAGCGCGTCGATGATCGAAACGGGATGGCCCACCTTGTTATAGCGGTAGCATGTCGTGGCTCCGGCTGGATCAGTGACGGCTGTTCGGTTGCCCTGTTCGTCGAACTTCTGTCGCCATACCCTACCGTCCGGCTCAGTGACGGTTGTGGGCAAGCCGAGATCGTTGTACTCCGCCTTGGCCTTCTGACCATCCGGTCGTATCGCGCAGACCACTCGGCTGTGTCCGTCGTGAATGTAGCTAGTAGTTCGGCCGAGCGGGTCGGTCACCGTGGTGAGCTGGAGGTCCTCGTCCCATTCCTGAACGGTGGCGTTCCCGAGGGGGTCAGTTTCCCGGATCAGGCGCAGGTTGTCGTTGTGTTCGTAGACGCGGGTGTGGCCGAGGGAGTCGGTGACGTGGGTGGTGCGGGTGGCGGTGTCGTAGGTGAGGGTGGAGGCGAGTGCTCCGCCGGTGCCGTCGGTGGCGATGACCCGGCCTTGGTCGTCGTAGCGGTACCAGTAGGTGGTGTTGTTCCGGTCGGTCCAGGAGGTGATGCGGCCGTCGGTGTCGTAGGTGTACCGCATCGGCAGGCCGGAGGAGTTGATCTCCTCGGTGAGGTGGCCGTCGGCGTTGTAGCCGAAGGTGAGCAGGGTGGTGCCGGGGCGGTTCGGGTGGGCGGGGTCGATCAGGCGCAAGCCGGTGATACGGGAGCGCGCCCGGTCGTGGCAGAGGGCGATGCGGTAGCCGCCGGAGTGGACGACCGCGGCGGGGATGTCGCCTTCGTCGTATTCGATGGTGATGCGGTTCCCGTTGCGGTCCCGGATGTACTGCAACGGCAGATCCACCGCCCTGTCCCCTGCCGCCGCCACCGGGCTGTGAAACACATACGACAGCCCGGAATCCCGGTCATGGACTAGGACCCCGCCATCGACGTCGGTGTCCCAGGCCAGCGTCAGGTGGGACCCGGGCGTCACCGGGCGGACGGGGGTGTCGGTGTTGGGGCGGGGGAAGCACAGGCGGGCGCCGTCGGCGGTGGCGTAGACGAAGCCGTCGTCGTCGGCCTGGACCCGCTGGTCGAGGGTGGATGCCCAGGTGGGGCCGAACCAGCCGCCGTAGCGGTACGACGATATGTGCGTGCGCTCCAGGACGAGGGGGAGGACCCCGGGCAGGGTGACATCGGTGCGGGTCAGGGCCATGTCGCCGGTGGCCACGTCGATCGGGTCCCGGACGAACTTCTTGACCATGTTCCGGATCGAGGCGGGCAGCTTGTCGAAACCCGGACTGAGCTTCAGCCGCTCGAACGCCGCGCAGTCCAGGCCCATCGCCTTGCTCAACTTGGCGAGGGCCGCCGGCCCCAGCTCTTTCAGCCCCTTGCCCAGGGCCTTGCCGAGCACACCGAAGCCGACGCCCATCAGCGCGCCCTCGGTCAGGATCCCGGCCAGCTTCTCCGGGTCCCCGAAGGCGGAGGGGTCTTCCAGCATCGTCTGGAGGGCGGTGAACTCCAGGCCTTCCTTGGCCATGCGGCCCACGGCCGCCACCGCGCGGATCTCCTTCAGGGCCTTCAGCGCCCGCTCGACCTGCTCGATGACCTGCATCACCCGGCGGACGACGGTTCCGAGGGTGGTGCCCTCCTCCTCGATCCGGCCGACCAGCGCGACGACCTTCAGCGCCCGCTCTCCCGACATCAGCGTCGAAGCCACCTCGGAGGCGCCGGCGGTCAGCACGGACAGCGCCAGGCCGGCGATCTCGAACTCGGCAATCTCCGCGAGGATCACGCCGATCTCGGACAGCAACTCGTGCGCTTTGTCCGCGAAATCGTCCAGGCCCTTGGCACCTTCACGCAGCGAGTGCGCCATCTGACCGGCCTGCTTGCGCGCCGCCTTGGAACGCTTGTGGAAGGCCTTGGCCGCCTTGCCTTCCCACTCCACACCTGACAGGGCCTGGTCGGCGGCGGTCGAGGCGTCCTCCAGGCCCTGGGCCAGGTGCCGCCACTTCTTCGCTATCTCCCGCACGCCGTCCGGATCCACCGCCGGATCCGAGATGCCCAGGAACTCAAGGCCACTGGCGACACTGTCGCCGAACATGTGGTTGAACTTGTTGATGTAATGCAGCGGGTTGAGATCCACCATGACCGGAAGCCGCCTCAGCCCTTCTTGCCCTGGGCCGCTGCCAGCAGCACGTCCAGCAGATCGAACGCGTCGGAGACCTCACCGATGAACTTGGCCTCCGTCTGCCACTCCTCCTCCAACTGCTTAGTCAGCCGGGACAGAGTGGACATGCCCTTCTCGATCTCACCCTTCGCACCCAGCAACGACCCCAGCGCCCCCAACGCCTTCAAGTCGTGCTGCTGCGCGGTGAACTCCGCCAGCGGCTTCGCCGTGTGATGCCCCACTCCTCGCAGCCCCGATGCCGCCTTGTGCATCGACGACGCCTGCTTCTTCAGATCCGCCACGCGAACCGCCCCCGTCACTTCACCCCGTGCACATGCCAACCCCCGACGGTAGTGAGTGCCAGCATGTCGATAGCCTACATTAGGTCAATGGAGAGTAAAGATCGCTGATGTGGGCGCACTTGGTTGTTGCGTTGGCCCAGAGGCCGGTGCGGGGTGCGCAGGCTGGCGCTCACGAAGGGTGCCTGTCTCGGGGGCGCCCCGCTCGGCGAGACACCGCGAAAGTGAATAGGTAAAGCGCGGCGCCCGGGCACACCACGGATAGCGCCGCCACGACGATCAGGACCAAGGATCTGCGACTCTGCACCCTTCCGCGTGCTACCTGTTGACCGACTGGATCTCCTGCACGGTGATGTCCTGTGTCGTCCCGAAGGTTCCGTCGGGCAGGTTGCCGCCAGCCCCGCCGGTGCCGGTCCAGCTAATCTGCCAGGTGATGGTGGCCTTCAGCGGGAACGTGCCGTTGCCGGAGGACTGGAGGTACTTGATGCCGCAGGGCGGATCTTGGTCGGCCTTGCCCGTGGCGTAGGGCTCGCCGATGGAACCGTCGGAGTTGACCGTGCATTCACCCGAGGCCGGGTAGGCCTCGGCGGCATCGGTGCCGGGCTCCAGCTTGAGCGCGATCGGCTTGGCCGTGGTCGTGGCCTGGATGTTCAGGCCCGGCACGTTCAAGGATGCGGTCACCGATACGGGCTTGAAGTCGGCCTTGTCCAGCCAGGCCCAGGTGGCCAGGTTGACCTTGGTCGTGTCTTTGGGGGCCAGAGACACGTGAGTCGTCGGCAACTGGATGCGGCTGTAGGCCAGCTCGGCGAGTATCTGCGGGGTTACGGCGTTCTTGACCGGGGGAGTGTCACCGTTCTTGACCCAGAATGGCAGTTCACTGCACTGCCATGCATCGGGATCGCGCAGACGGCTGGGATCCTGGACCGACACCCACCAGTTGCCCTCATTCTTGTTGTCCAGGTTGTAGTTCTTGTACTTGCCGTCCTTGTACATGTCGCGCAGCTGCCCGGTTGCAACCTTGGCGTAGTTCGGCTGAGCCGGGTCGTTGACCACCAGGTTGTAATCGGCTTCCATCCTTTTCGCGAACTCGTTGGCCGATATGGGTTCGTACCAACAGGCAGGCGGTGTCCAGTTGCCGACCGGTGTCACGGCTTGGGACGATGTGTCGCTGCCCCGTGTGGAACCCGTGTAGCTGATGCGCGAGGCAATGGACGTACCGGACGTTTCCCCGCTGACCTTTGTCTGGCCCCCGTCCGATCCGCCTGGTCCCCGCGTTGCCATCGCGGTTCCGGGAAGGAGAGCACAAGCCGTCGCCACGGAAAGCGTGAATAGCCAGCCACGGTGACGTTTCACGGTGTGCACGTCTTGTCCCCCCTCTTGGAGACCAGGTCGGTGGTCTGCCAGACACCCTGCGTGCTCTTCTTCAGACGTGTGCTGTAGAGCAGGTAGGAGTCGTTCGTCGCGGGCGTCCTGTCGACCTTTCCCGTCTTTCGGTTCTTGTTGTAGGCCTTGCTCTCGTCCGAGCAGAAGATGACGGCAGCCGAGTCCTTGGAGAAGACGGATACCTTCGGGTCGAAGTACCTGACCGTGCCGGTGTAGGTGATTCCGGCGTCGACGAAGGACTTGACCCATTCCGAGCCGCTGACCAGAGCGGGACCCTGCCGGTAGAAGGCTAGAGCCGGCTCGTCAGGGTTGCCCTTGATGATGGCGTAGTTGGTGGCCGTCTGCGCGCGTGCGGCATCACCCAGAACGGCATCCTTGACGGGGTCGCCGGTCTTCCACCCCTCGAAGTCGTCCTTCACATCGCTGGGAAGCGTGATGTCCGGGCGCTTGACGGTGTCCGAGGGGCTGGCGCTCGGCGACGCCGAGGTCTTCGTGTTCCCGGTGTCCGCCCCCGCGATCTTGCTGTTCTTCCCCGCCCCGTGATCGCCGCCGCCGCAGGCCGTGAGCAACAGGGCTGCGGCTGCGGTGGCCGCGGCGACTACGGGCAAAGTGCGGCGCTTCAAAGTGACTCCCCGTGAGACGGCAGTTCAGTCGGGCGTACCGACGCTACCGGTGGGGTTTTCGGTTCCGCCAGGTTCAACGGGTCACAGGAAGGCTGCGGGAACCCGGCTCTCGTGAGCGAATTGTGCAGGTCTGATGGTCGGTACGTGAGGAATGGGGCTCCTTCCGTCTGATGAGGACAGCGAGTTGGGGCCTGCCTTGAGGGGCCTATGGGCGGCTGATACGGTGCCATGGCTTGACACTCGCCCCTGCACTCGGTACCGGATGCGCCAGGTCGGCGGAGTGTCCCGGGCCTGCATGAACGGGCCGGTGATGAGCGGAACTTGACAGGCGAGACTTTCTTGGGTGTACGGGGAGCGGTTGCGTGAGGGTCCAAGAGCGTGCGGGGGCGGGCGCCGGTCGTTCTGCCGGGTCGGCTCAGCCTCCGGTCGGTGACCGGCTCCCCACCCCGCCCCGGGAGCGCAAGCCCGCTCTTGCCGCGCTCGCGGTGCTGCTGATCCTGCTCGGTGCGCTGGGGGCAACCACCCTCGTGCTGCGGGCCGGGAACCGGATCGAGGTCGTCAAGGTGACGCAGCCGATCCAGGTCGGGCAGTCCGTCAACAGCAGCAACTCCACGTCCGTGATGGTCGCCGCCGACGACAGCATCGACTACGTCCGCTGGGACCAGCTGGATGCCCTGAAGGACTACAAGGCGCGGACCACGATCTACCCGGGCACGATCGTCGTGGGCCAGATGTTCACGAAGGGGAATGTGCTGCCGGCCGGCAAGGCCGTCGTCGGGGTCTCCTTGAAGGACGGCCAGTACCCGGCGGACATCCAGGCCGGTGACACCGTCGCCGTCTACAACGTCGGCAACGGCACCACCAGTTCGAGCAAGGCCGGCACCGCCACCGGCACCGGCGCTGCCACCGGTTCCTCCGGCGCCCCCATCACCACCGCCAAGGTCGGATACAAGAAGGACGGTGGCGACGCCACCATCAGCAACGGCAACCTCTCGCTGACCCTGATCGTCGACCAGTCCGACGCCGCCGCCGTGGCACGCGCCGCCTCGGACGGTTCAGTGGCCGTCGTGCACGTCTCCGGCTCCGGCAACTAGAAGGCGGCCCCACCCCATGGCGCTCATCGCTCTCGCCGCCGACAAGGGTTCTCCCGGCGTCACCACGGCGGCCGTCGCCCTCGCGGCGGTCTGGCCGCGCCGCGTCCTGCTCGCCGAGACCGACCCGGCGGGCGGCGACCTCGTGTACCGCAGTACCGCCGCGCACGGCGGGCCGCTCAACCCCAACACCGGTCTGCTGTCCATAGCCGCGACCGCACGGCGCGGACTGGTCCCCGATCAACTGTGGGACCACGTCCAGCCGTTGAGCGGCGGGCTGGAGGTACTCGTGGGGCTCGGTGTCGCCGAGCAGGCCGCCGCGCTCGCCAGCCTGTGGCCGACCCTCGGGCACTCCTTTGCCTCCCTTGCCGACTCGCCCCAGGCGCCCGCCGACGTCATCGCCGACTGCGGACGCGTCAGCGGCGACACCCCGGCCGTCGAACTGTTCCCGCACGCGGCGCTCGTGCTGCTCCTCTCCCGCACCGAGCCGGAGGCGCTGGCCCGGGTCCGGGATCGCGCCGCCCACCTGTCCACGCGGCTGCACGGCGGGCCCCGCGGCGCCGCCGCCCTTGCCACCCCGCTCATCGGCGTCGTACTGATCGCCGACCCGGCCGGCTCCGGCAAGCTCGTCAACCAGGTCAACGACATGCTGGTGCACGCCCAGACCGGCGCCCGGGTCGTGGGCACCCTCGCGGACGACCCGGCGGGCGCCGACATGCTGGCCGGCCGCAAGCGTGGCCGCCTCGACAAGTCGCTGCTGGTCCGCTCGGCCCGCAAGATCGCCGCCGATCTGAACCAGCAGTACGGCGCCGCCTGGGCCGTATCCGCCCAGGCCCACCAGGCCCAGTACCGTCAGGCCCAGCAGGGCGCGCCTCAGCAGCCCCAGCAGGGCGGACGCCCTCAGAACCAGCAAGGCGGCTACGGCTACCCCCAGACCCAGCAGCCCCAGCAGCCTCAGCAGGGCGGGCAGCACGGGCAGCACGGAGCTCAGCAGCCTCAGCAGGGCGTGCACCCCCAGGCCGCGCAGCCCCAGCAGAGCGGCCCTCACCGGCCCCAGCAAGGCCAGCCGCAGCCGCCGTACCAGCCGCAGGGCCACGCGGGGGCCGGCCGATGACCGCTGTCGACCACCAGTTGGTCAAGCGGTTCCGGCAGGACGCCGGTGACCGTATCGCCGAACAGCGGCGGCTGGACCAGGTGAGCGGCGTCGCGCCGATGTCCCCGGAGGACGAGCGGCAGTACGCCCGCGCGGTGATCGCGCAGATCCTGGAGGAGTACGCCCGCGCCGAGATCAACGCGGGCCGCACGCCGCTGGACGCCGAGACCGAGGAGCAGTACGCGGCCGCCGTGCACGCGGCGCTGTTCGGCGTGGGCCGGCTCCAGCCGCTGCTGGACGATCCCGAGGTCGAGAACATCGACATCAACGGCTGCGACCAGGTCTTCGTCGGCTATGCCGACGGGCGCGAGGTCAAGGGCGAGCCCGTCGCCGACTCCGACGAGGAGCTCATCGAGCTCATCCAGGTGCTCGGTGCCTATTCCGGCCTGTCCTCCCGGCCTTTCGACTCCGCCAACCCGCAGCTGGACCTGCGGCTGCCCGACGGCTCCCGGCTCTCCGCCGTCATGGACGTCGCCCGGCGGCCCGCGCTGTCCATCCGGCGTGCCCGCATGGGCAAGGTGTTCATATCCGACCTCGTCGGCAATGGCACGCTGACGCCGGAGGTCGCCCATTTCATGGCCTGCGCGGTCCGGGCCCGCAAGAACATCATGATCGCCGGTGCCACCAACGCCGGTAAGACCACCCTGCTGCGGGCGCTCGCCAACGAGATCCCGCCGCACGAGCGCCTCATCACCGTCGAGCGTGCTTTGGAGCTCGGCCTCGACACCTTCCCGGACCTGCACCCGAACGTCGTGGCGTTCGAGGAGCGGCTGCCCAACTCCGAGGGGCAGGGGGCGATCAGCATGGCCGAGCTGGTGCGGCGGTCGCTGCGTATGAACCCCTCCCGCGTCATCGTCGGCGAGGTCCTCGGCGACGAGATCGTCACCATGCTGAACGCGATGTCGCAGGGCAACGACGGCTCGCTGTCCACGATCCACGCCAACAGCTCCAGCGAGGTCTTCAACCGTATCTCCACGTACGCGTTGCAGGCCGCCGAGCGGCTGCCCATCGAGGCCAGCCAGATGCTGATCGCGGGCGCGGTCAACTTCGTCGTCTTCATCCAGCGGCGCAACAACTACCAATCCGGCGGGCGACTGCAGCGCATGGTCACCTCGGTACGCGAGGTCAACGGCGTCGACGGCCGCGTGCTGTCCAGCGAGGTCTTCGCCGAGGCCCCGGACGGACGGGTCGTACCGCACGCGCCCATCGCCTGCCTGGAGGACCTGATGGCCCACGGCTACCGTCCCCACGGAAACTGGGGGTGAGCATGGACTTCGGTGCACTCGGCGCCCTGTTCTCGACCACGGTCCTGTACTCCATCGGCAGCGGGATCGCCGTCGGCGGTGGACTCGCGCTGCTGCTGATCGCGATCCGAGGCCTGCCCGCGAAGCCCGAGCACGAGAAGCAGCGCGCCAACGAACGCGCCGCCGAACTCGCCCGGTTCGCCGGACGCCGCGGCTCGCTCGCCGTCGTCATCGGGCTCGTGGTGCTGCTGCTGACCCGCTGGGCGGTCGCCGGCATCGCCGCGGGCGTCCTGGTCTTCTTCTGGAACCGGCTCTTCGGCGGTGCCGCCGAGGAACGTGCTGCCATGCGGCGCGTGGAGGCCCTCGCCTCCTGGACCGAGTCCCTGCGCGACACCATCGCCGGCGCCGTCGGTCTGGAGCAGGCCATCCCGGCGTCCGCGCGGGCGGCCGCCCCCGTGCTGCGGCCCCACCTCGACGCGCTCGTCGACCGGCTGCGGGCCCGTACCCCGCTGCCCGACGCGCTGCAGCTGCTCGCGGACGAGATCGACGACGCCTCGGCCGACATCATCGTGGCGGCACTGATCCTCAATGCCCGGCTGCGCGGGCCCGGTCTGCGGCAGGTACTCGGCGCGCTCGCCAAGTCCGCACGCGAAGAAGTCGACATGCGTCAGCGGGTGATGGCCCAGCGTGCCTCCACCCGGCGCTCGGTGCAGATCGTCGTCGCCGTGTCCGTCGCGTTCGTCCTCGGACTCGCCGTCTTCAACCGGGACTTCGTCGCGCCGTACGGCAGCCCCGTCGGACAGCTCGTCCTCGCCGTCGTCTGCGCCCTGTTCGCGCTCGGTTTCTGGTGGCTGCGCAAGCTGTCCACCATCGAGACGCCCGAACGGTTCCTGGTCCGGGACGAGTCGGCGGTCCTGCTCGTACGGCCACGTACCCCGGTGGCTCAGGAAGAGGGGGTACGGGGATGAGTCTCACGCTGCCGATCGTCGTCGGTGTCATTCTCGGTCTGGGCGTCTACGCCCTGATCCGTGCCCTGGTGCCGACCAGACGCAGCGCGGTCGCCCAGGTCGCGCGGATCGACGCGCTGCGGGCACGCGGATCGGCGTACGGCTCCGCGCGCCCGACGAAGGAGGCCCAAGGCCGGTTCGGCGGGCTGCGCGCCCGTATCGGCGTGCGCGTCTCGGAGTTCTACCTCCAGCAGGGCTGGGAGCAGCGCTCGCTCCGCGCCGACCTGGCCGTGCTGGAGCGGAGCTGGGAGAACTTCCTCGCGACCAAGGTGCTGCTGGCGGTGACCGGTCTGATCTTCGGGCCGTTCCTCTTCGCCGTGGTCTGGACGATGGGCTTCGGCTCCAGCCCGGTCATCCCGGTCTGGCTGGCTCTGCTCTGTGCAGCCCTGTTCTTCTTCCTGCCCGATGTGGAGGTACGGCGGGACGCTGCCGACAAGCGCCGGGATCTGCGCCGGGTCATCGGGGCGTATCTGGACCTGGTGTCGATGAGCCTGGCCGGCGGCCGTGGACTGCCGGAGGCGCTGATGGCGGCGGCCGAGGTCTCCGACGGCTGGGCCAACCAGCGCATCCGCAACGCCCTGGCCGATGCCCGGATCACCGGGCACAGCCAGTGGCAGGCGCTCGGCATGCTCGGCGAGGAACTGGGCGTGGAGGAGCTGAAGGACCTCTCGGCGTCGCTGGCCCTCGTCGCGGACGACGGTGCCAAGGTGCGTGAGTCCCTCGCCTCCCGCGCCGAGACCATGCGGCACCGCGAACTCTCCGAGATCGAGGGCAGCGCGGGCGAGAAGTCCCAGTCCATGCTCGTGGCCCAGCTGCTGCTGTGCGCCGGGTTCCTGGTGTTCCTGATCTTCCCGGCGGCGATGCGGGTGTTCCAGGTGTGAGAGATCCGAAGCCCTTCACCAACTGCTGTTCCGAGCTGCTGCACCAAGAAGACAAAGGGGACAACCCACAATGAACACACGGAACTTCAACACCGGGATCCCGGCGCTGGACTTCCTGGTCACCTTCCTGCGCGGGCGCGTCGAGCGGGCCCGCTCCGGCGAACTGGACCGCGGCGCCTCGGCGGTGGAGTGGGTCATCATCTCCGCGGTCGTCGTCGCGATCGTCGGCGTGGTGGCCGCCATCATCAACAGCGCGCTGAGCGATGGCGCCAACAAGGTCGGCAATTGCATCAAGGGTGCGAGCGCCTCCAAGACCTGCTGAGCGCGCGTACCACACGACGGGGATGACGGGGTTGCTGGTGAACGTCGACAGATGGGTGCGACGACGGATGACGGCCGCGCGCGGCCGGACCGCCGACTCCGGAATGACCGCGATCGAGTTCGTGCTGCTCACGCCGGTCCTCTTCTTCATGATCTTCGCAACCGTCCAGTTCGCGCTGTACTTCTTCGCCGACCACGTGGCCCAGGCGGCGGCCCAGGCGGGCGCCCGCAAGGCCCGTGCCACCGCCGACGCGGAGCCCGGTGCCTGGCGCGGCGAGGCACAGGGCGTGGCCGACTCCTACATCAGCCAGCTCGGCCCGCGGCTGGTGCTGTCGCCCGACGTGCAGACGATCCAGCCGGAGGCACACACGGTCGGCGTGGTGATCACGGCACGCGTGCCGACGGTGTTCCCGGGCCTGGACCTCACCGTCCACGCCCAGTCGTCGGGGCCGGTGGAACGGTTCGTGAAGGACGGCGAGAACTAGTGCTCTCCTGGCTGAGAAAGCGGTGTGCCGACGGTGACCGGGGCCTGTCCACCGTCGAGGTGGTCATCCTCGCCCCCGTGATGATCCTCTTCATTCTGGTGCTGGTCGCCTTCGGCCAACTCGTCAACGGCCGGGGCGCGGTCGACGGCGCCGCCCGGGACGCGGCCCGCGCCGGCTCGATCCAGAAGGACCACGCGACGGCGATGGCCCAGGCCCGCAAGGCCGCCGAGGCGGACCTGTCGGACGTCTGCTCCGGCCCGGTCTCGGTCGTCCAGACCAGCCAGGGCTTCGCGCCCGACACCATCTTCACGGTCCAGGTGAGCTGCCAGGTGCGCGGCCTGGCCATGCTGGGCCTGAACATCCCCACCCAGCTCTCGGCGAGCTTCTCCTCCCCGCTGGACCCCTTCCGGAGGTCGGCGTGAGGGACGTCGTACGCACCTGGTGGTCTGCGCGCCTCAGCCGCTTGGACGACCGGGGTTCGGGCGCGGGCGCGGTCATCATCTTCTCCCTGCTCTTCCTCTCTCTGGCGGCCTTCGTCATCGACGGCGGCCTGTCCATCTCCAAGCGGGAACGCGCAGCGGACATCGCGGAACAGGCCGCCCGGTACGCCGCCCAGGACATCGACAAGAACGCTCTGTACGAGAACGCGGGCGGCGCGGCGCCGATCAAGTACCAGGACTGCGACGCCCGGGTGAAGGCATTCGCCCGCGAGATGGGCATGAGCACCGCGGACATCGCCGCGACCCACTGCGTCACGGCTGACGTCGAGCATGTGGAGGTGGAGGTCCAGCTGACCTACCAGCCGGTGTTCACGGGCCTGTTCTACGGCGGGGACGTGGTCGTACACGGCCAATCGGTCGCGAAGAACGAGGTCGGCTGAGGCCGGGTCCCATGGTGGAACGCGCGACCTTCGACGCTGTCAGTCCCAGTCAATAGGATCTCTGTACCTCTCGGTACCCCACCACACGTCTCCCACTCACACGACCCAGGACACCCGCCATGGCGCGACGCAGCACATCAGGCTCGACGGGAAGCCCGACGGGCCCGCGGAATCGGACACCCCAGCCGGTGCGCCTTCCGCGACGTACGTTCGGGGACTTCGTCAAGGCGTTCCTCGCGTTCGTCGCACTGCTGGCGCTGGTCGTGGGCGTACCCGGCGCACTCGCCGTGGAGGTGGGCTGGCCGCTGCCGCACGGGATGCCCTCGCAGGACTGGCTGACGCAGCAGATCACCGTGCAGACCTTCCTGCACGTGCTCACCGTCGTCGTCTGGCTCGCCTGGGCCCAGTTCACCGCCTGTGTGCTCGTGGAGGTCAGGGCCGCCCTCTCCGGTGTCGGTCTGCCGGGCCGCGTTCCGGGCGCCGGCCCCAGCCAGCTGCTCGCGCGACAGCTCGTCACCGCGTTGCTCCTCGTCGGCGCCACCGCCGCGAGCCTCACGCCCGGGCTGTCGCAGCTCGGGCACAACTCCGGCCTGGAAGGCAATCACAAGGGCACGGTCGCCGCCGCCCAGCAGACTCCGGGGCTGCTGTCCCAGCAGCAGGCGAAGGCCACCGCGGCGGCCGTCGCCGAACAGGCGGATCACGCCGCGGCGCAGGCCCGGTCCGACGGCGGCAAGCACGGAGCCACCAAGTTCTACCGGATCCAGCCGCCCGAGGGCCGCCACCACGACTCCCTGTGGGAGATAGCCCAGCGCCACCTCGGCGACGGCCGCCGGTACAAGGAGATCTACGAACTCAACAAGGACCGTCTCCAGGCCGACGGCTCCCGCCTCACCGAGGCGAGCCTGATCCGTCCCGGCTGGATCATGGAGATGCCCGGTGACGCCCACGGCGGCGAACTCGTCGAGATGCCCGGCGCGCATGTCTCCCCGCACGAGCAGAAGCAGATCCGGCAGTACGACAGGACCAGCCACCACGCCCACGAACACGGGCACCGCGCCCAGCACGCCAGCCACGTGTCCCTGCCTGCGCAGCGGGGCCAGGGTGCGGGCACAGGTGCCGACGGTGCCGGACAGCAGGCTCAGCAGCACGCCACGGCTTCCCAGAGCCACTCCTTCGGTCTGTCCGAAGCCCTCGTCGGTGCTCCCTTGCTCGCTGCCGGTCTGCTTGCAGCCCTCGGCCATCGGCGCCGACAGGCGTTGTGGCAGTCCGCGCTCGCCACTGTGGGTGGGCGCGGCATGGAGCCGCCCACGCCGACCGGCGACGCCCAGGACGTCCAGGACGCGCTGTTCGTCGGTGCCGCACCCGAGGCCGTACGGCTTCTGGACCGTTCGCTGCGCGGGCTGGCCGCTGCCCTCGCCGCCGAGTCCCGCCCGCTGCCTGTCGTCTACGCCGCCTGGCTCAGCCACGGCGACCTGCATCTGCAGCTCGCCCAGCCGGCCGGGAAGCCACCCGCGCCCTGGCGGCCCGGGCAGGAGCAGACCTTCTGGGTGCTCTCCCGCGCGGACGCCGAGCGCTACGACGACACCGGCACCGCTGCTCCCTACCCCGGCCTGGTCAGCCTCGGCACCATGGACGACTCCCGGCTGCTGCTCAACCTCGAGGCGGTGCCCGGCATCGTCTCGCTGAGCGGCCGCGAGGCGGACCGGGCCGCCGTGTTCGCCTCGGTCGCCGCAGAACTGGCCACCAGCGGCTGGTCGGACCGCATGACCATCACCCTCGTCGGTTTCGGGGAGGACCTCACCGCGCTCGCGCCCAACCGGCTGCGGCACCTCGACGGCATCGAAGCACTGATCGAGACCATGGAGGCCGAGACCCGGCAGCGGCGCGGCGCACTCGGCGCCGCCGGCCACGACTCCGTGCTCACCGGCCGCACCGGCCCGGCCCAGCACACCCGTTGGGCCCCGCACCTCGTGCTGCTGGCCGCCCAGCCCTCCACCGAGGAGGCGCTCAAGCTCGCCGAACTCGCCGCTGACGCCAGCCGCCTCGGCATCGGCTACCTCGTCGGCACGGAGACCGACGGCCTGCCAGGCGCTGCCTGGGAAATGCAGATCACGCACGAAGGCACGTTGCTCGCACCGCTCCTCGGGCTGGAACTGGACGCCCAACGGCTGCCGGCCGCGCAGCAGCGCGCGGTCGTGGAGCTGTTCGCCCAAACCGACCCGGAGCGCGACCCGGACGGTCCGACCACCACCCCGCCCTTCCTCGTCGACATCACCGAACAAGGCCGGCCCGCGGTGTACGCGCGCCTCGTCGGGCCGTACGAGATCATCGGCCTCGACACTCCCGAGGACGACCGCGGCGCCCTGCTCCAGGAGGCGCTCGCGCTGCTGCTCATGCACCGAGAGGGCGTCCACCCGCGCGTGCTCGCTGCCGCGCTGTGGCCGCGTGGCGTGACCGAGGACGTCCGTGATGCCCTCATCGAGCGGCTGCGGGCCTGGCTGGGCACCGACCCCGACGGCAGCCCACGGATGCGGGCCGACGCGTCCGGCAGGTTCACCCTGGCCCAGTCCGTCGTCTCCGACCTGGACGTGTTGCGCTCCCTCTACCACGAGGCCACCCAGGGCAAGGGTGTCGACAATCGTGCGGTACGGGGACGTCTCCTCACCGACGCCTTGGTGCTGGTGCGCGGCCCGCTCCTGGCCGACCGCCCCGAGGACCGGTACGGCTGGCTGAGCCACGAGATCATCGATGCCCAACTCCCGCTGCTGGTCGCGGACATCGGTCTCGCGCTCTCCGCCTTCCACCTGGAGAAGGACCGTGCGGAGAAGGCGATCCAGGCACTGGAGGCGGCCCTGAAGACGGCTCCGGCGGACGAGCGCCTGTGGAACGAGTTGCTGCGTGCCACCCACGCCACCGGCGACCCCGACCGCCTGCGCGCCCGCGCCGCCGACCTCCTCTCCCGCAGCGGTGCTCGCGGCCTCCCGCCGCGCACCGAAGCCCTCCTCGACGAACTCCTGCCCACGTGGCGCGAGGGCGTCGCCGCGGCCGGATGAGCGACGTGCTGCTGTGGGCTGCCGCCGGGCTGTGGGGCGCGGCGACAGGAACACTGCTTCCCAGGGCCGCCTACCGTTTCGCCGTCCCTGCGGGAGAGGAGTGGCGGGACCGGTGCCCCCGAGGGCATGCGCTTCGGGGCTGGCTCGGAATGGCGCGCTGCGGTCAGTGCGGGCGGAGCGGCGCGGGATCCCCGGAGCCGCCGCATGCAGTCGAGTCGTCCGATGCGCCCGAAACAGCGCATACATCCGAGCCGTCACAGCTGTCCTGTTCCGCGCCCCAGGCGAGCCTGCCGTACACCCCCTCCGTCTCCCCGCTCTCCGCCGTGACCGCCCTGCTGTGCGCCGCTCTCGCCGCCGCCACCGGCGCCCGGCCGGAGCTGGCGGTCTGGCTGGTGCTCGCGCCGGTCGGGGTGCTGCTGGCCGTGGTCGACTTCCGGGTGCAGCGGCTGCCCGACCCGCTCACCCTGCCCCTCGCCGCGGCCGCCCTCGCCCTGCTGGGCCTCGCCGCGCTGCTGCCCGAGCACGCCGGCCACTGGCTCACCGCGCTGTACGGCGCTCTGGCCCTCGGCGCCGGCTATCTCGTGCTGTTTCTCATCAACCCGGCCGGGATGGGCTTCGGCGATGTGAAGCTGGCCCTCGGCATGGGTGCCGTACTCGGCTGGTACGGCTGGTCCACCGTCCTGCTCGGCGCCTTCGCCGGTTTCCTGCTCGGCGCGGTGTACGGCGCAGCCCTCGTCGTCGTACGGCGGGCGGGCCGGAAGTCCGCGATCCCGTTCGGGCCGTTCCTGCTGGCCGGCGCCTTCGCCGGGCTGCTGATCGGTGCGTACGCGGCCTGACGTCCTTACGGTGAAACCGCTGGCGTAGGCTGGTCCGGTCCGTCCGCAACCTCCCCGAAAGGGACGCCCTGGTGACCGAGAAGGCCGACCTCCAGTCTGTCCTCGACCGTGCCGCTGCCGGTGGGCGGATCACCCCGGAAGAGGCGCTCGACCTCTACCGTGACGCCCCCCTGCACGCGCTGGGTGCCGCCGCCGACGCCGTGCGCCGCCGCAAGTACGCCGGCATCGAGCACATCGCGACGTACATCATCGAGCGGAACATCAACTACACGAACGTGTGCGTCACGGCGTGCAAGTTCTGCGCCTTCTATGCGGCCCCCAAGGACACGGAGAAGGGCTGGACCCGCGACCTCGACGACATCCTGCGCCGCTGCGCGGAGACGGTCGAGCTGGGCGGCACCCAGATCATGTTCCAGGGCGGCCACCACCCGGACTACGGCGTCGAGTACTACGAGAAGCACTTCCGGGCCATCAAGGAGGCCTTCCCGCAGCTGGTGATCCACTCGCTGGGCGCCTCCGAGGTCGAGCACATGGCCCGTATCTCCGGTGTGTCGGTCGAGGAGGCCATCACCCGGATCCACGAGGCCGGCCTCGACTCCTTCGCCGGCGCCGGCGCGGAACTCCTCCCCGAGCGCCCCCGCAAGGCGATCGCGCCCCTGAAGGAGTCCGGCGAGCGCTGGCTGGAGATCATGGAGACCGCGCACCGGCTGGGCGTGGAGTCCACCTCGACCATGCTGATGGGCACGGGCGAGACGAACGCCGAGCGCATCGAGCACCTGCGGATGATCCGGGACGTACAGGACCGCACGGGCGGCTTCCGCGCCTTCATCCCGTACACCTATCAGCCCGAGAACAACCACCTGAAGGGCCGCACGCAGGCGACGATCTTCGAGTACCTCCGCATGATCGCCATCGCCCGCCTCTTCCTGGACAACGTCCAGCACATCCAGGGCTCGTGGCTGACCACGGGCAAGGAGGTCGGCCAGCTGTCGCTGCACTACGGCGCGGACGACCTCGGCTCGATCATGCTGGAGGAGAACGTGGTCTCCTCGGCCGGCGCCAGGCACCGCTCCAACCGCTTGGAGATCATCGACCTCATCCGCAAGGCGGGCCGGGTCCCGGCGCAGCGCGCGACGACGTACGAGCACCTGGTCGTCCACGACGACCCGGCGAACGACCCCGTCGACGAGCGGGTGATGTCCCACATCTCCTCGACGGCGATCGAGGGCGGCACGGCCCACCCCGAACTGAAGCTGCTGGCGTCCAACTGAGGCCGTTTTGCTGACGATTCACACCGCGGACCTGCTGGTTTCCGGGGACGGGCGGCCGTCCCTGCCGGGTGGGGCACTGCTCGTCGACGGGCAGGAGACCACCGCGGCAGGGCCGTACGAGGAACTCGCGGCGGCGTATCCGACCGCGCGGGTACGCCGCTGGCCGGGGCTGATCGCGCCGGGACTGGTGAACCCGTACGGGCCCGAACTGCTGGAGCAGGCCTACCATCCCGACCCGCGCGAGGCCGACGAACTGGGCACCGAGCCGCTGACCGGCGCCGGCCTCGCCGCGCTGGAGATGACCGACGCCCGCTGGGCTGCGAGCGCGCGGCGCGGGGTGCAGCGGATGCTGGCGCACGGCACCGTCGCGGTGGCGGGGGAGCGGTGGCGGCCCTTCGCGCGTGACGCCGTGGTCCGGGCGGGGATGGGCGTCCAGCAGCGCTACGAGGCTCCGCCGGGCCGGCCGACCCTCGACCCACTGGCCGGCCGGAGCCTGACGGAGGCCCTGGCGCTGCCCCTCGCACCACCTGGCCTGGAACGATGGCCCGCGCTCTTCGCCGCCTTCGACGCCCCGGACGAGGCCACCCTCGCCGAGCGCGGCGCCGCTTGCTGCGTCGCGACGGTCGTCTCCGGGCGCCTGGTGTACCGGCGTCGCTGACCCAGTGGCACCTCTCAGCGAGCGGCGCTCCCGGCCCTGGCTCAGCCCGCCTCAGCCCCCGAACTCTGGCCCACCCCACTGCAGTTGTTCGCCGCGCCATCGGCGGCCCAACCGTCCGCGCACCGTCGGTCCCGGAGCGTCCACACCTTCTCCGGCGGACGAGACCGGTGCTCGTCTGCGTCCTGTCGGCGGGCTTTGTGACGCTGCCGATGTGAGCGAAGGCGTCCTTCCGGATCGACTTCCGGCGGCTCCTCCGGCTGAGGCGCGGGTGGTGGACGTCGCGGCACAGAGGAAGCCGAGGCTCCTGCCGTGAGACCGGGCTGCAACAATGGGCGGGTGACCCGCGCTTCCCTGAACAAGCAGCCGCACGAAGTCGCCTCGATGTTCGACGACGTGGCGGAACGGTACGACCTGACGAACGACGTGCTGTCGCTCGGCCAGGACCGGCGCTGGCGCAAGGAGGTGGCGAAGGCGGTCGACGCGCGCCCCGCGCAGAAGGTCCTCGACCTCGCCGCCGGTACGGCCACCTCCTCGCTGCCCTTCGCGCGGACGGGCGCGTACGTCGTCCCGTGCGACTTCTCGCTCGGGATGCTCCAGGTCGGCAAGAAGAAGCACACCTGGCTGCCGTTCACGGCCGGCGACGCGACCAGGCTGCCGTTCAAGGACGACACCTTCGACGCCGTGACGATCTCCTTCGGGCTGCGCAACGTGCAGGACTTCGACGCGGCCCTGCGGGAGATGTACCGGGTGACCAGGCCCGGCGGACGCGTGGTGATCTGCGAGTTCTCGCACCCGACCTGGGCGCCCTTCCGGACCGTCTACACCGAGTACCTGATGCGGGCCCTGCCGCCGGTCGCGCGCGCCGTCTCCTCGAACCCGGACGCGTACGTCTATCTCGCCGAGTCCATCCGCGCCTGGCCCGACCAGCCCGCTCTTGCCGAGCGGCTGCGCAAGGCGGGCTGGACGAAGGTGGCCTGGCGCAACCTCTCCGGCGGCGTGGTCGCGCTGCACCGGGGCTTCAAGGAGAGCTGAGGCCGTCCGGCGGGCCCCAGCGGCTGATCACCGGCATCACCGGTTGATCATCTCGAAGGCGTCACCGGGCTCACCGAGTTCGCGTTGGAGGCCACCGGCGGGCGGCCGTGGGATGCGTGGCTCGCGCACGCCTCCGCCGCCCTCTCCCTCACCGAAGTCGAACCACACGTACACCATGGACTCCCGGGGCACCTCGGCGCCGGGCTGCGGGTACTGGCGTACGACGTAGTCGACGACCGCGAGGTGGAAGTCCGGGCGGTCCGGCGCATTGAGGAACAGGCCCTGCGCCCGGGCCGTTTCGCGCGCGTCCACGGCCATCAGTCCGACCAGCCGCGGCACGCGCACTTCGGGTGTTTTGGGTGTTATGCGCACAGATGTCACCCCCAGCGGTACTGGAAGGGTAACTCCCGCGCGCCCCGGCCGGAAGGCGATGGTGTCTTTCTGTGACAGATGGCTACTCTATGTGATCGCCGGTGTGGACTTCTGGCCGGTTCGGGATGTGGGATCGAGGCGGAGCCGGAAGCAGAGAGCCTGCTCATCCAGTGTGGGGTGCGGATAGGTCTCCGCCGGTTCCATGCCGAGTCGCCGGGTGACCGCGATCGACCGCTCGTTGCCCGGCCGGACCATCGCCACCACCTCCTCGACCCCGGCCGCCCGCACCCGCTCGAGCGTCTCGCGCGCGGCCGCGGTGACGTACCCCTTGCCCCAGTGGGCGCGGCCCAGCCGCCAGCCGATCTCCGTCTCACCGACCGGCCCCCAGTCCGGCCGCCAGGGCTGCGCTCCGGTGAAGCCGATGACCTCACCGGTCTCGTCCAGCATGGTCCACAGGCAGAAGCCGAGCTCGGCGTCGTGCCGCCGCTGCCGCGCGGTGAGTTCCTCGTAGACCGACAGCGCCGCCGGTTTGCCGCCGTAGAACTCCATGACCTCGGGGTCGTCGAAGACCCGGTGCCAGGCGATCGCGTCCTCGTGGGTGGGAACGCGCAGCCGTACCGCGGGGAGAGGTCGGTTCACAGGGCAGCCCTTCAGCCGGGTGATCAATTCTGCTGAATAGACTGCCCATGTCCAGTGCCGGTCGGCACATAGATTTCGAACTTGGGGAGATCCCGCCGTGACCGTCGAGACCGAGCCCCTCTCCGAGAACACCGCCGATGTGATCGTCGTGGGCGCGGGGCCGGCCGGCTCCACCACCGCGTACCACCTCGCCAAGGCCGGTCTCGACGTCCTGCTCCTGGAGAAGACCGAGTTCCCGCGCGAGAAGGTGTGCGGCGACGGTCTCACCCCGCGCGCGGTCAAGCAGCTCGTCGCCATGGGCATCGACATCTCCGAGGAGGCCGGCTGGCTGCGCAACAAGGGCCTGCGCATCATCGGCGGCGGCGTCCGACTCCAGCTGGACTGGCCGGAACTCGCCTCCTACCCGAACTACGGACTGGTCCGCAAGCGCGACGACTTCGACGAGCAGCTCGCCCGCAACGCCCAGAAGGCGGGGGCGCGGTTGTACGAGCGGTGCAACGTCTCCGGCCCGGTCATCGACGACCGCACCGGCCGCATCACCGGCGTCACCGCCAAGCTCGGCGAGGAGAAGCGCGAGGTCACCTTCCATGCGCCGCTCGTCGTCGCCGCCGACGGCAACTCCACCCGGCTGTCCCTGGCGATGGGGCTGCACCGCCGCGAAGACCGCCCGATGGGCGTCGCGGTCCGGACCTATTTCGAGAGCCCCCGCCACGAGGACGACTACCTGGAGTCCTGGCTGGAGCTGTGGGACCGCCGCGGCCCCCAGGACCGGCTGCTGCCCGGCTACGGCTGGATCTTCGGCATGGGCGACGGCACGTCGAACGTGGGCCTCGGCGTGCTGAACACCTCCGCCTCCTTCAAGGAACTGGACTGGCGCGAGATCCTCAAGGCCTGGTGCGCCTCCATGCCGGAGGACTGGGGTTACACCCCCGAGAACATGACCGGCCCCATCCGCGGTGCCGCCCTGCCCATGGCCTTCAACCGCCAGCCCCACTACACGCGCGGCCTGCTGCTCGTCGGTGACGCCGGCGGCCTGGTGAACCCCTTCAACGGCGAGGGCATCGCCTACGCCATGGAGTCCGGCCAGATCGCCGCCGACGTCATCGTCCAGGCACACGCGCGTGTCACACCCGCCCAGCGCGAGATCGCCCTGCAGCGCTACCCGCGCGTCCTGAAGGACACCTACGGCGGCTACTACACGCTCGGCCGCGCCTTCGTGAAGCTCATCGGCAACCCGAAGGTCATGCAGATCGCCGCCCAGCGGGGTCTCACGCACCCGATGCTGATGAAGTTCACCCTCAAGCTGCTGGCGAACCTCACCGACCCCACGGGCGGCGACGCGATGGACCGCATCATCAACGGCCTGAGCAAGGTGGCCCCGAAGGCCTGAGCCTTCTTCAGGCCCGGCTCAGCTCCTCGGCGCGGGCGGCCCGGCGGGCGAACACCTCGTCACGCCGGGCCGCCATCTGCCGCAGCGCGTCCTTTTTCTCCCGCTTGGAGAGCCGATCCAGGTAGATGTACCCGTTGGTGTGGTCGGTCTCGTGGATGAGGCAGCGCGCGAAGTACCCCGTGCCTTCGATGACGACGGGGTTGCCGTCCTTGTCCTGCCCTCGCACGACGGCCCGGTCCGGCCGCGGTACGGCCATCACCGCGCCCGGCACCGACAGGCAGCCCTCACCCTCGTCCAGCAAACGCCGCCCGCTCGTGGGCGTTTCGAGCACCGGATTGACGACGTGCCCGACATGTCGGACTCCTTCGCCGTCGGGGCAGTCGTAAACGAACAGCCGTAGATCGACCCCTACCTGATTCGCCGAGAGTCCCGCCCCTTCGGCGACACACAGGGTGAGGAACATGTCGTCGATGAGTGCGGCGAGGTCGGGCCCGAACTCCGTGACGTCCCGGCACGGCTTGTGCAGGACCTCCTCGCCGACCTCGGTGATCCGGCGCACCGCACCGCGCCCGGCCTCGGGGGCGTGGCGGGGGTAGTAGTCGGCGGGCTTTCCCTGGACGAACACGCGTGGCATGGCGCGGTCTCCTTCGCTCATGGGGACGGACCGCCGGACGGCGGCCCGAGCCGAGCATGTCAGGAACCGGCCCTCTGACGTGCCGGGAAGGGCACAGTGCCGGGAACGACGCGGCGCTGGGAACGACGCAAGGGCCGCTGCCCCCGAGCGGCTGCGGCCCTACGCGCGTGAGAGGCGCGGGAGTGCTTCAGAGCACCCGCACGGCGCCGGTCGGCGGGTCGTACGACAGCGGGTGCTCCCCGACGCCGCTGGAGGGGTTCTGCGCGCCGACGAACATACCGTCGCCCACGTACACCGCAACGTGGTAGGCGCTGCCCGCGCTGCCCCAGTACAGGATGTCGCCCGGCTGCAGGTTGCTCAGCGACACCTGGGTGCCGGCCGTGGACTGGTCCTGGGAGACGCGCGGCAGGCTGACGCCCACCTGCTTGAAGGCGGTCTGCACCAGACCGGAGCAGTCGTACGCCGACGGGCCGGTGGCGCCGGAGACGTAGGCCTTGCCGATCTGCGCCTTGACGAAGGCGACGATCGCGGCGGCCGAACCGGTGGCCGTGGAACCGCTCGTGGAGGTGCTGCCGCTGTCCGTGGCGGCCAGGGTCGTCCGCTCCGCGTTGCGCGAGGCTCGCGCGGCGGCCTCCGTGCGGGCGGCCTCGTCGGCCTTCTTCTTGGCCTCGTCGGCCTTCTGCTTCGCCTCGGCGAGGTCTGCCTTGGCCTGCTTCGCGGCATTCGCGGCGGCTGCGTCACGCTCGGCCTGCAGCTGGTAGTTCGCAGCGGCCTGCTGGGTGGCGTCCGCGGACTTGGCTGCCTGAGCGGCCAGGTCGGCCGTCAGGGTGGGCAGTTCGAGGGTCTGCGTCACCGGCTCGGCCGCATTTGCCGAGCCGGACGCCCCGGCGACTGCCAGGGTGCTGAGGACGCCACCGGCAACTCCGGCCCGCATCGCGAGGGTCGACGCGCTGCGGCGGGGCTTCCGGTGGCTGCGTATGTGAGCGGTGTGGGACATGGGAATAACCGGTACCAGGGGCTCCTTCATATCTTCAAGAAACGTGTGCTGCGCCACAGTTGCTCAATCGAGACCTGGAATCCCGGGCGTGTCGCTCTTTATTGACGCCGTAACGGACATTGCGGACGTCGATGATCAAGGGCTTGATCACGGTCTTTGATCATTACGTCCGAATTGCCCCCCGCTTACCACTGGTTGCGGTCGTTGGCCAAGCCCGGTTCTCGGAGGCCTCTCATCGATGTGGCGGAGGTCACGGAACGGTCACCGGAATCGCGGCGTCCCGTGCGCGCGGAGCTCGTGAATGTGCGCACGCGTCCACACTGCGCCCCGCGCCTCCCCCTGATGTGTGAACGCGCCCCTTTACCAGCCGCCCGCGTCCAACACCAATTTGCATGCACCGGAACTCTCTTGATATTGAGGCACGCCATCCGGCCTGCGGCGACGGGCAAGAATGTCACTTCTCGTGACCAACTGAACGCTTCACGTATGAAGATCACTCATCATCCGACTTCATGATCCTTCGTCAGGTGGTGGAGATCACAAAGCTCGTGCAATACCCCGTGTCGCAGATCACAGAGCGGCGGGCATAAGATGCGTGGCAACTGGGCTTGTGACCTGCTTCACATGTTCTCGATCTTCGCCCGGGACGGCGGGGTTCGTGGGGCCGGTGAGGCGGAAGTGAGCGCAGTGCACCAGTGCAACCGCCAGCAGTCAGCGCCGACTGAGAGGAGCGAGGAGCGGTGAACGCGTATGCGCCCATCCTCGTACTGGGAGCCCTCGGGGCAGGCTTTGCGATCTTCTCCGTGGTCATGGCCACGCTGATCGGTCCGAAGCGGTACAACCGCGCCAAGCTCGAGGCCTACGAGTGCGGCATCGAGCCGACCCCCACGCCGGCCGGCGGCGGGCGCTTCCCCATCAAGTACTACCTGACGGCGATGCTCTTCATCGTCTTCGACATCGAGATCGTCTTCCTCTACCCCTGGGCCGTCACCTTCGACGCCCTGGGGATTTTCGGGCTCGTGGAGATGCTGCTCTTCGTGCTCACCGTCTTCGTCGCGTACGCGTACGTATGGCGGCGCGGCGGCCTGGAATGGGACTGAGGGGCCTTAGGACATGGGACTCGAAGAAAAGCTGCCGAGCGGCTTCCTGCTGACCACCGTCGAGCAGGCCGCGGGCTGGGTGCGCAAGGCGTCCGTCTTCCCGGCCACCTTCGGCCTCGCCTGCTGCGCCATCGAGATGATGACCACCGGTGCCGGCCGGTACGACCTGGCGCGCTTCGGCATGGAGGTCTTCCGCGGCTCACCGCGCCAGGCCGACCTGATGATCGTCGCCGGCCGGGTCAGCCAGAAGATGGCGCCGGTGCTCCGCCAGGTCTACGACCAGATGCCCAACCCGAAATGGGTGATCTCCATGGGCGTCTGCGCCTCCTCGGGCGGCATGTTCAACAACTACGCGATCGTCCAGGGCGTCGACCACATCGTCCCGGTCGACATCTACCTGCCGGGCTGCCCGCCCCGCCCCGAGATGCTGATGGACGCGATCCTCAAGCTCCACCAGAAGATCCAGTCCTCCAAGCTCGGCGTCAACGCCGAGGAGGCCGCCCGAGAGGCTGAGGAGGCGGCGCTCAAGGCCCTGCCCACGATCGAGATGAAGGGGCTGCTGCGGTGAGCGACGCGAACGGCAACGGCACGGGCGGAGTGAACGGGTCCGCGAACGGGGTGAACCCCGAAAAGGACCTCTCCGCCTCCAACCTCCCCGGCCAGCGCGGCCAGGGCGGCGAGGAGATCCGCGTCCAGCGCGGCATGTTCGGCGCCAACAACGGCGGCGACACCTCCGGCTACGGCGGCCTGGTCCGCTCGGTCCGGCTCCCGGGACCGGCGAGCCGCCCCTACGGCGGCTGGTTCGACGAGGTCGCCGACGAACTGGAGGGCGCCCTGGAGGAACAGGGCCTCCTCCCCGGCAACGCCATCGAGAAGACGGTCGTCGACCGCGGCGAGCTCACCTTCCACATCGAACGCGAACACCTGCTCCGCGTCGCCCGAACCCTGCGCGACGACCCGGCCCTGCGTTTCGAGCTCTGCACCGGCGTCAGTGGCGTCCACTACCCGCACGACAAGGGCCGCGAACTGCACGCCGTCTACCACCTGCGCTCGATCACCCACAACCGGCTGATCCGCCTCGAAGTCAGCGCCCCCGACGCCGACGCGCGCATCCCGTCCCTCGTCCCCGTCTATCCGACGAACGACTGGCACGAGCGCGAGACCTACGACTTCTTCGGAATCCTCTTCGACGGTCACCCGGCCCTGACGCGGATCATGATGCCGGACGACTGGCAGGGCCACCCGCAGCGCAAGGACTATCCCCTCGGCGGCATTCCCGTCGAGTACAAGGGCGCCCAGATCCCGGCTCCGGACCAGCGGAGGTCGTACTCGTGAGCACGCAGTCAGCATCCGCCGCGTCGGCCGCCTCGGCGCGCGAGACCACCGAGGGCACCGTATACACGGTCACCGGTGGCGACTGGGACGAGGTCGTCCAGTCCGCGACCCGCGCCGACGACGAACGCATCGTCGTCAACATGGGTCCCCAGCACCCGTCCACCCACGGAGTGCTCCGTCTGATCCTGGAGATCGAGGGCGAGACGGTCACCGAGGCCCGCTGCGGCATCGGCTACCTCCACACCGGCATCGAGAAGAACCTCGAGTACCGCACGTGGACGCAGGGCACCACCTTCGTCACGCGCATGGACTACCTGACGTCCTTCTTCAACGAGACCGCCTACTGCCTCGCCGTCGAAAAGCTCCTCGGCATCGAGGACGAGATCACCGAGCGCGCCAAGATCATCCGGGTGCTCCTGATGGAGCTGAACCGGCTCTCCTCCCACCTGGTGTGCATCGCCACCGGCGGCATGGAGCTCGGCGCCACCACGATCATGATCTACGGCTTCCGTGATCGTGAAATGATTCTCGACCTCTACGAGCTCATCACGGGCCTCCGGATGAACCACGCGTACATCCGCCCCGGCGGACTCGCCCAGGACCTGCCGCCCGGCGCCGTGGACCAGATCCGCGAGTTCGTGAAGAAGATGAAGAAGAACCTCCCGGAATACGACAAGCTCGCCACCGGGAACCCCATCTTCAAGGCCCGCATGCAGGACATCGGCTACCTCGACCTGGCCGGCTGCATGGCCCTCGGCGCCACCGGCCCGATCCTGCGCTCCACCGGCCTGCCGCACGACCTGCGCAAGGCGCAGCCGTACTGCGACTACGAGACGTACGACTTCGAGATCCCGACCGCCGACAGCTGCGACGCCTACGGCCGCTTCCTGGTCCGTCTGGAGGAGATGCGCCAGTCGCTCGGGATCGTCGAGCAGTGCCTGGACCGGCTCCAGCCCGGCCCGGTCATGGTGGCCGACAAGAAGATCGCCTGGCCCGCCCAGCTCGCCCTGGGACCGGACGGACTCGGCAACTCCCTCGACCACATCAAGAAGATCATGGGCACCTCCATGGAGGCCCTGATCCACCACTTCAAGCTCGTCACCGAGGGCTTCCGCGTCCCGCCGGGACAGGCGTACGCGGCCGTCGAGTCCCCCAAGGGCGAACTCGGCGTGCACGCCGTCTCCGACGGCGGCACCCGCCCCTACCGGGTCCACTTCCGCGACCCGTCCTTCACCAACCTGCAGGCCATGGCGGCGATGTGCGAAGGCGGCCAGGTCGCCGACGTCATCGTCGCCGTCGCGTCCATCGACCCCGTGATGGGAGGCGTCGACCGGTGACCACCTCTTCTTCGGAGCGGGGCGTCAGCCTGGGCATGCCCGAACTGCCCGCGCCCGCCTACCCGGACGACGTCCGGGCCCGGCTGGAGGCGGACGCGCGCGAGGTCATCGCGCGCTACCCGGACTCACGGTCCGCCCTGCTCCCGCTGCTCCACCTCGTGCAGTCCGAGGAGGGCCATGTCACGCGCACCGGAATGCAGTTCTGCGCGGACATGCTGAACCTGACCACGGCCGAGGTCACCGCCGTCGCCACCTTCTACACCATGTACCGCCGCAAGCCCTCCGGCGACTACCAGGTGGGCGTGTGCACCAACACGCTGTGCGCGGTGATGGGCGGAGACGCGATCTTCGAGACGCTCCAGGAACACCTGGGCGTCGGCAACGGCGAGACCACCGACGACGGCAAGGTCACCCTGGAGCACATCGAGTGCAACGCGGCCTGCGACTACGCGCCGGTCGTGATGGTCAACTGGGAGTTCTTCGACAACCAGACGCCGGGCAGCGCCAAGCGCCTGGTCGACGATCTGCGCGCGGGACGGCCCGTACAGCCCACGCGCGGGGCGCGGCTGTGCACGTTCAAGGAGACCGCGCGGATCCTGGCCGGCTTCCCCGACGAGCGGCCCGGGGCCGTCGAGGAGGGCGGCGGTGCGGGACCCGCGTCGCTGGTGGGCCTTCGCCTGGCAAGGGGAGAGGCCGCACCCGCACGCGTGGTCCATCCGCGCGGAGGTCCCCACGAGGAACCGCAGGACAGGGTGCACGAGCCGTCGCCGGCCGAGCACCTCAGTTCCCATGACGCGCCGCAGGAGACATCGGCCTCCGACCCGGCTCACCCCGCAGGGCCTACTGCAGAGGAGGGGGAGTGATGACCGTGGCACCCGAACTGAAGGACTCGAGCCCCGAGAAGCTGCTCGCACCCGTGCTGTCGGCCTTCTGGGACGAGGACCGGTCCTGGACTCTGGACGTCTACCGGAGGCACGAGGGGTACGAGGGGCTCCGCAAGGCGCTCGCCATGTCCCCGGACGACGTGATCGCCTACGTCAAGGAGTCCGGGCTGCGCGGCCGCGGCGGCGCGGGGTTCCCGACCGGAATGAAGTGGCAGTTCATTCCGCAGGGTGATGGAAAACCGCACTATCTAGTTGTCAACGCCGACGAATCGGAGCCCGGGACCTGCAAGGACATCCCGCTCCTCTTCGCGAACCCGCATAGCCTCATCGAGGGCATGGTGATCGCGTGTTATGCCATCAGGTCGTCGCATGCCTTCATCTATCTGCGTGGTGAAGTCGTCCCCGTTCTGCGGCGGTTGCACGAGGCCGTGCGCGAGGCCTACGCGGCGGGCTACCTCGGCGAGAACATCCTGGGCAGCGGACTCGATCTCCAGATCACCGTGCACGCCGGCGCCGGCGCGTACATCTGCGGTGAGGAGACCGCACTGCTGGACTCGCTCGAAGGCCGCCGTGGTCAACCGCGGCTCCGTCCCCCCTTCCCTGCGGTGGAAGGCCTCTACGCCTGTCCGACTGTTGTGAACAACGTCGAGTCGATCGCGTCGGTTCCCGCGATCCTGAAAAACGGGAAAGACTGGTTCAGGTCGATGGGCAGCGAGAAGTCCCCGGGCTTCACGCTCTACTCGCTCAGCGGCCACGTCGCGAGCCCCGGCCAGTACGAGGCGCCCCTTGGCATCACGCTCCGCCAGCTCTTCGACATGAGCGGCGGCATGCGGCCCGGCCACCGCCTGAAGTTCTGGACACCGGGCGGCTCCTCGACGCCGATGTTCACCGACGAGCACCTCGACGTCCCCCTCGACTACGAGGGCGTCGGCGCCGCCGGCTCGATGCTCGGCACCAAGGCCCTGCAGTGCTTCGACGAGACGACCTGTGTGGTGCGGGCGGTGACCCGCTGGACCGAGTTCTACGCCCACGAGTCCTGCGGCAAGTGCACGCCGTGCCGGGAAGGTACGTACTGGCTGGTGCAGTTGCTGCGGGACATCGAGGCCGGCAAGGGCGTCATGTCCGACCTCGACAAGCTGAACGACATCGCCGACAACATCAACGGCAAGTCCTTCTGCGCCCTCGGCGACGGCGCCGCGTCCCCGATCTTCTCCTCGCTGAAGTACTTCCGTGAGGAGTACGAGCAGCACATCACGGGCCGGGGCTGCCCCTTCGACCCGGCCAAGTCGACGGCCTGGGCGGACCGCCCGGAGGTGAACGCATGACCGTGACCACCAGTGCTCCCGCCGGTGGGGGAGAGGCGGCGGTCCCGCCGGAAGACCTCGTCACGCTGACGATCGACGGCATCGAGATCAGCGTGCCCAAGGGCACCCTGGTCATCCGGGCCGCCGAGCAGCTCGGCATCGAGATCCCCCGGTTCTGCGACCACCCCCTGCTCGACCCCGCCGGTGCATGCCGTCAGTGCATCGTCGAGGTCGAGGGCCAGCGCAAGCCCATGGCGTCCTGCACCATCACCTGCACCGACGGCATGGTGGTGAAGACCCAGCTCACCTCGCCGGTCGCCGAGAAGGCCCAACGCGGCGTGATGGAGCTGCTGCTCATCAACCACCCGCTGGACTGCCCCGTCTGCGACAAGGGCGGCGAGTGCCCGCTGCAGAACCAGTCCATGTCGCACGGCAGTGCCGAGTCCCGCTTCGACGGCAAGAAGCGCACCTACGAAAAGCCCGTACCGATCTCCACGCAGGTGCTGCTCGACCGCGAGCGGTGCGTGCTGTGCGCCCGCTGCACCCGGTTCTCCAACCAGATCGCGGGCGACCCGATGATCGAGCTGATCGAGCGGGGTGCGCTGCAGCAGGTCGGCACCGGCGAGGGCGACCCGTTCGAGTCGTACTTCTCCGGCAACACCATCCAGATCTGCCCGGTCGGCGCGCTCACCTCGGCGGCCTACCGTTTCCGCTCCCGCCCCTTCGACCTCGTCTCCTCGCCGTCGGTGTGCGAGCACTGCTCCGGCGGCTGCGCCACCCGCACCGACCACCGGCGCGGCAAGGTCATGCGGCGGCTCGCCGCCAACGACCCCGAGGTCAACGAGGAGTGGATCTGCGACAAGGGACGCTTCGCGTTCCGGTACGCGCAGCTCAAGGACCGCCTCGACAGCCCCCTGGTGCGCAACGCCGACGGCGTCCTGGAGACCGCGTCCTGGCCCGAGGCCCTGGATGCGGCCGCGCGGGGCCTCACCGCGGCCCGCTCCCGGGCCGGCGTCCTCATCGGCGGTCGGCTCACCGTCGAGGACGCCTACGCGTACAGCAAGTTCGCGCGGGTGGCGCTCGACAGCAACGACATCGACTTCCGCGCGCGCGTGCACAGCGGCGAAGAGGCCGACTTCCTGGCCTCGCGGGTGGCCGGGCACGGCCGTGACCTCGACGGTACGGGTGTCACGTACACCTCCCTGGAGAAGGCGCCCGCGGTCCTGCTGGTCGGTTTCGAGTCGGAGGAGGAGGCGCCCGGCGTCTTTCTGCGGCTGCGCAAGGCCTGGCGCAAGCGCAAGCAGAAGGTGTTCGCGCTGGCCACGCACGCGACCCGGGGCCTTCAGAAGGCGGGCGGCACCCTGCTGCCGGCCGCGCCCGGCACCGAGACCGAGTGGCTGGACGCCCTCGCGAGCGGTGTGGGTCTGGAGGCGCCCGGCACCCGCGCCGCCCAGGCCCTGCGCGCCGAGGGCTCGGTCATCGTCGTCGGTGAGCGGCTCGCCGCGGTCGCCGGCGGCCTCACCGCCGCCGTACGCGCCGCCACCGCGACCGGCGCCCACCTGGTGTGGATCCCGCGCCGGGCCGGTGAGCGCGGCGCCGTCGAGGTGGGCGCGCTGCCGTCGCTGCTGCCGGGCGGCCGCCCGGCGACCGACCCGCGCGCACGGGAGGAGGTCGCGGCCGTGTGGGGCCTCGCCGAACTCCCGTCGCGCTACGGCCGCGACACCCACCACATCGTCGAGGCAGCCGCCACCGGCGAACTGTCGGCGCTCGTGGTGGCCGGGGTGGAGGTCGCCGACCTGCCCGACCCGGCACGCGCGCGTGAGGCACTCGACAGCGTCGGCTTCCTGGTGTCGCTGGAACTGCGGCCCAGCGAGGTCACCACGCACGCAGATGTCGTCCTGCCGGTCGCCGCGGTCGCCGAGAAGGCCGGCACGTTCCTCAACTGGGAAGGCAGGGTGCGCTTCTTCGACGCCGCCCTCAAGCCCGACCAGATGACCCGCAGCCCGGCACCGACCGACGCGCGCGTGCTGCAGATGCTGGCCGATGCCATGGACGTCCACCTGGGCCTGCCGGATCTGCGCACCACACGCGCGGAAATCGACCGGCTCGGCCCCTGGGACGGTCCGTGCGCCTCCGAACCCCAGGAGTCGGCGGGCGCGCTGCCCCGTCCGGCCGCCGGCGAGGCCGTACTCGCCGGGCACCGGCTCCTCCTCGACCAGGGCGTCCTCCAGGAGGGCGACGAGGCGCTCGCCGGAACCCGGCACGCCGCACACGCGCGCGTGTCGGCGGCGACGGCCGCCGAGGCGGGCGTCCAGGAGGGCGACGTCCTCAAGGTCACCGGCCCCTCCGGCACCGTCGAACTCCCGCTGCGGATCACCGAGATGCCCGACCGGGTGGTCTGGCTTCCGCTGAACTCCGTCGGCGCGGGCGTCGCCTCCGACACCGGCGCACAGCCCGGCTCACTCGTCCGCATCGGCCCGGCGGCACCCGCCGAACAGGCCCCCAAGGAGGTGGAGGCATGAGCCCGTACCTCGCAGCTGAAGACCTCTCGATGTTCGGCCGCGACCCGTGGTGGCTGGTCGTCGTCAAGGCCGTGTTCTGCTTCGCCTTCCTGATGGTGACCGTGCTGTTCTCCATCGTCTGGGAGCGCAAGGTCGTCGCCTGGATGCAGCTGCGCATCGGCCCGAACCGGCACGGTCCCTGGGGCATGCTCCAGTCGCTCGCCGACGGCGTGAAGCTGATGCTCAAGGAAGACATCATCGTCAAGCGCGCCGACAAGGTGGTGTACGTCCTGGCGCCGATCGTCGCGGCCATCCCGGCCTTCATGGCGATCGCGGTGATCCCCTTCGGCCCGGCCGACAACGAGATCTCGATCTTCGGCACGCGCACCACGATGCAGCTCACCGACCTGCCGATCGCGCTGCTCTACATCCTCGCGGTCGCCTCCGTCGGCATCTACGGCATCGTGCTGGCGGGTTGGAGTTCCGGATCCACCTACCCGCTCCTCGGCGGCCTCCGCTCCTGCGCGCAGATGATCTCCTACGAGATCGCCATGGGCGCCGCGTTCGCCTCCGTGTTCCTGTACTCGGGGTCGATGTCGACGTCCACGATCGTCGCGCAGCAGCACGACCGCTGGTACATCCTGCTGCTGCCGGTCTCGTTCATCCTCTACATCGTCACGATGGTCGGCGAGACCAACCGCGCACCCTTCGACATGCCGGAGTCCGAGGGCGACCTGGTCGGCGGCTTCAACACCGAGTACTCGTCGATCAAGTTCGCGATGTTCATGCTCGCCGAGTACGTGAACATGGTGACGGTGTCGGCCGTGTCGACCACGCTGTTCCTCGGTGGCTGGCGCGCCCCCTGGCCGATCAGCTCCTTCTGGCAGGGCGCGAACCACGGCTGGTGGCCGCTGCTCTGGTTCGTGATCAAGGTGCAGCTGCTGCTGTTCTTCTTCATCTGGCTGCGCGGCACGCTCCCTCGCGTGCGCTACGACCAGCTGATGAAGCTCGGCTGGAAGGTCCTCATCCCGGTCTCCGTGACCTGGCTGATGCTGGTGGCGACCGTACGGGCCCTGCGCAACGAGCACTACGACTTCCCGAGCATCGCGCTGCCCGTCGTGGGCGGAGTGCTCGCCCTGCTGCTGATCTCCTTCGTCGCGGACATGTTCCGGGAGAAGGCCAAGGCGGCCGAGCAACCTGCCGCCGAGCAGACCGGATTCGACCCGATGGCGGGCGGATTCCCCGTACCGCCGCTGCCCGGACAGGAACTGCCGCCGGTGCCCAGGCGCCGCCCGCGCCACGAGCGGGAGCTGATTGTCAGTGGTGGGTCGGACACTGTCAGTGACGGATCTTCGGATGGAAAGGAGGCGTCCGATGGCTGAGGAGCCCAAGGAGACCAAACCCGGTTTCCTGAACCCCGTGGCCGGCTTCGGCGTGACCTTCAAGGCCATGTTCAAGAAGCGGCTGACCGAGCAGTACCCGGAGCAGAAGAAGACCACGGCTCCGCGGTTCCACGGACGGCACCAGCTCAACCGCCATCCGGACGGCCTGGAGAAGTGCGTCGGCTGCGAGCTGTGCGCGTGGGCGTGCCCCGCCGACGCCATCTACGTGGAGGGCGCCGACAACACCGACGAGGAACGCTACTCGCCGGGCGAGCGGTACGGCCGCGTCTACCAGATCAACTACGCCCGCTGCATCCTGTGCGGCCTGTGCATCGAAGCGTGCCCCACGCGCGCGCTGACGATGACCAACGAGTTCGAACTGGCCGACTCCAGCCGCGCCAACCTCATCTACACCAAGGAACAACTCCTCGCCGGACTCGAAGAGGGCATGGTCGACACGCCGCACGCGATCTTCCCCGGGACCGACGAGCAGGACTACTACCGGGGCCTCGTCACCCAGGCCGCGCCCGGCACGGTCCGCCAGGTCGCCCTGTCCAAGGGCGAGGTGCCGCAGGAGGCCGCGTCCACCTTCGGCGAGGAGGAGCCGGCCTCGGAGAAGGTGATCGGCCAATGACCGCACAGCTCGCCGCCTACACCACCTCCACCGGTGAGGCCTTCCAGTTCTGGGTCCTCGGCACCGTCGCGGTGATCGGCGCCCTGTGCACCGTCTTCATGAAGAAGGCCGTGCACAGCGCGCTCTCCCTCGCCGGGACCATGATCGTCCTGGCCGTGTTCTACCTCGCCAACGGCGCCTACTTCCTGGGCATCGTGCAGATCGTCGTCTACACCGGCGCGATCATGATGCTGTTCCTGTTCGTGGTGATGCTCGTCGGCGTCACGGCCGCGGATTCGCTGAAGGAGACCATCAAGGGCCAGCGCTGGCTGGCCCTTCTGTGTGGCGTCGGCTTCGGTGTCCTGCTGCTCGCCGGCATCGGGAACGCCTCCCTCAAGGAATTCGCCGGCACGGGCCAGGCGAACGCGAACGGCAATGTGGAGGGCCTCGCCTCCCTCATCTTCACCAAGTACGTCTTCGCCTTCGAAATCACCGGTGCCCTGCTGATCACGGCCGCCGTCGGCGCCATGGTGCTCACCCACCGCGAGCGCACCGAGCGCGCCAGGACCCAGCGCGAGCTGTCCGAACAGCGCGTCCGCGAGGGCAAACACGTGCCGCCGCTGCCCGCCCCCGGTGTCTACGCCCGGCACAACGCCGTCGACATCGCGGGCCTGCTGCCCGACGGCACGCCGTCCGAGCTGACCGTCAGCAAGACACTGCGCGAACGCGGCCAGATCCGCGACGTGTCGGCGGAGGCGCTCAACGACCTCCGGGCACTGGAGCAGCGGGCGCAGGAACGCCTGGAGCGCAAGGCGATCGAACCGGCGACGTTCAAGCGGCCCGAGGAGGCGACGAAGTGAACCCGGTCAACTACCTCTACCTCGCCGCCCTTTTGTTCACGATCGGCGCGACCGGCGTACTGATCCGGCGCAACGCCATCGTGGTCTTCATGTGCATCGAGCTGATGCTGAACGCCTGCAACCTCGCGTTCGTCACCTTCTCCCGGATGCACGGCAACCTCGACGGCCAGATCATCGCCTTCTTCACGATGGTCGTCGCCGCCGCGGAGGTCGTGGTGGGCCTCGCGATCATCGTGTCGCTGTTCCGTACCCGCCACTCGGCCTCGGTCGACGACGCCAGCCTGATGAAGCTGTAAGGGGTCGGAAGAATCGTGGAGAACCTGATCGCGCTGCTCATCGCGGCGCCCCTGCTCGGAGCGGCCGTCCTCCTGGTCGGCGGTCGGCGCCTGGACCGCGTCGGCCACTGGATCGGCACGCTGCTCTCGTTCGTCTCCTGCGCCATCGGCCTCGTTCTCTTCGCCGATCTGCTCGGCAAGGGAGCCGAACACCGGACCTTGATGCAGCACCTGTTCAGCTGGGTCCCGGTCGCCGGTTTCCAGGCGGACGTCACCTTCCGCCTGGACCAGCTGTCGATGACGTTCGTCCTGCTCATCACGGGCGTCGGCTCGCTGATCCACCTGTACTCGGTCGGGTACATGGAGCACGATGAGCGGCGCCGCCGCTTCTTCGGCTACCTGAACCTGTTCCTCGCGGCGATGCTGCTGCTCGTCCTCGCCGACAACTACCTGCTGCTGTACGTCGGCTGGGAAGGCGTCGGACTCGCCTCGTACCTGCTGATCGGTTTCTGGCAGCACAAGCCCAGCGCCGCGACGGCAGCGAAGAAGGCCTTCCTGGTCAACCGGGTCGGCGACATGGGCCTGTCGATCGCGATCATGCTGATGTTCGCCACCTTCGGCACCTTCGCCTTCGGTCCGGTCCTCAGCCACACCGGCGACACCTCCGAGGGCAAGCTCACCGCCATCGGCCTGATGCTGCTCCTCGCCGCCTGCGGCAAGTCCGCCCAGGTGCCGCTGCAGTCCTGGCTCGGTGACGCCATGGAGGGCCCGACCCCGGTCTCGGCCCTGATCCACGCGGCGACGATGGTGACCGCGGGCGTGTACCTCATCGTCCGCTCCGGAGCCATCTTCAACGCGGCCCCCGACGCCCAGCTGGCCGTCACCGTCGTAGGCGCTGTCACACTCCTCTTCGGTGCGATCGTCGGTTGCGCGAAGGACGACATCAAGAAGGCACTGGCCGGGTCGACCATGTCCCAGATCGGCTACATGGTGCTCGCCGCGGGCCTCGGCCCCATCGGCTACGTCTTCGCGATCATGCACCTGGTGACGCACGGGTTCTTCAAGGCCGGGCTGTTCCTCGGCGCCGGCTCCGTCATGCACGGCATGAACGACGAGGTCGACATGCGCAGGTACGGCGGCCTCAGGACGTACATGCCGGTCACCTTCGTCACCTTCGGCCTCGGCTACCTCGCCATCATCGGCTTCCCCGGCCTGTCCGGCTTCTTCTCCAAGGACAAGATCATCGAGGCTGCCTTCGCGAAGGGCGGCACCGAGGGCTGGATCCTCGGCGGCGCGGCCCTGCTGGGCGCGGCCATCACCGCCTTCTACATGACGCGGGTGATGCTGATGACGTTCTTCGGCGAGAAGCGCTGGCAGCCGGACGAGAACGGCAACGAGCCGCACCCGCACGAGTCCCCGAAGGTCATGACGATCCCGATGATCGTGCTGGCCGTGGGCTCCGTCTTCGGCGGCGCCTTCTTCAGCATCGGCGACCGCTTCCTGCACTGGCTGGAGCCGGTCACCGGGCACAGCGAAGGACACTCCCCGGTGAGCGCCTGGACGGTCACCGGGGCGACCATGGTCTGCCTGGTCATCGGCGTCGGCATCGCCTGGGCGCAGTACGGCCGCAGGCCCGTCCCGGCAGTCGCCCCGCGCGGCTCCCTGCTCACCCGCGCGGCCCGCCGTGACCTGCTCCAGGACGACTTCAACCACGTGGTCCTGGTACGCGGCGGCGAGCACCTGACGCGCTCCCTGGTCTACGTCGACCACACCCTGGTCGACGGCGTCGTCAACGGAACGGCGGCCGGTTTCGGCGGCCTGTCCGGACGGCTCCGCCGGATCCAGAACGGCTTCGCCCGCTCCTACGCGGTCTCGATGTTCGGCGGTGCGGCACTTCTGGTCGCCGCGACCCTGCTGATGAGGGCGGTCTGATACCGATGTCCTTTCCTCTGCTGACAGCGACGGCGGCGCTCCCGGCCGTAGGGGCCGTCGCCACGGCCGCCGTACCGGCCGCGCGGCGCACCGCCGCCAAGTGGCTGGCGCTGCTCGTCTCGCTCGCCACGCTCGCCCTGGCGATCACCGTGCTGGTGCGTTTCGACCCGAACGGCGCCCGCTACCAGCTCACCGAGTCCCACGCCTGGATCAGGAACTTCGGGGTGAGGTACGAGCTGGGGGTCGACGGCATCGCGGTGGCGCTGATCGCGCTGACCGCCGTACTGATCCCGTTCATCATCCTCGCCGGCTGGAACGACGCGGACCCGCTGGAGACCGGCAGCCGCCGCTGGCGGCCCACCCAGGGCTTCTTCGCGCTGATCCTCGCCGTAGAGGCGATGGTGCTCATCTCCTTCGAGTCCACCGACGTCTTCGTCTTCTACATCTTCTTCGAAGCCATGCTCATCCCGATGTACTTCCTCATCGGCGGCTTCGGGGACCGCGCCCACGCGCAGGGCGAGGAGGCGGCGTCGACGCAGCGGTCGTACGCGGCGGTGAAGTTCCTGCTCTACAACCTGGTCGGCGGCCTGATCATGCTGGCGGCGGTGATCGGCCTCTACGTGGTGGCCGGAAACTTCAGCCTCCAGGAGATCGCGCAGGCCCGCGCGAACGGCTCGCTGCACATGGCGACGAGCACCGAACGCTGGCTGTTCCTGGGCTTCTTCTTCGCGTTCGCGGTGAAGGCCCCGCTGTGGCCGCTGCACACCTGGCTGCCCAACGCCATGCAGGAGTCCACCGCCCCGGTGGCCGTCCTCATCACCGCGGTCGTCGACAAGGTCGGCACCTTCGCGATGCTCCGCTTCTGCCTCCAGCTGTTCCCCCAGGCCAGCAAGTGGGCGACGCCCGTCATCCTCGTCCTGGCCCTGATCAGCATCGTCTACGGCGCACTGCTCGCCGTCGGTCAGCGGGACATCAAGCGGCTGGTCGCCTATGCGTCGATCTCCCACTTCGGCTTCATCATCATGGGCATCTTCGCGATGACCAGCCAGGGCCAGTCCGGAGCCACGCTCTACATGGTCAACCACGGCATCTCCACGGCCGCGCTGATGCTGGTCGCCGGCTTCCTGATCTCCCGGCGCGGCTCGCGGCTCATCGCCGACTACGGAGGCGTGCAGAAGGTCGCCCCGGTGCTCGCCGGCACCTTCCTGATCGGCGGCCTCGCCACCCTCTCGCTGCCCGGCCTCGCCCCGTTCGTCAGCGAGTTCCTGGTCCTGGTCGGCACGTTCACGCGCTACCCGGCGATCGGCATCATCGCCACCTTCGGCATCGTCCTCGCCGCGCTCTACACCCTCGTGCTGTACCAGCGGACGATGACGGGCCCGGTGAAGCCCGAGGTCTCGGCAATGCCCGACCTGCGCGTGCGTGAACTGGTCGTCGTCGCCCCGCTGATCGTGCTGCTGATCTTCCTGGGCGTCTACCCGAAGCCCGTCACGGACATCGTCAACCCGGCGGTCAAGCAGACCATGTCCGACGTACACAAGACCGACCCCAAGCCCTCGGTGGAGGCGGCCAAGTGAGCACAACAGCCGTCCACAGCCTGTGGACAACCGCGGCCGACCCGATCGCGAAGATCCCGGCACCGAAGATCGAATACGGACAATTGTCGCCGACGCTGATCGTCGTCGGTGCGGCGCTGGTCGGGGTGCTGATCGAGGCGTTCGTCCCGCGCAAATCCCGCTACTACGCCCAGGTGTTCGTGTCCGTCGTAGCGCTCTGCGCCGCCTTCGCCGCGGTGGTCGCGCTGGCGGCGGACGGTTACGGCACCACCAAGGCGCACATCGCGGCCATGGGGGCGATCGCGGTCGACGGCCCGTCCCTGTTCCTGCAGGGCACGATCCTGCTGGCCGGCCTCGTGGGCCTCTTCACCTTCGCCGAGCGTCGCCTCGACCCGGCCGCGCACGGCAACCGCGTCGACTCCTTCGCCGCACAGGCCGCCTCCGTACCGGGCAGCGACAGTGAGAAGGCCGCAGTGAAGGCCGGGTTCACCACCACCGAGGCCTTCCCGCTGCTGCTTTTCGCGATCGCCGGCATGCTGGTGTTCCCCTCGGCCAACGACCTGCTGACGCTGTTCGTGGCCCTGGAGGTCTTCTCCCTGCCGCTGTACCTGCTGTGCGCGCTGGCCCGCCGCAAGCGGCTGATGTCGCAGGAGGCCGCGGTCAAGTACTTCCTGCTCGGCGCGTTCGCCTCCGCGTTCACGCTGTTCGGCATCGCCCTGCTGTACGGCTACGCGGGCTCGGTGTCGTACGCGCGCATCGCACAGGTCGTCGACGGCACGGTCACCAACGTGGATCCGGCGCTCGCCAACACCATGGGCAACGACGCACTGCTGCTCCTCGGCAGCGCCCTGATCGTGATGGGCCTGCTGTTCAAGGTGGGCGCGGTGCCGTTCCACATGTGGACGCCCGACGTCTACCAGGGTGCGCCGACGCCGGTGACCGGCTTCATGGCGGCGGCGACGAAGGTGGCCGCGTTCGGCGCGCTGCTGCGACTGCTGTACGTCGTCCTGCCCGGGATGCGCTGGGACTGGCGGCCGGTCATGTGGGCGGTGGCGATCATCACCATGCTGGGTGGTGCGATCATCGCGATCACCCAGACCGACATCAAGCGACTGCTGGCGTACTCGTCCATCGCGCACGCCGGATTCATCCTTGCGGGTGTCATCGCCACGTCGAAGGACGGGGTCTCGTCCGTCCTCTTCTACCTGGCCGGCTACTCGTTCGTGACGATCGGCGCCTTCGCGGTGGTCACGCTGGTGCGCGACGCGGGCGGTGAGGCGACCCATCTGTCCAAGTGGGCGGGGCTCGGCCGCCGCTCCCCGCTGGTGGCGGCGGTCTTCGCGGTGTTCCTGCTGGCCTTCGCCGGCATTCCGCTGACCTCTGGCTTCGCAGGGAAGTTCGCCGTGTTCAAGGCGGCGGCGGACGGTGGCGCGGCCCCGCTGGTCGTGGTCGGTGTGATCTCCTCGGCGATCGCCGCGTTCTTCTACATCCGCGTGATCGTCCTGATGTTCTTCAGCGAGCCGAGGCCGGAGGGCCCGACCGTGGCCGTCCCGTCCCCGATGACGATGGCGGCGATCGCCGTCGGCGTCGCGGTGACGCTGGTGCTCGGCGTGGCGCCGCAGTACTTCCTGGACCTGGCGAGCCAGGCGGCAGTGTTCGTCCGCTGACGTTTCGCTTGCCCATGCCGCTGCCCGGCACCCCTCATTTCGGAGGGGCCGGGCAGCGGCGTGTTTCCTGCGGCGCTGGCCGGTGCCTGTGGATAACTCCGAGGCTGTCGGTCCCGCCCCCTATCGTGGAGGCAGTGGTCGAGGAACGACACGCGGGGGACCGACGGGGGACAGGACGATGGGTGCGACGGGCGGGATCAGCGAGATGTCACAGGTGACCGAGGGGCCGGGCGCGGCCGACAGCGAGGCGCTGGCCACGCTGCACCGGGTCTTCGGGTACGAGGCCTTCCGGGGCGAGCAGGAAGCGATCATCGAGCATGTGGTGGCGGGCGGCGACGCGGTCGTCCTCATGCCCACCGGCGGCGGAAAATCGCTGTGCTACCAGATTCCGGCCCTGGTCAGACCCGGTACGGGCGTGGTGATCTCGCCGCTGATCGCGCTCATGCAGGACCAGGTGGACGCCCTGCGTGCCCTCGGTGTGCGCGCCGGCTTCATCAACTCCACGCAGGACTTCGACGAGCGGCGCGTGGTCGAGGCCGAGCTCCTGGCCGGCGAGCTGGACGTGCTGTACCTGGCGCCGGAGCGGCTGCGCCTGGAGGGCACGCTCGACCTGCTCTCACGCGGCAAGATCTCCGTCTTCGCGATCGACGAGGCGCACTGCGTGTCCCAGTGGGGCCACGACTTCCGCCCCGACTACCTCACCCTGTCCCTCCTCGGCGAACGCTGGCCGGACGTCCCCCGGATCGCCCTGACGGCCACCGCCACCCATGCCACCCACCAGGAGATCACTCAGCGGCTGAACCTGCCGGCGGCCCGCCACTTCGTCGCCAGCTTCGACCGGCCCAACATCCAGTATCGGATCGTGCCCAAGGCCGATCCCAGGAAGCAGCTGCTCGCCTTCCTGCGCGAGGAGCACCCGGGCGACGCCGGCATCGTCTACTGCCTGTCGCGCAACTCCGTGGAGCGGACGGCGGAGTTCCTGAGCGCCAACGGCATCGAGGCGGTGCCGTACCACGCGGGCCTGGACGCGGGCATGCGCGCCGCCCACCAGGCCCGGTTCCTGCGCGAGGACGGTCTGGTCGTGGTGGCGACCATCGCCTTCGGCATGGGTATCGACAAGCCGGACGTACGGTTCGTCGCCCATCTGGACCTGCCCAAGTCGATCGAGGGCTACTACCAGGAGACCGGCCGCGCGGGCCGCGACGGACTGCCGTCCACGGCCTGGATGGCGTACGGCCTGAACGACGTCATACAGCAGCGCAAACTGATCCAGTCCGGAGAGGGCGACGAGGCGTTCCGCCGCCGGGCCAGCGCCCACCTCGACGCCATGCTCGCGCTGTGCGAGACGGCCCGCTGCCGCCGCGGCCAGCTGCTCGCCTACTTCGGCCAGGACCCGGATGCGGCGGCCTGCGGCAACTGCGACACGTGCCTCACCCCGCCGGAGACCTGGGACGGCACGATCGCCGCCCAGAAGGTGCTGTCGACGGTGGTACGGCTGCAGCGGGAGCGGGGGCAGAAGTTCGGCGCCGTGCAGATCGTCGACATCCTGCTCGGCAAGCGCACCGGCAAGGTCATCCAGTTCGACCACGACCAGCTGTCCGTGTTCGGCATCGGGCAGGACCTCGCCGAGGCCGAGTGGCGGGGTGTCATCCGGCAGCTGCTGGCCCAGGGGCTGCTCGCCGTCGAGGGGGAGTACGGCACTCTGGTGCTCACCGAGGCGAGCGGCTCCGTGCTGCGGAGCGAGCGGGAGGTGCCGCTGCGCAAGGAGCCGAAGAAGCCGGCCGTCTCCCGGTCCCGGTCGACCGGCGGCTCCGGCGGTGACCGCAAGGCCAAGGCCGCCGCGGCAGAGCTGCCGAGTGAACTCCTGCCCGCCTTCGAGGCGCTGCGTGCCTGGCGCGCCGAACAGGCCCGCGAGCAGGGCGTGCCCGCGTACGTCATCTTCCACGACGCCACCCTGCGGGAGATCGTCACCCGCAGACCCGGCTCGGTGCGCGAGCTCGACACGGTGAGCGGTGTCGGCGAGAAGAAGCTGGCGACGCACGGGGAGGGGGTGCTGGCCGTGCTCGCCGCCCTGGACGACCCGGCCCCGACCGCCGGTGACACGCAGGACACCGACTGGCCGGAGCCGGACGAGGCGCCGGAGCCGGACGACTGGATATAGCGGGACCGGTCCGGGGCGTGGGCGGGAACGTCGCCGTCACAGCCCCCGAGCCGCATACGCCCTGACGTCCGCGTCCGTGTCGGCCGTGGCCGTGACCAGGGCCGCGCGAGCCTCTTCCGTGGCCCGGTGCCGGGTCAGGGCGAGCACCGCGGCCTTGCGCACATCGGCGTTCGGGTCGGCCAGCGCCTTGGCCAGGGCGGGGACGGCGGTTTCGGCGGACGCGGCCGACAGCGCGGTGGCGGCGCCAGAGCGGACCTGCCAGGCCGGGGCGGACAGCGCGGCGACGGCACGGTCGGCGAGCGGGCCGGGACAGCCGGTGCCGGCCAGTGCGGCGAACGCAGCCTGGCGCACCAGGGGATCGCTGTCCTCGGTGAGCCGGTCCAGGGCGGTGGTCAGCAGCTCCCGGTCGGTCGCGGTCAGGGACGCCGAGCCGACGGCGGCCAGGGCCTTGGCCACGGCGACCCGGACCTCCCGGGAGGGATCTTCCGCGGCCCCCGCCAGCGGCCGGACCGCATCGACGGAGACGAGCGCTCGTACGGCCTCGGTGCGCACGGTGATGTCGGGGTCGTCCAGTGCCGCGGCGAACACGCCTGCCTCGCCGAGCCGCAGGGCGCGCAGCACATCGAGGACGGCGGCGCGGACCACGGGGTCGGCCGAGGCGAGGGCACCGGTGAGGGCGGCGCTCAGGGCGGGTTCGGGCGGCAGGGTTTCGACCAGTTCGCGCAGCGAGGCAGCGGCGGCCGCGCGGACCTCGGCATCGGGATCGGACAGGGCGTCGGCCAGGGCCTGCCCGGTGCCGGGCGGCACGGTCTCGGTCAGGACCGAGACGGCCGTACGGCGGACGGCAGGGTCCGGGTCGTCCAAGTAGCTCTCGACCAAGCTGAGTTCGGGATCCGCCTCGGCCAGCTCCAGTAGTTCCAGGAGCCGGGGTGAAGCGATGCCCGGCGCCTCGGCCCGGTCGGCGGAGACGGTGGCGCGCCCGGACGTTGGTCCGGCCGCGACCGGCGCCACCTCGCGCGGCCCGGCCGTGGCCACGTGCTCGGGACGGACTTCGCCCAGTTCCCGCGAGGGACCGCCGACCGGCGCGAACTCTTCGACCGGGACCAGATACGGAGCCACGGGACGGGCCGTGAACTCCATCGCACCAGAGGGGGACTTGTGAAGATCGAGATGGTGGAACCAGGAGACGTCGTCGCGGCCGGGGTGGTCGAGACGGTCGTGGTAGAGGCCCCAGCGGGACTCCGTGCGGGCCAGAGAGGCGCGGGCGGCCATTTCGGCGCAGTCGCGGATGAAGGTGACCTCGGCGCAGCGCATCAGCTCGTGCGGGGTGCGGGCGCCCATGGCGGCGAT
The DNA here is from genome assembly GCF_053597455.1 of Streptomyces sp. NPDC001393. NCBI lineage: Bacteria > Bacillati > Actinomycetota > Actinomycetes > Kitasatosporales > Streptomycetaceae > Streptomyces > Streptomyces sp. NPDC001393. The sequence continues at coordinate 147,628 of NZ_JBSFIH010000014.1, forward strand.
GTCGGAATGCATCCGCTCGAAGGCCTCCAGGGCGAGCGAGAGCCGTGCGCCGGACTTCGGCGGTGCCACGTAATCGTTGACGAAACGGCGCAGCTTGTACTCGACCTGGGTCTGCGGCGGGCCGTCGGGGTTGCGCAGCGGGCGGTAGACCAGCTCGTGCGCCTCACGGAGCTGGTCCGCGGGAAGCTCACCCTCGTAGGCGGTGTACTGGGCGGCATCCGCACCCGCGAGGTCGCCGAAGACGAACGCGCCGATCATGTAGTTGTGCGGGACGCAGGCGAGGTCGCCGGCGGCGTACAGGCGGGGGACGGTCGTACGGGCGTGGTCGTCGACGCGGACGCCGGAGGCGGAGTGGCCGCCGCACAGGCCGATCTCGGAGATGTGCATCTCGACGTCGTGAGTGCGGTAGTCGTGCCCGCGGCCGGCGTGGAAGGTGCCACGGGTGGGCCGCTCGGTGGAGTGCAGGATCGACTCCAGCGCGGAGATCGACTCCTCCGGGAGGTGGCTGAGCTTGAGGTAGACCGGTCCACGGTCGCTGGCGACCTCGGCGGCGAACTCGGCCATCATCTGCCCCGACCAGTAGTCGGAGTCGACGAACCGCTCACCGTGCCGGTTGACCTGGTAGCCGCCGAAGGGGTTGGCGACGTAGGCGCAGGCGGGCCCGTTGTAGTCCTTGATGAGCGGGTTGATCTGAAAGCACTCGATACCGGTCAGCTCGGCGCCCGCGTGGTAGGCCATGGCGTACCCGTCGCCGGCGTTGGTGGGGTTCTCGTAGGTCCCGTAGAGGTAGCCCGAGGCGGGCAGACCGAGCCGGCCGCAGGCACCGGTGGCGAGGATGACGGCGCCCGCGCGGACGGCGACGAAGGCGCCGGTACGGGTGTTGAAGCCGGCGGCGCCGACGGCCCGCCCTTCGGCGGTCAGGACCCGGACCGGCATCACCCTGTTCTCGATCCGGATCCGCTCCCGCATCTCGCGCCGCCTGAGCTGGCGGTACAGGACCTTTTTGACGTCCTTGCCCTCTGGCATGGGCAGTACGTACGAGCCGGAGCGATGCACCTGGCGCACCGCGTACTCACCGTGCTCGTCCTTCTCGAACTTGACGCCGTACGACTCCAGTCGCTGCACCATCGCGAAGCCGCGGGTGGCGGTCTGGCGGACGGTGGACTGGTCGACGATGCCGTCGTTGGCGCGAGTGATCTCGGCGACGTAGTCGTCGGGTTCGGCGCGGCCGGGGATGACCGCGTTGTTGACGCCGTCCATGCCCATGGCAAGCGCGCCGGAGTGACGGACGTGGGCCTTCTCCAGCAGCAGGACGTTCGCGCCGCGCTCGGCGGCGGTGAGGGCGGCCATGGTGCCGGCCGTGCCGCCGCCGATGACGAGGACGTCGCAGGTCAGCCCCTCGGCGTCGGCGACAGCGGGAATCTCCAGGGAAGCGGGCGCGGGGGTGGTCACCGGAGTGCCTTTCAGGAGCCGAGCGAGGTGAGGATGTCGCGACGCAGGGCCACACGGGCCGGGTCGCCCACGGCCGCGCGGTCCCGCGGTCCGGGCAAGGTGCGCCAGGGCAGCAACGCATCCTCCTGGAAGACCAGCGCGCGGTCGGCCGACGGCCCCGTAAGCGGCACCCCGTCCACCTCGGCGGCGCGGCCCAGGGGCGGCAGCAGCCCGGCGAGAGTGCGCAACAGTGTGAACTTGCCGCAGCCGGAGGGGCCGACGACGGTGAGGATCTCGCCGGGGGATACGTCCACGTCGACGTCGTGCAGCACGGGAGCGTCCGGGCGGCCGAGCACGGCGGAACGGAAGGTGAAGCGGGTGCCGCGGACGGCCTCCGACGCCGGGGCGACGGGAGCGGCGACAGTCTCAGACGAGGTGCTCATCGCGGGCCTCCTCGGTGTCCTTCTGGCCCTGCTGCTCGGGCTGGGCCTGGTACTGGGAATCGCTGTCGGCGCGAACGGGGGCGGCGACAGGCCGGGGCACGCGGGTGCGGCCACCGGGGACGTACGAGGTCCGGGGCAGCCAGCGGGTCAGGCGTCGGCCCAGGAGTTCCACGGCGGCGGACGCGGCGATTGCGGTTCGTTTCATGGTGGTGGTACCTCTCACCGCAGCAGGTAGGGCATGTTGACCGTGACCGCTCCGGTGGGGCAGCGGGCCGCGCAGGGGCCGCAATACCAGCACTCGTCGACGTGCATGTACGCCTTGCCGTTGGTCTCGTCGATGGCGAGGGAGTCCAGCGGGCACATGTCCACGCAGAGGGTGCAGCCGTCGATGCACTTCGACTCGTCGATGGTCACGGGCACGTCGGCCCGCTGGGGCGCCAAGGGCATGGCTGTCTCCAGGAAACGTGCAGGCAGGGGCGGGTGCGGCGAGGTGTCTACGACCGGTGGAGCAGACCGCTCATGGTGATCCGGTCGCCGCGGAAGCGAATGAACTCCAGGTCGACGGGGCGGCCGTCGGCAAGGTGGGTGAGGCGCTCCAGCATCAGTACGGCGGCGCCGCGCGGGGCCTGGAGCACGGCGGCGGAGTGGGCGTCCGCGGTCACCGCCTCCAGGGTGATCTCGGCGTGGCCCAGGGGGCGGCCGGTGATGGCTTCCAGGAGGCGGAAGACATCGGTGTTCTCGAGGTCGGCGCCGAGCAGGGCGGTGCCGATGTCGAGCGGGATGTAGGTGAGATCGAGCGAGAGGGGGAGGCCGTTCAGGCGGCGCAGGCGTTCGATGTAGAGGACGTCGGCGCCGGCGGGGACGTGGAGGCGGTCGGCGACCGGGGCGGGTGCGGGGGCAGGGCCCATGGTGCGGACCTCGTTGGTGACGCGGCCGTGTTCGCGGAGGGTTTCCGCGAGGCCCGTCAGGCGGTCGAGCCCGTGCGGGTATTTCCGGGCGACGACGACGGTGCCGACTCCGGGCAGCCGTTCCACCAGGTCTTCGGCCCTGAGGAGGTCCAGGGCCTGGCGAACGGTGTTGCGGGAGGCACGGTAGTCGGCGGCGAGGGTCGACTCGTGGGGGAGGGGGCCGTTCTGGAAGGCGCCGGTGAGGATCTGGTGGCGCAGCAGATCGGCGAGCTGCCGGGCCCGGTCCGCACGCAGCCGACGACGCGTGCGCTGGGCGGCGACGGTGGTCGCGGCGCCCTGACCGGCGTGGTCGCGGGGGCGGTCGGTGGGTGGCATGGCTGGAACCATACCGATGCGATAGGGAAAGTCGTGTTGCCGAAGTGTTGCGCCAGGTGAGGGGGCGTCGGATACGCCGCCCACCTGCGGGTTTGCCTAGCCGGCCGGGAAGATCCGCCACCCGGTGAGCCGGTCAGGACAGTGCCGTCAGCCCCGGCGCGAACGTGATCAGCAGGGGCAGCAGCGGCACCAGGGCCGCCACCGTCGTCGTCAGGGCCCGGTGCCGGCGCAACAGCCGTGGTGGCGGTTCGAGTAGCCGGTCCACGCGTTCACCGAGCAGGCGGCGGCTGGAGTCGCAGGAAAGGACGCCCCGGTGCTGGTTCAGCTCGATCAGCGCGAGGGCCGTGGTGAGGTGGCCGCAGCGCCGGGACGCCGTGTCGTCGGCGGCCAGCTCGACCAGGCGGTGCGTCTGGTCGCAGAAGTGGGCGAACAGCGGCACGCGCGGGAAGCCCGTGGCGAGTGCGGTGGACAGGTGCAGCAGCCAGTCGTGGTGGGCGCGCGCGTGCCCGCGCTCGTGGGTGAGGACGGCGTCCAGCTGGTGGTCGGTCAGCCGGTGGAGCGCGCCGGTGGTGACGACCAGCTGCGGCGGGTGTCCGGGCATCCACCAGGCGTCCGGGTACTCGTCCTCCAGCACCAGCATCGGGCCGCGTGCCGCCGGCAGTCCGGCCGGCAGGTCGGGGGCGCGCTCCCGGAGCTGGGCGCGAGCCTGGCCACGGCGGCGGCGGGCCTCGACGAGTTCCCTCGTCAGCATCGCCGTCGTCCAGGCGGCGCCGCAGGCCAGCAGCACGGTGAGGGCGGTGGCCCACACCGGCGAGGAGGAGAGGTCGTAGGCGGCGGTGACGGAGGGCGGTGCGGGGGCGAACACGCGGTCGCGGACGGTGTGGAAGACGGCCGCGGCGCCCAGGACCAGTGCGGCCAGGCAGCACAGCAGGACGGTGGCGACCAGGCACTGCCACACCCACAACGCGACCACGGGATCCCGCTCGGGCCAGGCGGCACGGGTCAGCGCGCGCGGCGCCGGCAGGGCGGCCGTCAGGGCGACGACGCTCAGCAGGAGCAGGCAGACGGTCATGCCGGGGCTCCGGTTCCTGGTCGGAGAGTTGTGCGGGTGTCGGGTGGTGCGGGGCGATGCGCCGAGGGCGCCTCGCGCGGTGCGTGTGCGCCCAGTATGACGGTGCGGGGCGGCGAGAGTCAGGTCTCGGCGGTGATCGATCGCGGGGTTGCGGCTGCCCGTTCTCCCCCTCGTCCGGCTTGCCCGGTTTCCGGGCGGGAGCCTTGCGCCTCCCGCTCCGGCAAAACCTGCCCCACCGCCTCGAGCATGTCGTCCGCTCCGAGCCCAGGGTCAGGTCCAGGGCCCAGCCACAAAGTCCCCGGATGCGTCCTTGAGTTCGGCGTCTTGCGGCGGCGGGCGGGGCCACGCGCGTTCCTGCGCCGCACCAGATCCGGATCAGGGACACCGTGGCCGGTCGTGTCGGCCCGGACGCCGACGCCGTTCACCGGCCCGCCTCTCGGAGCGCCCCTCGGCTCTCCCCTCGGTCCGCCCGACGGAGGCGTCCCGCCCGGGGCGAGCAGATGGTGCTCGCCCCAGCGGGACTTGGCCGGCCCCTTGCGGCAAGGCGTCGCTCAGCCCGTCACAACCCGTCCGCTGACCTCCCCCAGCCCGACCCGGCGCCCGTCCGCGCCAGGAGCCCAGGCCGACAGGGTCACCACGTCGCCGTCCTCCAGGAAGGCCCGCTTGCCCTCAGGGAGTTCGAGGGGGTCACGGCCGTTCCAGGTCAGCTCCAGCAGCGAGCCGCGCTGACGCTCCTCCGGGCCGCTCACCGTGCCCGAGCCGTACAGGTCGCCGGTGCGCAGCGAGGCACCGTTCACCGTCATGTGGGCGAGCTGCTGGGCGGCGGTCCAGTACATGGTCGAAAAAGGCGGCTCGGAGACCACATGGCCGTTGATGGCGATGGAGATCCGCAGGTCGTAGCCGCCGGGCTCGATACCGGGTGCCGAGTCGTCCAGGTAGGGCAGCAGCGGGTGCGTGCGCTCCGGAGGCGCCACGCGCGCGTGCTCCAGCGCTTCCAGCGGGGTGATCCACGCCGACACCGAGGTCGCGAAGGACTTGCCGAGGAAGGGGCCGAGGGGGACGTACTCCCAGGCCTGGATGTCCCGCGCGGACCAGTCGTTCAGCAGGCACAGCCCGAAGACGTGCTCGCGGAAGTCGCCGAGTGCCACCGGACTGCCCAGCGCGGACGGCACGCCAACGACGAAACCGACCTCTGCCTCGATGTCCAGCCGGACCGAAGGGCCGAAGACGGGTGCCGGGTCGGCCGGGGACTTGCGCTGCCCGGAGGGCCGTACGACGTCCGTGCCCGACACGACGACCGTGCCGGAGCGGCCGTGGTAGCCGATCGGCAGGTGCTTCCAGTTCGGGGTGAGGGAGTCCTCGGCGTCGGGGCGGAAGATCTGGCCGACGTTGCGGGCGTGGTTCTCCGATGCGTAGAAGTCGACGTAGTCCGCCACCTCGAAGGGCAGGTGGAGGGTCACCTCGGACAGGGGGTGGAACAGCGGCTCGACCGCCTCGTGGTGCGCGGGGTCGGTGATCCAGGCCGTGATGGCGCGCCGTACCTCCGTCCAGGCCGGGCGGCCGGCGGACAGCAGTGCGTTGAGGGTGGGCCGTGCGAGCAGCGCGTGGTGCGGCGAGCCGAGGGCGGCGGCCGCGGCGCCCGCGTCGAGGACCTGGTCCCCGAGCCGGACGCCGACCCTCCGCTCCGTGCTGCCGGAGGGCGAGAACACGCCATAGGGAAGGTTGTGCGGGCCGAAGGGGTCGCCCTCGGGGACGTCGAAGGGGGGCATGGGGTGCTGCCTCACTCTCATCCGGGCCGTGCATGGCGCTCGTTCCATGTGGTCGGGCCACACGTTACGGCCGTGATGCGTGTCTTGGGCAGAGCCTCCTGCGGCACTCGCCACAGTGTCCGAAAGATGTGTGTCACAAGGCCTTCGAAAGGTTGCTCGCACCCTGTCTAAAGAGTTCGCAATGTCCGAATAGGGCTTGTCGGAGGCGGCAATTCCGGCTTAGCGTCCTTTGGGGACACGGACGGGGTGGGTCCGTTCCATTGGGGGGACACGTGGGGGGACCCGTGGCCGGAGACACCGTCGGTGTGCCGTTCGAGGCGGACCGGGACGTACCAGGACTGATCGTCAAGTTCGGCGACTATCCGCTGCACCACGGCGGCGTCGGCGCGATCCGCAGCCTGGGCCGGCTCGGCGTGCCCATGTACGCCATCACCGAGGACGCCTACACGCCCGCGGCCTCCTCCCGTTACCTGAAGAAGGCCTTCGTGTGGCCGACCACCGGCGCGGAGGACCCGGGCCACCTGGTCGAGGGCCTGCTGCGCATCGGCCGCCGCATCGGCCGCCCCGCCGTCCTCGTCCCGACCGACGAGGAGGCCGCCGTACTGATCGCCGAGCACCAGGACGAGCTGGCCGGTTCCTTTCTCTTCCCGCGCGTCGACCCCGCACTGCCGCGTCGGCTCGCCAGCAAGCAGGGCCTGCACGAACTGTGTGTGGAACACGGCATCGCAAGCCCCGCGTCGGCGTTCCCGGAGTCGTACGACGACATCGTCGCCTTCGCCGAGACGGCCCGCTTCCCGGTGGTGGCCAAGAACCGGGAGGCGTTCGTCCGGCGCACACGGCCCGCCGTGGGCGGCACCACGCGGATCGCCACCCGCGAGGGTCTGCTCGCCCTGGCCCGCGACTGGGGCCGGCGGCCGGGGGTGATCCTCCAGGAGTACCTGCCGCGCGAGGAGGCCGAGGACTGGATCGTGCACGCCTGCTTCGATCAGGACGCAACCCCCCTGGCGCTGTTCACCGGCGTCAAGGTCCGCTCCTGGCCGCCGCACGCCGGCATGACGGCGAACGCGTACGTCGTCGACAACCCGGAACTCACCGACCTCGCCGCACGTTTCATCAAACAGATCGGCTACAGCGGCATCATCGACCTCGACCTGCGCTTCGACCGGCGCGACGGGCAGTACAAGCTCCTCGACTTCAACCCGCGCATGGGCGCCCAGTTCCGGCTCTTCGAGAACGAGTCGGGCGTGGACGTCGTACGCGCGATGCATCTGAACCTGACCGGCCGCCCCGTTCCGGAGGGGGAACAGCGCGCCGGCCACCGTTACATCGTGGAGAACATCGACCTTCCCGCCCTCCTCGCCTACCGCCGCAGCGGCTATACGACGCCGCACGCGCCGGCCACGGCGAGCGGGACGGAGCTGGCCTGGCTCGCGGGTGACGACCCGCTGCCGTTCCTCACGATGCTCGCCCGCTTCGTGCGCCCGGGCGCGAAGCACCTCTATCAGCTGTGGCGGACCAACCGCCGCGGCAGCAGCACCTCCACGAAGTAGGCAGAGCCACGCACAGAGTGGCGCGCACCATGTCCTGGGGAGGGACTTCGTGACTCGACCGGTTGCAGTCATCGGGGCCGGGCCGTTCGGCCTGTCCACCGCCGCCCATCTGCGGGCGCGCGGCATCCCCGTCCGCGTCTTCGGCGACCCCATGGTCAGCTGGCGCGACCACATGCCCGAGGGCATGCTCCTGAAGTCCACGCCCGCCGCCTCGAACCTCGACTGCCCGCAGCCCGGCCACACCCTCGCCGACTACTGCGACGCGGCCGGGATCCGCCGCCTGGTGGCCGACGAGGACATCATCCCGGTGGAGACGTTCACCGCCTACGGCGAGTGGTTCCGGCAGAAGCTGGTCCCCGACCTGGAGCAGGTGCGGGTCGTCTCCGTGGACCGCGACAAGAGCGGCGGCTTCGAGCTGAAGCTGGACTCGGGGGAGATGTTCACCGCACGCGCGGTCGTCGTCGCCACCGGCCTGTCGGGCCTCGCGCACCTGCCGGCGGAGCTCGCGGGAGCCGCGGCCGACGGACCGGCGCCCACCGGCCCGGTCTCGCACAGCTCCCAGCACCACGACCTGAGCCGATTCGCCGGCAAGGAGCTCATCGTGGTCGGCGCCGGCCAGTCCGCTCTGGAGACGGCGACACTCGCCGCCGAGGCGGGGGCACGCGTGCGTGTCGTCGCACGCGGCCGCGGCCGGGTCGCCTTCGGCGCGCCGCCCTGGGAGCAGCCGAAGCTGCGCCCGGAGTCCCCGTTCGGCCGCGCCTGGTCGCTGTGGGCGTTCAGCTACTACCCGCACCCCTACCGCTATCTGCCCGAGGCCACCCGCCACTTCCTGGTCCGCCGGGTCCTCGGACCGCTCGGCGCCTGGTGGCTGCGCGAGCGCTTCGCGAGCGCCGTGCAGGTGCAGGACGTCGAGCGGGTGGTGAGCGCCGAGGCACCGGACGGCACCCCCGTCCTCACCGTCCGCACCCACGGCGGGCACACCGAGCGGCTCACCGCAGACCACGTCATCGCCGCCACCGGCTACCGCGTCGACATCGCGGCGATGGATTTCCTCGGCCACGAACTGCGCACCCGGCTCGCGGTGAGCCGGGGCACGCCCAGGCTCGGCCCCGGCTTCGTCTCGTCCGTCCCCGGCCTGTACTTCACCGGCCTGCCCGCGGCGTCGTCGTACGGCCCGGTGATGCGTTTCGTCTGCGGCACGGAGTTCGCCTCACCGCGCCTGACCAAACACCTGGCGGCCGCTCACGGCTGACGGGTCAACGAGGTGCGCGCTGGCGCCACTTGAGGCTGATCAGCACGTAAGTGCGCAGGACCACAAGATGAGTCGGCGGGGCCCGGTATCCGTATTCTCTGATCATGGCAGCCTCCCCCGCATACGCACTGATCGCCACCGACCTGGACGGGACGCTGCTGCGCGGCGACGACACCGTCTCCGACCGGTCGCTCGCCGCGCTCGCGCGGGTGGCGCGGGCCGGCGCCCGGCACCTGGTGGTGACGGGCCGCCCGGCCCCGCGGGTACGGCAGCTCCTTGCGCACCTCGGGTGCACGGGGCTCGCGGTGTGCGGGCAGGGCGCGCAGGTCTACGACGCCGGGACCGGCCGTCTGCTGTGGTCGGTCCGGCTGGACCGGGAGCTGGCCGAGACCGCGCTCGGCAAGATCGAGGCCGAGGTGGGGCAGGTGTACGCGGCCGTCGACCAGGACGGCGTGGAGGGGCTCACGCTCATCGAGCCCGGGTACCGGATGCCGCACCCGACCCTGCCCGCGGTCCGGGTCGGCCGGCGCGAGGACCTGTGGTGCGCGCCGATCAGCAAGGTGCTGCTGCGCCATGCCGCCCTGTCCGACGACGAGTTGGCGGCCATCGCGAGCGCGGTGGTGGGCTCCCTGGCCACGGTCACCATGTCGGGGCCGGGGACCGTGGAGCTCCAGCCGTCGGGGGTGACCAAGGCGACCGGTCTCGCGCTGGCCGCCGAGCGGCTCGGGATCGAGGCGGAGGAGGCACTGGCGTTCGGCGACATGCCCAACGACATCCCGATGTTCGACTGGGCCGGACGCGGCGTCGCCATGGCCGACGCGCACCCCGAACTCAAGGCGGTGGCCGATGAGATCACCCTGTCGAACGAGGACGACGGCATCGCCGTCGTCCTCGAAAGACTGTTCCCGACCGACTGACCGGCATCTCAGTAGGCGCCCGCCCCCGGAAGGCGCGACGACCGCCCGGGGTGCCCTCCGTCAGGTGCGGGCACACGCCGGGCGGCCGATGCCGTGCCGGTCGGCGGGACTGTCAGTACGCGCTGAACACGTTGTCGATCGACCCGTACCGCGCGGCGGCGTAGTTGCAGGCCGCGGTGATGTTGGCGACCGGGTCGTACGGGTTGAAGGCGGTTCCGGCCACGTGGTACGCGTTGAAGGTCGGGTCGATCACCTGGAGCAGGCCCTTGGACGGGGTGCCTATGGCGGCGTTGGAGTCCCAGAGGTTGATGGCGTACGGGTTGCCGGAGGACTCCCGCATAACGTTGCGGTAAATGCCGTTGTAGGAGCCCGGGATGCCCTTCTGGGCCATGATCGCGAGGGACTGGCGGATCCAGCCGTCGAGGTTGTTCGGGTACCCGGCCAGGGTGGTGGAGACCGTCTTGGTGGGCGTGACGGTGGCCGCTGAGGCGCTGGTGGCGCCGATGAGGGGCAGGGCGAGGACGGCGGCACCGGTGCCGGCGACGGCGAGGATGCGGGCGAGGCGGTTGGTGCGAGGGCGGCGGTGGTGCTGAGCGGCAGCAGACATGGGGAAGTCCTCTCCGTCGCCTGCGAGGTGAGCTGTCGGGTTCGGGCGGGGAGGTGCCCGGCCGTGGCTTCGCGAGAAGGCACGGCTTCACCCCGAGCCGTCCCGGTGCGGCGTGTGCCGACCGGTCCGGCGGACTTACCTGGGTCCCCCGCTCCTGCCGTACGAATGAGTTCGTCGATGGGTCACGCGGGCGGCGGCAGGATTCGGCGTCCGCCCGATGGCCCGGAACGTATGCGAGAGCACATGTCGGGAACAAGTACTGGATTCACACAAGGCACGATTTGACCACGGTCTGTGCCGTATGTGGTACTTGATCCTTTGCGTTTGCCAACCTTCAACTCGCGGATGGAGCAAGGGGAGGAGGCGGCCTGGCGGGCCCTCGGTGCCGGAGGTGGGGCGTGACCCAACTCACGAAATAACAAAGTATTTCAAATCGGGCATGAGGGATTCGGGCGGCTCGGGTGGGTGATGGAACCTGTGGCGGAAGCCGCGGTGGAACCAAAGTGCGTGTATTCCTGTTAAGTCAATAAATGTCCGTTCTTATCACTTGATCAAAAACATACCGGTCGTGATCCGATACCGCCCGGGCTGGACCGGTGGGCGCTATCGGTGATCGAAACAGGACCGGATACGCTGACTTGAGTGATGGCAGCGACCTATCGACAAACCGTGTAATCGCCAGCAGACACCAGCAGACAGGAGACCCCTCGTGACCGTCGTCGGGCCGTTCGGGCTGAGCGTGCGGGACCAGGCTCTGGAAGCCGATGTCCAGGCCGGATTGGCGGCTGTCGAGGAAGGCTTGCTCGAGGCCACCAAGAGCGAGGTCCCGTTCATCACGGAGGCCGCGCAGCACCTCGTACGAGCCGGCGGGAAGCGGTTCCGGCCGCTGCTCGTGATGCTCGCGGCCCAGTTCGGCGACCCCTACGCGCCGGGCATCGTGCCCTCCGCCGTGGTCGTGGAGCTGACCCACCTCGCCACGCTGTACCACGACGACGTCATGGACGAGGCAGCCGTGCGGCGCGGCGTGGACAGCGCCAACACCCGCTGGGGGAACTCCGTCGCGGTCCTCACCGGCGACTTCCTCTTCGCCCGCGCCTCCCAGATCCTCGCCGACCTCGGCCCCGAGGCGGTCCGGGTGCAGGCCCTCGCCTTCGAACGACTGGTCACCGGCCAGATCCTGGAGACCGCCGGCCCCTCCGACGGCCGTGACCCGGTCGAGCACTACCTGGACGTGCTCGGCGGCAAGACGGGCTCGCTGGTGGCGGTGTCGTGCCGGTTCGGCGCGATGATGTCCGGTGCCGACGAGACCGTCGTTGACGTGCTCACCCAGTACGGAGAGCGGCTCGGAGTCGCCTTCCAGCTCGCCGACGACGTCCTGGACATCGCCTCCGACTCGCACGAGTCCGGCAAGACCCCGGGCACCGACCTGCGCGAGGGCATCCCGACCCTGCCCGTGCTCCGGCTGCGCGAGCGCGCCGCCCGCCTCGGTCTGGCCGAGGACATCGCGCTGTGCGAGCTGCTCGACTCCGACCTCGGCGACGACGCCCGGCACGCCGAGGCGCTGGCCGCGCTGCGCGCCCACCCCGCGCTGGAGCAGGCCCGCCGGGACACCGTCCGATACGCGGAGGAGGCTCGCGCCGCGCTGGCGCCGCTGCGGGAGTGCGACGCCAAGGCCGCGCTGATGGAGCTGTGCGACGCGGTGGTGCACCGCGCCGGCTGACCCCGGCCACCTCCACCCCTCGCACCCCCCTGCCACACCGTGCCACGCCCCGGCCGTACGACCTGGCACAGGGCCGACACGTCTCCGGCCGTCCGGCGCGCCGCGATTCTCGCCGTGCGCGACCGGGCCGTCGCCTGGCCGTCCGCCGCGCCAAGCCTCCGCTCACACGGCGGTCGGCCCGGGCCCGTACACCCCGTACGACCAGGGCAATCCCTGCATGCGTACGGCCCGTGTCGTCCGCACGCCCCGTGCGTCCGCGCGGCCTCGGCGACCCCGTACGGCCCCTCCGTTCCGCTGGGACCCCTACGGGTCGGCGGAGTCCCGGCCCCTACGTGTCATACCGCAGGCGTACGCGGAGTTGGCTCCGTGGTCTGACGCTTCCTCATGGCTGATTTGATGAGATGGAGACCAGGGAAATCACCACTCCTCACCGATTCGGGTGAGAATGGCGGCTCTGGTGGACCAGCGTGAGAACAGCCGCCGCCGACGACGGAGGTAAGGCACACATGGCACCGTACGAATCCGACGACGCAGTGGACGCCGGGCGGGACGAGGAGCGGCGCGCGGGACGCCGCAGGGCGGCCCGCTACGCGGTCCCGGTCGCCGTGGTGGGGGTCGCGGCGGCCACGATCGGTCTGGTCCCGGCGCTCGCCGCCTCCGGTGACCCCGACCTGCCCAGGATCACGGCACAGCAGCTCATCGAGAAGATCGCCAAGTCGGACGTGCAGCAGCTGTCCGGCACCGTCCGCATCGACACCGACCTCGGCCTGCCCAACCTCGGCGGCCTGGAGAACAGCCTCGCCTCCGGCGCCGTCAAGGGCTCCGGCGACGGCTCCTCCGCCGACCCGCGGTCCCAGCTCACCTCGCTGGTCTCCGGCACGCACACGCTGCGCGTCGCCGCCGACGGCCCCGAGAAGCAGAAACTGTCTCTCCTGGAGAGCGGCTCCGAGTACAGCCTCATCCACAACGGCACGAACGTGTGGGGCTACGACAGCAAGACCAACGAGGTCTACCACGGCATCTCGGCCGACTCCGGCAAGGAGCACAAGGCCGAGCCGCCGGCCACGCCGAAGGACTTCGCCGACCAGGCGCTGAAGTCGGTGGACGGCACCACGTCCGTCACTGTCGACGGCACCGAGCGCGTCGCCGGCCGGGACGCCTACAAGCTGCTGATCAAGCCCCGGCAGTCCGGCACCACGGTCGGCGCCATCAGCATCGCCGTCGACGCGAAGACGGGCATGCCGCTGAAGTTCACGCTGACGCCGAAGAGCGGCGGCGCCGCCGTGCTCGACGTGGGCTTCACCCAGGTCTCCTTCGCCGAGCCGGCTGCCTCCACCTTCGCCTTCACCCCGCCCAAGGGCGCGAAGGTGACGGAGGAGAAGAAGGACGCCGCGGCCAGGAAGCACGCGCCGGGGTCCGGCGAGGACTTCGCCAGGGGCATGAACGGCGCAAACGTGCTCGGCAAGGGCTGGACGTCCATCGCCACCTTCGACACCGGCACCAAGGGCGGCCTGCCGACCGGCTCCCGGGGCGGTGACCTCGGCGGCTTCCTCGGCTCGCTCGGCGACAAGGTCTCCGGCAAGTTCGGCAAGGGCACGGTGTTCTCCACCCGCCTGGTCAACGCGCTGATCACCGACGACGGCAAGGTGTACGCCGGCGCGGTGACGAAGGACGCCCTGGTGAAGGCGGCGAACACGGGAAAGTGACCCCGTCCGGGCACTACGGGCCGTGATCGTACGTTCACCCTTCACGGAGGTACGGATCGAGGGGGGCCGATGGACGGACCGTCCGCCACGGAGCGGGAGGCGGGGGACGCAGGGGAGCGTGCCCCCGGGCAGGCGGAGACGCGTCTCCCGGGGCACGTCCAGGAGCGTGCCCCGAGGCAGGCGGAGGCGAGCGTCATCGCCACCCGAGGCCTCACCAAGCGCTACCGCGGCGGACAGCTCGCCGTCGACGGCCTCGACCTGACCGTCCCGGCGGGCAGTGTCTTCGGCTTCCTCGGTCCGAACGGCTCGGGCAAGACCACCACCATCCGCATGCTGATGGGCCTGATCGAGCCCACGGCAGGCACGGCCCACGTGCTGGGCCGCCCGATGCCCCGGGCGGCCCGGTCCGTCCTCCCCCAGGTCGGCGCGCTCATCGAGGGCCCCGCGCTGTACGGCTTCCTCTCCGGCCGGGACAACCTCCTGCGCTACGACGCCGCCGACCCGACCGCCGACCCCCGTACCCGGCACGCCCGCGTCGCCGCCGCGCTGGACCGGGTGGGCCTCGCGGCCGCCGCCGGCAAGAAGGCGAAGGCGTACTCGCTGGGCATGAGACAGCGCCTCGGTCTGGCCGCCGCGCTGCTCCAGCCGCGCCGGCTGCTCGTCCTGGACGAACCCACCAACGGCCTCGACCCGCAGGGCATGCGCGAGATCCGCTCCCTGATCCGGGAGCTGGCCGCCGACGGCACGACCGTCTTCCTCTCCTCCCACCTCCTCGACGAGATCGAGCAGGTCTGCACCCACGCGGCGGTCATGGCGCGGGGCCGGCTCATCACCCAGGGCGCGGTGGCCGACCTGGCGGCCGGGGCTCGCGGCCGGCTGGTGGTGACCACACCGGATCCGGCCGAGGCGGCCCGGGTGCTGAAGGAGCAGGGCGTCGGCGACGTCACCGCGGACGGCGACCGGGTCACCGGCGAACCTCCCGCACGGGACCTGGCCGAGGTGAACGCGGCCCTGGTCGAGGCGGGGATCCGGGTCCGGGGGTTCACAGTCGAACGGGCCTCGCTGGAGGACGCGTTCGTGGCGCTGACGGGGGAGGGCTTCGATGTCGCGGGCTGAGATGGTCCCCGCGTCCGGGACGGCCCCTGCATCCGCGGTGCGTCGGCGGAACCCTCTGTGGACGTTCGGGCTGCTGCTCAGCGAACTCGTCACGACCCTGCGCCGCTGGCGCACGCTCGCCCTGCTCGGGGTGCTGGCCGCCGTGCCGGTGCTGGTCGGGATCGTGGTGAAGATCCAGACGCGGGGCGGCCGCACGGTGGACCACAGCGGTCAGGGCCCGGCATTCATGACACAGATCACCAACAACGGCCTGTTCCTGGTGTTCACGGCCCTGGCTGCGACCCTGCCCTTCTTCCTGCCGATGGCTGTCGGGGTCGTCGCGGGCGACGCGATAGCGGGCGAAGCCGGCGCGGGCACCCTGCGCTATCTGCTGGTCGCCCCGGCCGGCCGCACTCGGCTGCTGCTTACCAAGTACACGACGGTGATGGCCTTCTGCCTGCTGGCCACGCTGGTCGTGGCCGCCTCGGCGCTGATCGTGGGCGCGCTGCTCTTCCCGCTGGGCGACCTCACGACGATATCCGGCACCCGGATCAGCTTCACCGAAGGCCTCGGCCGGGCCCTGCTGATCGCCCTGGTGGTCGCCGCCTCACTGGTCGGCGTGGCGGCGCTCGGCCTGTTCGTCTCGACCCTCACGAACAGCGGCATCGCGGCGATGGCGACGACCGTCGGCATACTCGTCATGGTCCAGATACTCGACCAGATACCCCAGTTGGACGCGGTCCGGCCGTACCTCTTCTCGCACTACTGGCTGTCCTTCGCCGACCTCGTGCGCGACCCCGTCTACTGGGACGGCCTGGTGAAGAACCTCGGCCTCCAGGCGCTGTACGCGGCCGTGTTCGGCTCGGCGGCGTGGGCGCGGTTCACGACGAAGGACATCAGTGCCTGATTCCCCCTTCGGGCCGCCTCAGGCGACGTCGTACGGGAAGCGCGCGAGGGGCGGGTCCTGCGCGAAGAACGTCTTCGCGCGGGCCAGCGCGTCGGCGTCCTTCAGCACGTCACCCGGAGCGCTGCCGTTGCCCAGCAGGACGCCGCCGAAGCGCATCCCCATGTAGGCGGCCGAGTTGTTGAGGGTGCCGATGTAGGGCTCGGCGACCGACGTCTCGGCATGGGCGAGCGCGGCGATGCCCCAGAGGGTGCGCCCGGCCAGGGTGGCCTTGAAGTCGACGCCCGGGGTGCGCAGCCAGCCCGACCAGTGGTCCAGATAGCGCTTGGTGAGGCCGGACACCGAGTACCAGTACAGCGGGGAGGCGATCACGATGTCGGTGGCCGCGAGGGTGGCGTCCAGCAGCAGACCGGTCGCGCTGTCCGCCGGCGGCCGTACGTGGTCGGCGTCGTGCCGCAGGTCCACGAAGTCGGGCAGCGGGTGCTCGGCCAGGCGGATCCAGCGCTGTTCGACGTCACCGGACAGTTGCTCGGCCGCCGTGCGGGCCAGCAGTTCGGTGTTGCCCTCGGCGCGGGCGCTGCCCAGGACGAAGAGAAAACGACGGTTCATGGGTCCCCCGTGGCGTGCTGTCGTACGGGCGAATGAAGACATGTGCATCTTATGCACATGCAAGCAATCTGCGCCAGGGTGCGGCTGGTGCGATGCTGTGACGCTGCGGTGACGCGGAAACCGAAGGGAGCCGACACACTGGTCGGCAGGACGCGTACGACCGGATCGCGACGCCGGGGGAGTGAGGGAAAACCGATGTCTCGAGTCAGCTTCGAGAAGAAGCGGGCGCAGCAGCCCGTGACGCATCCGGCGGTGGTACCGGTCCGGGTGTTCGGCGCGGGGGGCGCGTCGGTGGACGGGACGTCGGTGGTGGCGGCGCCGGGCGAGGAGATCCAGCAGGCCGTCCTCAACCACCTCCAGCGCCTGGCCATCAGCCTCGGCGCCCCGATACGCGTCACGATTCACGACGACCGCGCGGGCTGCGTGGTTCCGCTGGAGGTCTCGGCGGACGGCTCCAGCCGGGTCACGGGGCAGGCCGTACGGGTGGCCGCGCCGGCGAAGCCGGAAGCGGCGGCCGCCGCTTCACCACCGGGTCGGCCGACCGCGGCGGGCGTCACGGCGGGCGTCCCCTCACAGGTGGCCGTCAGCCGACAGGCGGTTGTCGGTCCGCAGGCACCCGAGATTCCGCAGGCACCCGAGATTCCGCAGGCACGCGACATTCCACAGGCAGCCATGATTCCGCAGGCTTCCGTGCCTTCGCCGCAGGGCGTGCGGGACCTGCCCCCGGTGAAGCAGCCGGCGCCCGTGCCGGCCGCAGCCGTGCAGGCGCCGACGGGACAGTTCGGCCCCGCGCCGGCCATGTCGGTCGCGAAGGCCCCGGCGCCCGTCGCCTACGTCCCCGAGCCCGAGCCCGCCTCCACGGCTTCCCCCACCCCGGCCCGGGGTTTCGACGCCGTCGCCGAGGAGGTGCTCGGTGACCGACCCGTGACCGAGACCGAGGAGGGGGCCGAGTTGCTCACCGAGCCGATGACGCAGATCAACGAGGCCGTGCGGGCCGGCCGTATCGAGGCGGCGGCGCAGCTCGCCGACCGTACGGTCGCCGAGGCGTCCACCGTGCTGGGCCCTCGCCATGCCGAGGTGTTGCACCTGCGCGAACTGGCGGCCTACATCGCCTACTTGGGAGGCGATCCGGTCGGCGCCTGCCGGCAGTCCCTGGACCTCGCCCGGCTGCGTCGGCAGGCGCGGGACGCGGAAGCCGCCTACGGCAACGTGCAGAGCGCGGCGACGGCGTGGCGTGCGGTGCGCGAGCCCGAGGAGGGCCTGCGGCTGGGGCGCGACCTCATCGAGCTGTGGGCGGACCTCACCACCGAGCCGGGCCCCGCTGCCGACGACCTGCGCCCCCTGGAGTCCGCCCGCGCCCGCATGGTCCGCCTGACCGACCGAGCGGCTCGCGCCGCCCAGGCCTGACCACCGCACGGCCTGACGTCCCGCCCCCGGACCCGATGACCGTCCAAGCCCGACAACGGCCTGGCCCCGACAATCCACCTTGGCCGAACCGGCCCGGTGACAGCCCTACTGCACGCAGAACTCGTTGCCCTCCGGGTCCGCCATCACCGCCCACTCACCGGCGGGCTCCTTCACCTCGCGCAGCAGTCGCGCGCCCAGCCCCCGCAGCCGGGCCACCTCATCCGCGCGCTGTCCGGCCCCCGCGTGCAGGTCGAGGTGGAGCCGGTTCTTGACGGTCTTCGGCTCCGGCACGCGCTGGAACAGCAGCCGCCGCCCGAGTCCGGTGCCGGTCTCCGGGTCGTACGGGTCGTCGGGGTGCCGTACGGCGACCAGGTCACGGAAGGCGGGCCGGCCGTGGTACTCGACCGTGGCCTCGCCGGGCAGCGCGCCGAGGGAGAGCAGCCGTTCGATCAGAGCGCTGTTGTCCTCGGGCGTGTAGTGCAGCGCGGCGGCCCAGAAGTCGGCCTGGGCGTGCGGGTCGGCCGCGTCGATGACGAGCTTCCAGTGCAGTGGTGCGGGTGTCTGCGTCGACATGGTCGTCACTTATAGCGCGTGGCACTGACAACGGCCGTCAGGCGTCCCCCACTGCCCACGGCAGTGGCCGTCAGGCCTCCACCGCGGTCGGTTCCGTCCGTTCGCCGCGCGCCACCACCAGCGATGCCCGGGCCCGGCGCGCGGAGCGCAGCGCGTCGCCCGTGAGCAGCATCAGCGCCAGCCAGACCAGCGCGAACCCGGCCCAGCGCTCGGGTGGCATGGCCTCGTGGAAGTAGAGGATGCCGAGCAGGAACTGGAAGACGGGCGCCAGGTACTGCAGCAGGCCCAGCGTGGAGAGGGGGACGCGGATCGCCGCCGCGCCGAAGCAGACCAGGGGCAGCGCGGTGACCAGGCCGGTGGAGGCGAGGAGAGCCGCGTGCCCGGTCCCGTCGTTCAGGAAACTGGCCTTCCCGTGCGCGCCGAGCCAGAGCAGATAGCCGAGCGCGGGCAGGAACTGGATCGCGGTCTCGGCGGCCAGCGACTCCAGGCCACCGAGGGCGACCTTCTTCTTGACCAGGCCGTAGGTGGCGAAGGAGAACGCGAGGACGAGCGAGATCCACGGAGGGCGGCCGTAGCCGACGGTCAGCACGACGACGGCGGCGAGGCCGGTCGCGACCGCCGCCCACTGCACGGGCCGCAGCCGCTCCTTCAGCAGCAGCACGCCCATCGCGATGGTCACCAACGGGTTGATGAAGTACCCGAGGGAGGCCTCGACCACATGGCCGGAGTTCACCGACCAGATGTAGACGCCCCAGTTCACGGTGATGACGGCGGCGGCCACGGTGATGAGCCCGAGCCGGCGGGGCTGGCGCAGCAACTCACCCGCCCACGCCCAGCGCCGTACGAAGAGCAGGGCGATCGCGACGACGACCAGGGACCACACCATGCGGTGGGCGAGGATCTCTACCGCCCCTGCGGGCTTCAGCAGCGGCCAGAACAGGGGCACCAGGCCCCACATGCCGTAGGCCGCGAAGCCGTTCAGCAGGCCTATCCGGTGCTCACCCTTGGACTTCCCGGCCACGGGCCCCTCCCTCTCACATCAAGCACGCGAGAACGAAGGTAGCGCCGAACACCCCGGCTGTCATGTCCGTATCGCCATACGGTCATGACAGCCGGGGTGCAGCGGGCTCGCTCAGCCCTTCAGTGCGGCGGTGACCGCCTCCGCCAGCGGGGTGGTGGGACGGCCGATCAGCCGCGACAGGTCACCGGAGGAGACCACCAGCTCACCCTTCTCGATCGAGGCGTCCACGCCGGCCAGGATCGAGGCGAGCGGCCCGGGCAGCCCGGCGCCGGTCAGGATGCCGGCGAAGGCCTCGACGGAGACGGCGTTGTAGACGATCTCCTTGCCGGTCTGCCGGCTCAGCTCGGCCGCGTACTCCGCGAAGTCCCACGCCTCGTCGCCGCCCAGCTCGTACGTCGTGTTCTCGTGACCCTCGCCGGTCAGCACCGCCACCGCGGCGGCGGCGTAGTCGGCGCGGGCGGCCGAGGAGACCCGGCCGTCGCCGGCGGCCTGGACGACCGCGCCGTGCTCCAGCACCGGGGCCAGGTTCTCGGTGTAGTTCTCGTGGTACCAGCCGTTGCGCAGCAGCGTGTACGGCAGGCCCGAGGCGAGCAGCACCTCCTCCGTCGCCCGGTGGTCGTCCGCGAGCGCGGCCGTCAGGCTCCCGGGGGCGCTGGTGTAGGCGAGCAGCGCCACACCCGCGGCCTTCGCGGCGTCGATGACGACCCGGTGCTGCTGCACCCTGCCCTTGTCGAACTCGTTGCCGGAGATCAGCAGGACCTTGTCACCGGCGGCGAACAGGCCGTCGAAGGTCTCGGGCGCGTTGTAGTCGGCGACGGCGAGCTTCACCCCGCGGGCCGCGAAATCGGCGGCCTTGGCGTCATCGCGTACCACGGCGGTGATCTCCTGCGCCGGAACCTTCTCCAGCAGCTGCTCCACGACGTGCCGGCCGAGGTGTCCGGTGGCTCCGGTGACGACGATGCTCATGGTTCAGAACTCCTTGTGGGATGCCGTGTCTCTGCGTATGACACTCACCTTAGGAGGGGCGCTAACCCGGCGAAAGTACCCACTTTGAAGTAAGGTACGGGCATGCCGGTAAGTCAGTGGAAGAGTGACGGCGAGGCCATGTGCCCCCACCGCCTGGTCCTGGAGCATGTCACCAGCCGCTGGGGCGTGCTGGTGCTGATCCAGCTCCTCGACCGCCCGTATCGCTTCAGCGAACTGCGCCGGGCGATCAGCGGCCTCGGCGGGCGCGGCGTCAGCGAGAAGATGCTCACCCAGACCCTCCAGACCCTGGAGCGCGACGGCCTCGTCCACCGGGACGCCAAGCCCGTCATCCCGCCGCGCGTCGACTACTCCCTGACCGGGCTGGGCCGTGAGGCGGCGGAGCAGGTGCGCGCCCTGGCCCGGTGGACCGAGCGCCGCATGGACGATGTGCTCAGCGCGCGCCGGGCGTACGACGAGGCCCGGGACGTGCGGTCCCGGGCCTGGTGAGGGAGGAGCGGGGTCAGCCGATGACGGTCCAGGTGTCGCCGCCGGCG
>NZ_JBSFIH010000015.1:0-9500 GCF_053597455.1 Streptomyces sp. NPDC001393
AGGACCAACAACAGAGTGGGGGGGGGCCGGCCGCGACCAACCCGCCCGCCCCCCCGGCGGCGGGGCGCGCCCGCGCCGCGTGCCCGCCCGTCGAGCGGCGTCCCGACGGCCAGCCGCGCTTCCCGCCACAAGCGTCCCGCGATGGAGCACCACCAGCGGTCCGGCGCTTCCCGGCCCGCGACGCTGAACCACCCGCCACCTGACTGCCCGACCGGAGACACCGCGTGGCCCTGCACGCCCGAGAGTTCTTCATGGAGCATCTGAAGCTCCCCTTCACCGAGGCAACCGTCGTCGGCGCCACCTTCTACGCCGCTCCCACCTCTGGCCCTCTGCGGCTGCGGATCGACTTCTCCCCGACCATCCGCGCCGGCGAGTACGACGGCCTGCGGCTTGCCACCCTCCATCAGGACTGTGGCCAACTCGACACTGTGGTCCTGCGGTTCGAGGACCACAAGACGTTCGACCACCGCGACGCGACACAGGGCCGAGCGCCGCAGAACTCGGGGTACGGCACGTTCAAGGAGTTCCGGGACCGTCCCGACTGGGTGCCGTGGCAAGGCGCTCACACGGCTGGACTGCGCGAGGCGATCGAGCAGTACACCACCGTCTGGTTCCCCGGCGCGTGGACGGCATCCGCACCGAGCCGAACGGTGGGCCGTACTGCTCGCAAGGCGCCATCCCCGCCGCCCTCCCGCAGCGGGAGCCGCACCCGCTGAACCGGCCAGCCGCTTCACCCCCATATCCAGCTCCCGCGCGGCACTTGGGCTCACGCCTGCAGATGCTCCGCGCCCTTCCTTACAGGCGCCCCGTGTCGTCCGACCCCTTCAACAACCTCGGCCCGGACAGGGAAGTGAAGGTCCTGCCCCGCCATCTGGCTGGCCCCGGCCCCACCGACCTCCACATCGCCTGGCCTTTCCCCTTTGATGAGGACTGGTCGCTGCACCAGCCCGGGACGGGACCGGCGCTCGCCAGCAGCCCCTGCCTGCGCCTGTTCACCGGACTCGTCCCCTCGGACACGTTCAGCAAGGGGAAGTGGACCATTGCTGCGAACCGCGTCCCGTTCGCTCAGCCGACCTGGAAGATCACCTTCGACGCCACCACCCCGATCGAGCTGCTCCACGATGTCCATACCGAACTGCTCGACCTCTACCTCGAAGACCGCCAC
Source organism: Streptomyces sp. NPDC001393 (assembly GCF_053597455.1). Classification (NCBI taxonomy): domain Bacteria; kingdom Bacillati; phylum Actinomycetota; class Actinomycetes; order Kitasatosporales; family Streptomycetaceae; genus Streptomyces; species Streptomyces sp. NPDC001393. The sequence goes on from NZ_JBSFIH010000015.1 coordinate 1,166, forward strand.
AGCGACCGCGACCGGCTGTTCGAGGACGACACCGCGCCGCAGGAGGCGTACACGCCGCTGCTCTCCCGCGGCTGGAGCCACCAGGTCAAGACTGACGGCACGCAATTCTTCCGTGCCCCCGACGACCTAGCCGGCGTACGGCACCGCTACGCCGGCTCCGACGCTCCCACCTGGACGGCCTGGGGCGGACACCCCGATCAGCCGTACTGGCGCGCCCAGTTCTCCTTCGGCACGCCTACCGCGCTGGTTGCGGCATTCACCATCTCGATGATCTCCACCGTGCCGGTCAGCCGCACCGTGAAAGACGTCCCGTTCCCCACCCGCGACCGCCTCTACATCGTGGCGGCGGCAACGGGGGCAAAGCAGGCGCCTCTCTCTTCGCCGGTCGCCACGCCCCCTCCGGGCCCGGCCCCGCGCCGAACCCGCTGACCCCTTCTCCACACCGATCAAGGAGCCACCTTTCTTTATGCGCACCCGTATGCCGACCGCGGCCCTCGTCGTTGCCGCTGCCGTGACCGGCACCCTGGCCTGTGTACCGACCGCTTCGGCTCACGCTGACGAGCCCACCCCGGCCACGAGTGCCGTCCCCACCGGCGGCGTCCAGATCACCAAGAAGGATGCCGGCGGGGACCTGCTGGCCGGCGCATCGTTCACCCTGCTCGACACCACCGGGAAGGAAGTGGCCCAGGGGAAGACCGACACCGACGGCAAGCTCGCCTTCAACGGCCTGGCAGCCGGCGTCTACCGGCTCAAGGAGGTCTCCAGCGGCAACCCTCTGCTCGACGTGGTCGCCGACCAGGACGTCATCGTTACCCCTGGGCAGACCGTGCCCCTGACGATCACCGACCCGTTCAAGCCCGCCGCCCTCACCATCAAGACGGCCGACAAGACCAGCGGCAAGCCGCTGACCGGAGCAGTCATCAACATCACCCCGGCGGGCAGCAGCGGCGACCCGGTCACCCTGACCACGGGCAGGGACGGTACCGCCACCGCCCAGCTTCCGGTCTCCTCCGCCACGGGCACCACCTACACGGTCACCGAAACCACAGCACCTTCCGGCTACCAGCTCGACGCCAAGCCGGTAAAGCTCACCGCCAAGCCCGGCGCCCCGGTCACCGTCACCCTCACAGACACGGCGAAGGAACAGCCGACCACGCCGTCGGAATCGCCGAGCAGGACCACGCCGGGCACGACCGCACCGGACAAGCCTTCGGTCAAGCCGACGGCACCCGCCACCACACCCTGGCCGTCCACATCCGCTTCCAGCAGCCCGCTCGCCGATAACGCCTCGCCGTCGAGTAGCACGGCACCCACGCCCGAAGGCACCCTCGCCCACACCGGTGCCGACGCCACCCCCTGGCTCCTGGGCGGCGCCGGCCTCCTACTCGTCGCCGGAGGCGCTGCGGTCGTCGCCGCACGCCGGCGTGGCACTCGCGATGACGTCCCGAACGACGAGCCCGACCAGGTCTAAACACGGGACTCAGACATCGAGCGCCGCAGGACTCGCCGGTACGTTCGGCCTCAGGATGAGTGCCGTCGCGTACATCGACAGGCAGGACGGTTAGAGCAGCGGGGCGACTCCCTTCGAGTCGCCCCGCACTCGTTGCCGCAAGCCAGGAACAAGCTCCCGAGAGGTTTCGCCTCTCGGGATTTTTGCGTGCCCTGGTCATTTCGTTCCATGCCTCCGGCGCCGCGTGTCGTCTGGGGGGAGCGAGGAGGAAGTGAGACGGGCGGGGTTGGAGGCTCCCAGGGGTTCCGTGTTGGCCGGCTGATCCGTCCAAGGGAGAGGCCGGTCTGCTCAGAAACTGAACGCGTGGAGTGCTCAGAGTCTGAGCACGGCTGGTGTTCAGATTCTGAACGCGCCCTGGCGCCGATGATCGCGAGCTGTCGGTGCCCTGCGTCCTCGCTGCCGACGGCCCGGGGCAGGTGCGGTACGGCGAGGGCGGATCTCGCAGTTCGCCGGTGGCAGACGAGAAAGATCCACGAATGACTGGAACTGCGGGCAGGGCCATGTGAACCTAGACGACCTTCCCCGGAACGTAGCAGGTCAGAGAGGTGATCGCCGTGACCGTAGCTCCCGTGAGCCCGGGCTTCTCCACCACCGTCGAGGCCCTGCGGCTGCGCGAGTGGCAGCTCGGTCCTGGCCAGCCCACGCTGGTCATGGACCAGTTCTCCGCGGAGGACTTCCACCTGATCGTGGATGACCGCGCGGACGTGCACGTCAGCTCCAAGGACGGCCGGTTCTACCTCGGCTGGTTCCCGCTCGGCCGCCCCGGCACGGACGGCGAGGGATGGAAGATCGCCGTCACCGGCACGGCCAAGGTGCGTGGCTACCACCTGTCGTTCGACACCGAGACGCCGGCGGACATCGTCGCCGCCGCCGTGGCGCGCGTGCTGGAGACCTCACGCCCCCTATGAGAGCGCGGACACCGACAGGTAGCCCCCGCCCCGCACGCGGTCGTCTGTCTGCCGCCCGCCGAACGGTTCCACTGCTCCCCGTTTCCCTCTACCTCAGGAGGCTGTTCGTGACGACCCCGGAGATGACTGTCGGCGATCTCATCGACCTGCTGTCCGGCTGCGACCGGAGTGCCCCGGTCCGCCAGGCCATGAATCCCTTCTTCCCGATGGCACACCGCTTGGCGCAGGTCGTGCAGTCCGTGGACGAGACCGGGCAGCCCGTCGTGTACCTCGCCGAAGGCCGGGAGCCGGACGCCCAGCTCGGTCATCTGCCGCCCGAGGTCGCCGTCGCCCTGACCTGGCACTCTCCCGTCCAGGCACCCCCTCGCCGGGAACGCCGCACCGCACGCGGCAAGTAGACCGGCACCGAGCCCTTGGAGGCGCCCCTGAACCCCGACATTCCCCTCGATCCGCCGGCCAGCAACAGCGCCCAGCGCGCGTACTGGGTCGGTCCCCGGCACCTGGCCGGGGACGACGGACGCCTCTACGACTCCGTCGCCGATACGCTCGCCGGCCTTGGCTGGTCGAGCCTTGCGATCGTCCGCGGGCGCCAGGAACCTGACGAGGCGCCGGAGGACCGTCAGGTCCTGCGCAGCACCGTCCTCCACATCAGCCCCGACACCCTCCGGTGGGCCCAGTGGGTCCTGGCGGACGAGCCGTTCCACCTCGGCGAACTGCCGATCGCCTGGCAGGTCTGCGCCCGCGCCGATACCAACAGTCCGCTCGCGCAGTGGTCGGCCTACTTCACCCCCGACGTCCCCGGCGAGGTCCTCACCGACTTCCTCGTCGCGCTCGATGCCCGGGACCAGCCCACCGTGTCCTTCGCTGGGCCCGAGCTGGTCCTCGACGCGGTCACCGCCCACGGCTGGCTCCGCGACATCGACCAGCCCCACGCGGCAGCGATAGACCCGACCTTCACCTCCCACCTCAGCCTCGGCGAGGTCCCGCCCCTCATCCAGGACGCCGACCCGCGCACCCTGGTCGCCGAGAACGACGCTGCGGGACCGGTCGGATGGCAGGCATGGGCCGAGCCCGCGCTGGGCACGCAGTGCCTGTGGGCGGCGTCCTTCGCAGCCAGCGTCCCGCACGACCTGGTCGCCGCGTTCGCCGCCTCGCTCAGCTCGACCGCACCGGTCCTGCGCCGGGTGCTGCCGGAGAGCACCCGGGACCGGCTCCTGCGCGCCCCGGCCGGCTGAACGCCGGTGTCCGCCCTTGACCCGACGCATGAAGCCCGCCCTCCCCGATTCCGGGAAGGGCGGGCTTTGCTGCTGTGTTTGCCGGTGCGCTAAGGGGTTCGGAGCGTGACGGCAGTATGTGACGCCAGCTGCGACAGAGCCCGGCGCCCTCGACCGTGGTGGTCGAGGGCGCCGTTGCGAGCGCGTCAGCGAGTCGCTGTCGCCTTGGCGAGAGCCTTGCCGAGATGCTGGTCGACCAGGGCCGGCGGGCCGGAGACGATCAGGAGCAGGCTTCCCTCACGTATCGCGGTCTGCTTGACGAGGCTGTCCTGCCCACCGGAAGAGAAGGTCATCAGCTGGCTCCACTGCTGGTCGCCGAGCCGGGGCGCGGTCGTCTTCTGTGACGTGATATTGATGGCGGCGCTGCCGGAGACGACTTGGTAGGTCGGGCAGCCGGTCATGGCGTCGAAGATCCGATCGATGCCGTCGGACAGCTTCGTGGAGGTGTCGCTGTACAGCTCCTCGGAGACCTCCGAACCGGCGCTGCCGCCGGTGTAGGTGAAGGACACCTTCGCCTTGTTGGGGAAGTCGAGGGAGCCGCCGGCCGCCGCGTCGCCGCCCAGCTTCTCCAAGGCGGGGCAGCCGGTGACGGTGACGTCGTCGTGGCTGGAGGTGTCCTCCGGCTTGCGGGTGTAGTCGGACCCGAGGTCGCTCTCGTCGAGCAGGCGGGGCTGAAGCGCGGCCGACGACAGCGGGGCGTCGCTCTGCTTGGTGGTGGCCGGGTGGCCTGCGGGGGCGGAGGACGGGGAGGTGGACTTCGCCTTGCTGGTACCGGCGGAGCAGGCGGGCAGGGTGAGGGCGGCGGCGGTGAGGCCGAGGGCGGTGAGGGTGAGGCGAACGCGCATGGGTGAACGACCCCTTGGTGCTCGGTGACGGTTGGACAGTGCGGGCCCGTGGGCCCGAGAAGGGGTCGAAGGAGTGGCGGTCAGCGGTGGCCGAGGTGCCGCAGGCAGTCCTCGAACGTGGCGTGGATGGCATCTCCGGGTCCGGAGTGCCGGTTGAACCACGCGGTGTCGAGACGGGTCTCGTGCTGCTGGTGGCCGGCCTGGCAGCGCAGCCAGACCTGGTCGTGGGTGGAGAGTATGAGCCACTCGCGGTAGGCGCCGCACTCGGCGCAGGTAACGACCTCGCCGTCCAGGACGACGGGCCACGGCCAGGGCATCACCCGGCCGTCGAGCTGGTCGTGGCTGGGGACGCGCAGCTCCGGCGGGAGGAAGTCGTCCACAACCGGCGCCGGCTCAGCGGGCTGATGCTCCTGCTGCATCTGCAGGACCGGTGGCACCTGGTCGGCCATCTGCAGCCACGCCTCGTACGCCCGGCGCTGCACCTCGCTGAACTCTTCCTCTTCCGCGCGGCGGCGTCGTATCCGGTGAAACACCCGGTGTCCTCCCTCATCTCGTCCTGCACGCGTCATGATCGTGCCCGAAGTCCGCTGACCTGTTCAATTCACAAAGTCCACAGTCACGACCGGCCGCGCCCAGGTCGGGCCTGTCCGGGGATGTGCTGCCCGGTGCGCTGTGCCGAGCGCTGTGCGGTGTGAGCGTCGGGCACCATGCCGGTGGTATCCGCGGGCAGGTCCGCTGCCCGGCGCAGCCGCCACACCAGGACGTCGCTGACGGACTCCGCCGTGGCGAGTTCCCGCCGTGCCGCGGCGTCGGCGAGCAGGGCGGCTGGGTCGTGGCCGGCGGCCTCGGCGTCGGCGAGGGTGGCGGCGAGCGCGTGCCAGCCGGGCTCGGCGAGGATCTGTTCGGCCAGTTCCGGTAGCGCCTCGCGCAGCACTGTCGTCTGCCGCTGCCGCAACGATCGATTGAGGCGTCGGCCCCGCAGGTAGAGGGCCCCGAGGGGTTGGGCTGCGGCGGCCTGGTAGGCGGCGCGCAGGTGTTCGGCGGCCTGGCGGGCGGCGGCGGCCTGCTGGGCGTGGTTCTTCTTCGCGTGCCAGTGGGCGGCGGCGGTGATGAGGAAGAACAGCATGTCGATCGCCATCGCGGTGGTCGCGCCGTCCTCGCCGCGGCCCAGCGCCGGGCCGCTGTAGACGAGGTCGCGGGCCGCCTGTCGCAGGGCCCTGTCGTGGCCGCGCTCGGCGCGCACGTGGGAGCGGGAGGCCCGCTCGAACGCCCAGGCGGCGTCGCGCAGTTCGCGCCTGGTGTGGGCGGCGGAGGTCTTCGCGAGCGCGTCCAGGACCTCGCCGGCAGCGGCGATGTACGCGGCGGCGATGGCGTCGTCGCCGTGCTCGATGACCAGCATCGCGGTCCACGCGGCCGAGGCCGTGCGTCTGCGGGCGGCGGCCGGGCCGCTTGGCGCCACAGTGGCGGGCGCATCCGCTGGTGCGGGGTCCTGGTCGCGGGTGTCGGCGGACCAGCGCTCCCGGATGCGGGGCAGGGACAGGTCGGGGGCGAGGCGGGCGCCGGGGTAGAAGACCGGTTCGCCGTCCTTGTTGCGGTCGTCGGGCAGGGCGACCTTGTAGCCGAGCAGGTCGCCGGAGGGGGCGAGGCGCTTGCGGATGATGAGGCCGGCGGCGGCCAGCCGGTCGAAGAACTCGGTCTCGCTGGTGGCGCCGGCCGCCGCGCGGCGCACGGTCTCGCGCAGTTCCTCCCGCGCGGTGCGCTCGCGGCCCTGGCGTTCGGCTTTGTGGCGCTCGGCGCTGGTGGGGCGCTGGGCAGCGGTGCCGTCGCCGGGGGCGACTTGGCGGAGGCCGAGTTCCTTTTCGATGAGGCGGCATTCGGCCTGGGCGCGCTTGCCGGAGCGGTAGTCGTCGGGGCGGCTGCCGTCCTCGCACACCAAGGTGGCGACGATGTGGATGTGGTCGTCCGCGTGGCGTACGGCGGCCCAGCGGCAGCCGGGCTGGCCGCCGCCGGGGTCGATGCCGGTGGCGGCCACGATGCGGCGGGCGATCTCGCCCCACTCCTCGTCGGACAGGATCCGGTCGTCCGCAGCCGTGCGCACGGAGGTGTGCCAGACGTGCTTGGCTGGCCGGGCGTGTTTCGGGAGGGCCATCACGGGCTGGTCGAGGAGCTGCTGGAGGTCCTTGAGGGTGGCGTTCGGGTCGCGGCCGGGGTCGGGGGACATGCCGTCGAAGGAGGCGACGAGGTGCGGGTCGATGTGCTCCTCGTGCTTGCCCGGACCGTACAGGTAGGCGAGCAGGCCGATGGTACGGGAGCCGGACTCGTTGACGCTGGGGATCATGAGCTGCGGTGTGCAATCAGCTGTGCGGCGGCCTCGTGGACGGTCTCGGCGGCCCGGCGGACGGCGGCGATGGTGGCTTCGAGCTGGAGTGCGTCGGCGCCGGAGTTGATGGCCTTCATGGCCTGGTTGAGGTTGCTGCCGGCCCAGCCGAGCTTGCGGCGGCTGTCGAACAGGGCTGTGATCACTTCGCGTTCGTCGGCGATCTCGGCGCTGGTGCGGTCGAGGTCGCGGGCGGCGGCGAGCGCGGAGCGCGCGAGGAACCCGGCGACGGACAGCTGACAGCGGGCGGCGGCGGACTTGATCAGGGCGAACTCTTCATCGTTGAAACGGGTGTTGGGCTGGTGCAGGCGCTTGTTCTCGCGCGGCTGTCGGGGGCGCTGACGGGCGCGTACGGCACGCTCACGGTGGCTGCGGCGCTCGGTCGGCTTCTCCTCCTGCCCCGGCTTCGATCCGCCCTCGGTCGAAGCCGGATGGACCTGCGCCCCCCGGTGCGGGTCCTCTCCCGCCCCCTTGGGGGCGGGTTTGGCGGAAGCTACGCTTCCGCCCCAACTTGCTCGCCCCCAGACCGAGTTGGGGTCCCGAGCAGGATCCGGGGTGGCGCTGTTCTCGTTCGGGTTCGTCATCGGCTGTCGGGCCTCGCCGTACGGAGCTGCCGCTGGATGGTGGCGGCCAGATCGAGAACGGAGGCCGGTCCGTGCAGGAGCTGGACCGGCCCGTTCGGCACCTGCTGGACGAGCCACTGGCCGGTCGGGACGGGCACCATGGCGTAGACGAGGTGCCGGCGGACCAGGACGGTGGCCCACGCAGCCGTCTCGGTGGCCATGTGCCGCGACGGAGGGATGGGGTGGGAAACCACGGGATGCCTCTCGGTACGGGGCGGTGGCCCGGGGTGCGCCGGGCCACCAAAGGGGGACAGGGGGAGTGACCTGCTGGTTTGCAGGGTCAGCCGCACTCGGGGCAGCGTCCGACGTGGCCGCTGAGCGCCCGGGCCATCCGCGCCTTCGTTGAAGCGGCGTACGTCGAGCTGGCCTTCGCCGACGGCTTGCCGGCATGCCGCCTGGAGTGGGCGCTCAGATAGCCGATCTCCCGCTCGTATTCCTCACGGATGGCGGCGAACTGCGGGCAGGTCCTCATGGTGTGGTGCTCCTTGTCGTCGTGTTGCTGTTTGGGCTGCGCAGGGCTGCCAGGACCAGGCTGAGTCGGTCGTTTCGGCCGCCGGGGAGCTTCTCGCGGCGGATGATCTCCCTGAGCTGGACTCGAGTCACGGCCGCGTTGCCGTCCCGTTCCAGCAGCGCGGGCACGTGGGGGCGGATCAGCTCGACCAGATGGTCGATGTCCTGCTCTGGCTCACGCGCCGGACGCTGAGCCTGCGGGCCGCGGGACCGGCTACTGCGCTTGCTCTTCCCCTTTGCCTTGGGGGCCGGCGTCCGGCGCAGGGGAACCTGGTGCCTCCGGTCCCC